>NZ_BAABLF010000002.1:0-56718 GCF_039544205.1 Ferrimonas gelatinilytica | reverse complement strand
GATGGTAGTGTGGGAGTTCCCATGTGAGAGTAGGTCATCGCCAGACGCTTATTCAGATCAAGGCCCTGTCTTCGGACAGGGCCTTTTTCGTATCTGCGCGCCACCTCTACCCCTCCTGTATTGCACGAAGAGCGAGCCCCTTGATCTGGCAAGCCAGACCTGACTGATAGCCGACCGCGTATTGACGGGTTTTGCTGGTATTGACCGTTTCTTGTTTGCTTTTTGTTCTCTTGCCCTTAGGTTTATGACTGATTATCTGATTTTTCAGCCAGCCAGGATGCACTCAATGAGCAAGTTAGCAGGTAAAACCGTTTTCATTACCGGATCCAGCCGAGGGATCGGCAGAGAGATTGCCATTGCATGCGCAAAACAGGGCGCAAACGTGGTGATCGCGGCCAAATCCGATACGCCCCACCCTAAACTGTCCGGTACCATCCACAGTGTTGCGCGAGAGGTTGAGGAGGCTGGAGGCCAGGCGATGGCCGTGAAACTGGACGTCCGGGATGAGAAGGAAGTTCAAAGTGCCATGGCCCAGGCCGTGGATCGTTTTGGCGGTCTGGACGTTCTGGTCAACAACGCCAGCGCCATTGCGCTGACTCCGGTACAGCATACGGATATCGATCGTTTTGACCTTATTCATAGCGTCAACACACGGGGTACCCTGGTGTGCAGTAAGGCTGCTATCCCCTACCTCAAACAGACTGAAAACGCACAGATCCTAACGCTCTCCCCCCCAATTAATTTGGCGCCACACTGGCTTGGGCCCTACGGCCCCTACACCGTCACCAAATATGGCATGACTTTGTTGACTCTGGGCCTAGCAGAGGAGCTTAAGGGAGATGGGGTCCGCTGCAACTGCCTTTGGCCTCAGACCACGATAGCGACTGCGGCAGTTGAATATGCCATCGATGCGGCTTTGCTGAAGCGCTCACGGACACCGGCAATCATGGCGGATGCGGCGATGGCGATCCTAACCTCGGAGGAAGCATCGTTGACCGGTCAGTGCCTTACTGATGAGCAGGTTCTGCGCGATAGCGGAGTGGTCGATTTCGAACCTTACAAAGTGGACCCGGCGTGCGAGCACCTGATGCGGGACCTCTATCTGGATCGCTGACGATGCGCGTTTTCTGTTATCTACCGGCGCCCACCTGAGTGTGGGCGCCGCTGTTTTCCGGTTTGATTTTTCTCTCTCGATCCAATCGTGGCAGGATACAGCCAGGTGAACGGAGAGCGGGGAGAAAGGAGTGGTGAGTAAGCGGGAAGGGGTCTCCATGGACTATATCGAGGTGTTGCTGAGTCACGCCCGTCAACAAGGTTATGACGTGGTGTCCCTGCTCAGTGCCAGTGGCATCACGGAATCCATGCTGACGCAGCAAAATGATCTTCCGGTTCGCCAGTTTGGTCGACTTTACCAACGTCTTGTGAACCTGGCGCAAGATGACTCCTTCGGCCTGTTGACCGGTGGGAAAACCCCCAACGGGATGTTCCGGATGATGTGCTATTGCATCGCGCACTGTGCCACATTGGAAGATGCCCTGCATCGGTGCAGTGAGTTTTACGAGATATGCAAAGGCCCCACCATCAAACCCCACCTCTCTGTTTCGGGTGAGACTGCCCACTTTCATTTTGTCGCCCTGAAAACGCTGCCGGCGGGGACGCTAAAAAATGTGGTATCCAACGAGTCACCGACACTGATCCGCACAACGCTCTCCATCTGGCACCATTTCATGAGCTGGATGATCGGTCGGCGGCTGCCTCTGCAGCGTGCCTGTTTTACCTTTGCCGAGCAGCCTAACCGTCAGGATTACGAGTGGCTGTTCCAGTCTGATTTGCGGTTTGCGATGGCGGATAACCGACTTGAGTTTGACGCTCGTTGGTTGAAACAACCCTTGGTCCAGGGAGAAGCGGCCTGGCGTGGTTTCCTGAAAACCGCTCCCTATCAGCTGATGGTGATGGTCAATGGTGATAGCTCCGTCAGTGCTCGTATCCGGGCACTTTTCGGTCGGGATTTCAGCCGCCCGCTCCCCAGCCTTTCGACTGTCGCCAGCCAGTTAGGGATGTCCGATCGCACGCTGCGAAGACACTTGGCGGAGGAGGGAACCAGCTACACCCGGTTAAAGCATGCCTGTCGGAAGGAGGCCGCGCTGGATTACCTCAGCTGTCCGGATCTGTCTATTTTTGATGTCGCAAGACTGGTCGGATTTGATGATCCCAGCCCCTTCATTCGTGCCTTTCGCCAGTGGGAAGGGGTGACACCTGGAGATTATCGAAAGTCGCTTTTGAAAGGCTCAATGGTGTAAGTGTGTGCTCGCATTCTTCATCATGGTGAAGGGTGGGAAGTGTCTATCTGGGTAAGGGTGTAAACTTGGCTGGCCGGTTGTGTCGGTGGCTTTGGCCGAATTGGTCATTGGCAAAGTGAAGCGTCATACACACAATGGGATCCTCTTTCCTGCGTCAAGGATGCGCACCCCTTGTGCCACACAGGACGCTCAGTCAAATCAGGTAGAAGCGATGAAAGTACTGGTCGCGGTAAAACGCGTAATCGATTACAACGTACGGGTTCGGGTGAAATCCGATAACTCCGATGTGGACCTGGCCAACACTAAGATGGCCATCAACCCCTTTTGTGAGATCGCCGTCGAAGAGGCGGTACGACTCAAGGAGAAGGGGGTTGCCGATGAGATCGTGGTGGTCTCCATTGGTGATAAAGCCTGTCAGGAGCAGTTGCGTACCGCCTTGGCATTGGGTGCCGACAGAGCGATCCAGGTCGACGTCAGTGAGGCGATGGATCCACTGACCATCGCCAAGCTGTTGAGCAAGGTTGTGGAGCAGGAGCAGCCCGGCCTGGTGCTGCTGGGTAAACAGGCGATCGATTCCGATAACAACCAGACCGGCCAGATGCTGGCTGCACTGACTGGCCTGCCCCAGGCCACCTTCGCGTCTGAGTTGGTGATCGAAGGCGAACACGCCATCGTGACCCGGGAGATCGACGGCGGGTTGCAAACCCTGAAACTGTCGTTGCCCGCCGTGGTCACCACGGATCTGCGTCTGAATGAACCCCGCTATGCCTCTTTGCCCAACATCATGAAGGCCAAGCGTAAACCGCTCGAAGTGGTCACCGCGGATGATCTTGGCGTGGCGGTGACCTGCAAGCTGAAGACACTGAAGGTAGAAAACCCACCAGTACGCCAGGCCGGCGTCAAGGTCGACAGTGTGGCGCAGTTGGTAGATAAACTGAAGAACGAAGCCAAGGTGCTGTGAAGCGCCCGGTTGACTATGGAATTGTGCCTCGGTGCCCAGGCGGCGAGGCGACAGCGAAAAGGATTAGGTTATGACCACTTTGGTTATTGCAGAGCATGACAACAGCGAGCTGAAGCCGGTAACGCTGAATACCCTGGCCGCGGCCAAGGCGATCGGTCAGGAGATCACCCTACTGGTGGCGGGGAGTGGCTGTCAGGCGGTTGCCGATCAGGCCAGCCGCATCGAGGCTGTCGATAAAGTTCTGGTGGCGGATAACGTTGCCTATGAACATCAACTGGCGGAAAACGTGGCCGCCCTGGTGACGGAACTGGGTACCGGTTTCAGCCATCTCCTGTTTGCGGCGACGACCACAGGTAAGAACATTGCGCCGCGGGTCGCCGCTGGGCTGGATGTAAACCAGATCTCCGAGATCATCAGCGTGGAAAGCGCCGATACCTTTACTCGTCCCATTTATGCCGGCAATGCTATCGCTACCGTTCAGTCAGAGGATCCGGTCAAGGTGATCACTGTCCGGGGTACCGGCTTCGATGCCGTGGCCGCCGAGGGGGGCAACGCGCCGCAGGACAGCATAGGTGCCGTCCATGACGCCGCGACCAGTGCGCATATTGAAGACAAGCTGGCCGTTTCGGACCGTCCCGAGCTGACGGCTGCCTCAGTGGTGATCTCCGGTGGCCGTGGCATGGCCAATGGTGAGAACTTTAAGCTGCTGGATGGTATTGCCGACAAGCTGGGCGCCGCCGTCGGCGCTTCCCGTGCCGCAGTCGACGCCGGTTTCGTGCCCAATGACATGCAGGTGGGACAGACCGGTAAAGTCGTCGCGCCGCAACTCTACATTGCCGTCGGGATCTCCGGTGCCATTCAGCATCTGGCGGGAATGAAGGACTCCAAGGTGATCGTCGCCATCAACAAGGATGAGGAGGCACCCATCTTCCAGGTGGCCGACTACGGCTTGGTGGCGGACCTGTTTGACGTGTTGCCGGAGCTTGAAGCGGCACTGTAAGCCCAACTCTACTCTGTCAGATCAACGGCCTCCCTGGGGGCCGTTTTTTATGGCTACCCGTCACAGAGGCGCCGGTTAAGCAGAGTGATCTTCTGGGCTCTGTTGTTAAATGTATGATTTTAATGGTGTAAGTTGTATATCCATAATTATGCTGGCGCTTATTGCCCCTGCGCCTCATATTGACACGCTGTAAGCATAAACTTGGATGGATCTCCTATTCAGGTTCGCACTGGTAGTGTTTTGGTTGGTGGGCCCGGTTTGCCTCCCCACTTGGCTCCCTCCTATAGTGCGGTGGCAAAAAGGAGAACAGAATGCATAAATTCACACTGCTGTCTTTGGGGGGCGCCTGCCTGCTCAGCCTTTCGGCCCAGGCCGCATTTACCACCAAGGTGCCGGAACAGGTGGCCTTCTTTGATCAGCTTCGGGCGCACTGTGGCAAAGCTTACGAGGGCAAGCTCGTCGCCGGTGGCCGTGAGGGGGATGGCTTCACCAGTCAGCGATTGGTTATGCATGTGCGGGTGTGTGAGGAGGACCAGATCCAGATCCCCTTCCATGTTGGCGAGAATGCCTCTCGGACCTGGATCCTGACTCAGACCGGTGCCGGTATCCTGCTCAAGCATGATCACCGCCAGCCCGATGGCAGTGACGATGAGTCCACCATGTACGGTGGCCATACCCTGGAGCGTGGTTATGGGAATTACCAGCGTTTCCCTGCGGATGACTATTCCAAGGATCTTTTCACCCGCCTGGGGTTCCCCCAGTCCAATGGCAACGTCTGGCATATGCAGGTCTATCCGGACCGCTTCACCTACCACCTCACCCGGGATGCCCGGGAGTTTCGCATTGATTTCGACCTGACCAAACCGGTGGAGGCGCCGCCGGCTCCCTGGGGTTATCGTTGATTACTGCGCCCCCCTGCGGCTTTAAGTGACCACTGCGCTCGCGGGCCCGGACCCGGGACGGTTAGAATGGCGGGCCCAACCTTAGGAGCCCGTCATGCACAGCCAGATCTGCCAGATCCTCGACTTTATGGTTGAGATTGAAAAGCTCAAAGATGTTCATCGCCAGACACGCCCCGTGGGCCTCACCCGCTTCGAGAACTCCGCCGAGCACAGTTGGCACGTTTGCCTGACGGCACTGATGTTCAAGGATTATGCCAATGAGCCGGTCGATATTGACCGGGTGATCCGGATGCTGCTGATCCATGACCTGGGCGAGATTGATGCCGGTGACACCATCATCTACGCCAGTGAGACGCCAGAGAACAAAGCGGCCGAGGAACAGGGGGTTCGCCGCTTGTTGGCCTTGTTGCCCGATGAGCAGCAACAACGGGAGTATTTGGCGCTGTGGCTGGAGTTCGAGGCGGGAGAGAGTGCAGATGCAAGGTTTGCCAAGGCGATGGATCGGGTTCCACCGCTGATGCAGAACCTCAACGGAGGGGGGCACAGCTGGCAAAAGCATGGCATCAGCAAGAACCAGGTGCTTCAGATCAACCGTCGTATCGGCCGGGGAGTCGCCCCCTTGTGGGAGGTGCTGGAGCAGAAGCTGGATAAGGCGGAAGCCGATGGTCTGTTGCGTCGCGAATGAGTACCAAGGGTTTGTAAGAAAAACGCCACCCGACTCGGGTGGCGTTGTGCGTTCTGGGGAGAAGAGCCTTGTGTCAGAACACCCAGTGGGCCACCAGCACGATGATGGGGAGGGTGATCAGCGTCCGCAGGATAAAGATCGCCATCAGTTCAAAGATGTTCAACGGCAGCTTGGAACTCAGGATAACGGAGCCGGTCTCTGACATGAAGATCAGCTGGGTTACGGACAGGGCCGCGATGATGAAGCGGGTCATCTCACTTTCCAGCCCGGTCACCAGGATGGAGGGGACATACATATCGGTAAAGCCCACCATCACTGCCTGTGCCGCCTGATCCGCCAGGGGAACCTGGAGTAGCTCTAGAACGGGGACGAAGGGGGCACCAAGCCAGCTGAACAGTGGCGTGGCTTCGGCAATGACCAGGCCGATGGTACCGACCGCCATGACGACCGGCAGGATCCCGATAACCATGTCCAGAGCATTATGCAGCCCCTGCTTGGCGACACCGCCCAGGTTGTCGATCTTATTGACCCGCTGCAGCGCCAGCTGGAAGCCATATTGACTGGCGGACATACCTGCCGGCACCAGCTCATCGTCCCGGTTGGGGGTGCTGCCATCGATGTAGCGGTCTTTCTTGTAGGAGAGTGGCGGCAGATGCTGGAGCACCATGGCGGCGACCACACCGGACAGACAGATGGCGCCATAGAAGGGCACGAAGTAGTTCTCCAGCCCCACCTGGGTCAGTACGACCAGTGAGAAGGAGATCCCGACGATGGAGAACATGGTCGCAACGACAGCCGCCTCCCGCTCGGTGTACTTTTTCTCTTCGTACTGTTGGGAGGTCAGCATGATCCCGACGGTGCCATCGCCGAGCCAGGAGGAGAGGCAGTCGATAGCGGAGCGACCCGGGAGTCTGAACAGGGGCCGCATCACTTTGCTCAAGAGGGTGCCAAGCAGTTCAAGCAGGCCAAAGTTCAGAAGCAGAGGCAGCAGCAGGCCGGCGAAGAAGAAGGTGACAAAGAGCGACGGCAAAAGGTCGTTCAGTACTAGACCACCGGTATCTCCGCTCCAGATGATCTCCGGGCCCCATTGGTTGAGGGCCATCAGGGTAAAGACCGCCCCAAAAATCCGGATCAGCAACCATGGCTTGGTGACCACGAACAGGCGGGTCATCAGCGCTGAGCCTGAAACCCACTTCGGCTGGATCAGGGTGGCCAGGCAGGAGATCAGCGCGGTGGCACAGATGACGGAGGTCACCGTCGGCAGGATGGCGTCCCCCAGAAGCCCCTTAAGGCCCTTAGCCATCAGGGCCAGGGGAAAGGTGAACTGGCCATCGACTGTCAGAGGTGCCAGGAAGAAGATCAGCCCCAGCAGGGAGGGGATGGCAAACAGCAGGATGTTCCGGGTCGTATTCAGCCCCTTGGGCGGCGCGGGAGCTAGGATCTGTTCTGTCATCGTACAACGTCCTCGATGAATTTTTATTCTTATAAAGTGAATATCAAATGATTTGGCTGGATAATAACAGGCAGGAGTTGGCGGTCAAGCACTCGGTGCTTTCCGATGCAGTATTTTTGTATAAGTATGCGTTGGTGAGGAAAGGTGAGCAGCTGGGTGGGCTCATCGTAAGCCGATGAGCCCCGCATGAAACGCGTCGGCTCAGCGTGCCAGCAGGAAGTCCAGGGCACCCACCACGGCGGCGACCTGGGCAGCATTGCATTGCGCCGGGGAGGCATTGGGGCTGTCGGGGTAAACCTCGGTGGTGGTGACGTAGGGGGCATCGGTCATGCCGCCGCAGAGAAACAGCTGCTTCTTCGGGTAGTGGATCACCCCCTCTTGCTGCACCGGCGCGCCGATGATCTCGCCCTTCTCGTCTGCCGGGGCGATGTGGGTGACAGCACTGACCGCTTCGATGATGGCGCGCTGAAACGCGGGCTGAGCCCGATCACTGTCATCTACGGTGTAGAACCCGTCGGGTATATGCTCGCTGGCGGCATCGAAGGGTTTGCCATCCCGAGCCATCAGGGCTGGCCGAAATTCGGTTTTATCGCTGTCGGTAGTTTCGTGCAGGTCCAGATGGGCAAGGAAATTCACGCCTTGAGACGCAACATAGGCCATGGCTGCGGCGGCTTCCTCCGAGGGACTGTTCTCCATGAAGCTGCGATTGGGATCGACACAGAGGGGATTCCATCGGTTAATCGTTTCGTAGCCCCAGGGACTGATGCAGGGCAGAGCCAGCAGATCGATCTGGTCCTCGTAGCGTTCGGCGACTTGGTCCATAAACGCCAGGGCCCCCTGGACGCCACTGGTTTCATAGCCGTGAACACCACCGGTGATCAGCACTTTGGGGCGGTCAGGGTGCCAGTCGCGGCTTTGCAGGGCATAGAGAGGGTAGCGATCAGGATCGTAGGAGAGTGCGCCATATTGGCAGAGGTCAAAGCGGTCGCCCAGTGCGGTGATCTTGGTGAGCACCTCCTCGGCGTAACTGCGCTGGATCTGTGCCTGTGCTCTCCACTGTGCTCGTTCTGCATCGCCCCAAGGTTGGCCTGGTGTGCCGATGGGGTAACGCTCCAATGTGCGATTCATAATGACTCCTTTATTAGGCTGCGCCGCTAGGGTAGCGCCCTCATTCTGCCAATGAAAGGCCAGTCGTGTCGCATACGCCAGGCTTCTGGACGAGACGGCGATAATTTTTTCAAAAATTTTTACTATTAAAAACAGGGTGATGCATTTTTTATTTTGCTCCCCTTCAACGGGACGCGAACTTTTCCCCCCGCGGGGCGTCTACTATTACGGACTCATCATCCTCCCTGCAAAAAGATTGGTCTTATCAACCGCTAGCGCCGTTGAGATGAGACTCAAGAACCCGCCCACAGCCTGTCACTGTGGGCTTTTTTTTGTTTCGAACTTCTCCCTTATGCCGTGACGAACCTTGGCTCCAGCAAGCATGTTGGCCCGGTGAGCGGCGATCTTTTGCCAGCCAGGCACCCAGCGGTGATGCCGACGCTTATCTGTCCACCGGATAGCCTGTGAAAATTTTCCTCGGACCGGTGAACTTTTTATTTTTCGAGGCGTCTACTCTTACGGACTCATCATCCTCCCTGCAAAAATTGGTCTTATCAACCGCTAGCGCCGTTGAG
Organism: Ferrimonas gelatinilytica; assembly: GCF_039544205.1. Lineage (NCBI taxonomy): Bacteria > Pseudomonadati > Pseudomonadota > Gammaproteobacteria > Alteromonadales > Ferrimonadaceae > Ferrimonas > Ferrimonas gelatinilytica. The sequence goes on along the minus strand of NZ_BAABLF010000002.1, from coordinate 47,735 downwards.
ATGAGACCCAAAAAAACCGGCCCGCAACCTGTTGTTGTGGGCATTTTTTTGCCTCGAATATCCTGCCTGACAAAGATTGTGGCGGCTCTGTAAACTCTGTCCCTCCTGGCCCCTCTTGCTCCGAGTTTTCAAATGCTAATACCAGCGCCGATATTCATCGGCTGTGCCAGTGGCAAGAGCAGGGAGGTGCGGGTAAAGTGAGTCGCTTGAGATTGCATTCCGACTCCCGAGCGGCTGTTATGACCATCAAACCCGGATTTCGACCATCGCGCTGGTGGCGCAACGCACACCTTCAAACCATCTGGCCGGTGCTCACTAAGCCCTCCCATCCCCAGGCATTGAACCGGCAGCGGTTGGAGCTGACAGACGGGGATTTTATCGATCTGGATTGGCAGCGCCGGCCCGACCACAACGCGCCCCTTTTGTTGCTGGTGCACGGCCTGGAAGGCAGCGCCGATTCCCACTACATGCGTCGCTTGCTCAGCGATGCGGAAAACCAATCTCTGGCTGCGGTGGCGATGCATCAACGCTCCTGCTCAGGTGAGCCCAACCGGTTGACTCGCAGTTACCACAGTGGCGCCAGTGATGACCTGATGGCGGTGATCACGGAGCTTAAACGACAGTATCCAGAGAGCCCTCTCTGGGTGGTGGGCTATTCGCTGGGGGGAAACCAACTGGTGAAGTACCTGGGCGAGCAGCGAGAGTATGCCAGGGTCGAACGGGCCGTCGTGGTGTCGGCGCCTCTGGATTTGGCAGCCTGTGCGCGGCGCATGGAGAGGGGGTTCTCACGCGTCTATCAGACGCATCTGATCGGTCGGTTGCAGCAGAAGACCCGGGATAAGTTGGATCAGTTACCCCTGACTGAGCAGGAACTGAGCCGGCTTAAGACCTTTTACCAGTTTGATGACCGAGTCACGGCACCGCTCAACGGTTTTTCCGGTGCCGAGGATTACTATCAACAAGCCAGCGGTAAGGCTTTCTTGGCCCATATCGCCGTGCCGACCCTGCTGCTCCATGCGGTGGATGACCCTTTCATGACTGAAGCGGTGATCCCGGCTCCCGATGAGCTGAGTCCATCGGTGGAGTTGGAGCTCTGTCCTAACGGGGGCCACGTCGGTTTTATCGAAGGGGGTTGGCCCTGGTCGCCACGGTATTATCTGGAGCGGCGTATTCTCGGCTACCTCGCTGCGACTTAAGGTTTTTAATCTAGACTGAGAGATCCGATCCGCTACTCGAGGGGTTTATGAGCCCATGGTATCGAAGCGGGATCGCTCTCCTGATGTGGTTGGGGTGCGAGCCCTCAGCACACGCCACCTATTTCGAGGATGCCCCTTTGGCGATGCGCTCCCCGGCGCCAGCCAAAAGCCTAAGGCTGAGTCCTGTCCCAGCGGCGACGAGTTATGATTCGGGATGGTCACTCTCCGTCCTGGTCCAGGGCGCCAGTATCTACGCGCTTAACGAGACGTATGAGCTGGACTACTACCGGATGGATTACGGCCTGCTCCTCGAATTCAGCCCCAACGAGCGTTGGCAGCTGTCACTCGGCCATACCCTTGGGCGCAGCGATGATGCTCACCTGGATCAACTTTCCCTCACATTCCACGACCTCTTTGGCATCGGCCAGAACGGTCGAGATCAGGTTCCCAAGCACCGTTTTATGTCCCGCTTCCCAGAGTACGGCCTGGCCCAGGACGATTTTTCTTCCCGGACGCTGAGTCGGCAAACCGAGCTGGGCGTTGGCTTTCGGTGGTGGCAGCGAGAGCGGCACCAGATGAGCAGCCGCGTCACGGTTCAATACCATCAGGGGCCAACCCTATGGCGAGGGGGAGGGCGCTGGGACCAGGCACTGCAGTGGGATTACGGGTACCACACTCAACGGCACCGCTTTAATGCCATGGCGGCACTGAGTCACAGCGGTGCGCAGCGGGTCCTGGCGGCACCGGTCCGCCCCTACCAGTGGCACCTGGCGTTGGGGTACCGATTTCAGTGGCACCCCAGGCACAGCATGGAGCTGCAGTACCTGGTCAGCCAGGGGGGGCTGAAACGGGCCGCCGAGCTGTCCAAATCTACCCACGAGATCGCCCTGGCCTACCGCTTTCGATACCAGCGCCTGTGCTGGCAACTGGGCGTACTGCAAAACAGCGTGCATGCGGATAACAGTGCGGATGTCGCCTTTCAGACTGCGCTGCGTTACCTGTTTTAACCCAACAGAAACCGACATTGTCACCTACGGGAGGGGCTTTGTGGCAAGGCATTGAACGCCCAGAATTGACGGGGTGGGCAGCGGGGGCGACAATGAACGGCTACTCCCTAATCGGATCGCCCATGCTGATCGACTACGCCACCCTGAAAGAGGCTCTGCCGCCGGAAACCCTGGAGAACCTGATCCGTGAGTACCTGCTCGGTCAGGTGGGGGACGAGGGCTTTGATGAGCTCACCCCAGAGCGTCTCGCCGACTCGGCGGCCAGGGCGCATCATGCGCTGAGGCTCGGCGAGTTGGTGGTGGAATTTTCTGAGCAGGAGGAGAGCGTGGCGATCCGCCGGGCCGATGAGGTGGCCGCAGCGCTGGAAAATTGACCCTCGTTCCTCTCCCCTAACCACAGTATGTTTACCAAGGATTGAATCATCTATGTCGGCAAAGCACCCCATTATTGCCGTGACCGGCTCCTCCGGTGCGGGTACCACCACCACGACCAAGGCGTTTAAGCATATTTTTCGCCAGCTGGGGATCAGTGCGGCCCTGGTGGAGGGAGACAGCTTCCACCGTTACACCCGGGGAGAGATGGAGCTGGCGATCCGCAAGGCCAGGGAGGAGGGCAGGGCGATCAGCTACTTCGGCCCCGAGGCGAATGACTTCGAGGCGCTGGAACGCTTCTTTGCCGAATATGGCGAAACTGGGGCGGGGCAGATCCGACGCTATCTCCACACCTTTGATGAAGCCGTCCCCTTCAACCAGATGCCCGGTACCTTTACCCCCTTTCAGCCACTCACTGCGGACAGTGAACTGCTCTACTACGAGGGGCTTCATGGTGCGGTGGTCACGGACGAGGTGGACGTGGCACAACACGCCGACCTTTTGATCGGCATGGTGCCCATCGTCAATCTGGAGTGGATCCAGAAGATCATCCGTGACACCAGCGAGCGGGGTCACAGTCGGGAAAAGGTGATGGACTCCATTGTCCGCTCCATGGATGACTACGTTGCTCACATGACGCCTCAGTTTTCCCGCACCCATATCAATTTTCAGCGGGTGCCAACGGTCGATACCTCCAACCCCTTTTCCGCCAAAGATATCCCGTCCCTGGATGAGAGTTTCGTGGTGATCCGCTTTCGGGGCATCGAAGACGCCAACTTCCCCTATTACCTACGTATGATCGAGGGAAGCTTTATGTCACGTATCAATACGTTAGTCGTTCCTGGTGGAAAGATGGCTCTGGCGATGGAACTCATTCTGACGCCGCTTATTCGCAAAATTAAGGAGACACGCCAGCAGTGCCTGTTGGCGGAGCAGGCGAAGAAACTGCAAACCGGCCGTTAACGCAGTTGCTGATGGGATGAAGCATTTCGGAAAAAAATGTGCGCCGGGCGACGATCTTCTTCGTAAAAGTTGGATCGGCGTCAAAGTGTTGCTCACTTTACGCTATTAACATTTGCTCCTAGAATTCTGAATTAAGTTTCAAGCGATTTATCCTACTGAAGGGAATAAAGACTATGGCGTTGATTGGCAAGCCGAAGCCCGATCCGACTTTGGAGTGGTTCCTGTCCCACTGTCATATCCATAAGTACCCGGCCAAAAGCACTCTGATCCATGCCGGTGAAGAGTCCGACACGCTGTACTACATCGTTAAGGGCTCCGTTGCGGTGCTAATCAAAGATGAAGAGGGCAAGGAGATGATCCTCTCCTACCTCAATCAGGGCGATTTCATCGGTGAGTTGGGCTTGTTCGAGGATCAGCCCGAGCGGACCGCCTGGGTACGGGCAAAGTCGCCCTGCGAGATCGCCGAGATCTCCTACAAGAAGTTCCGTCAGCTGATCCAGGTGAACCCCGATATCCTGATGAAGTTGTCAGCACAGATGGCCCATCGCCTGCAGGATACCTCGCAGAAGGTAGGTGATCTCGCCTTCCTGGATGTGGCAGGCCGAATCGCGCAGACTCTCTTGAATCTGGCGCGCCAGCCGGATGCGATGACCCATCCCGATGGGATGCAGATCAAGATTACCCGCCAGGAGATCGGTCAGATCGTGGGTTGCTCACGGGAGACCGTAGGGCGGATCCTGAAGATGCTCGAGGAGCAGAACCTGATCCAGGCCCACGGCAAGACTATCGTGGTGTACGGCACCCGTTAAATCATCGCCAAAGCCAAACAAAAAGGCATCCCCAGGGATGCCTTTTTTGATGCCAGATAGTTGGGTCCCTACGGGACGATAAATCGCTGGATCAGCGTGCGTCGGTGGACTCGAAAATCTTGTCCGCCGAGGCGGCCACGAAGCCGGTGTAGAGCTGACCGTTGGGCTGAGGGTAGCGGCGGGCAAACTCGTAGAAACAGGCGGGGATGGTCAAAGCTCCGTCACGGAAGTTGACCTCCACGCGATCCGCCAAGGTCGAGGATTGTTCCAGCAACACGCTGGGGTCACCCTTGATCTCGCCGCCGCTCTGGTTGAGGTCAAAGCCTGCTTTGACCAGGGCCGTGTTGACCGCCTCCAGGCTGTCATACCGACTCAGGTCGTTGACCCGCACCGTGAAGTGGTTGGCCCGGTAGCCAAACGCTGCCAACCAGGCGGCATACTCGCTCTCCTGACGCAACTGGTGGTAAGCGGCTTGGTCTACCTGCCACCGGGCGCCGCTGTAGAGAAAGTCCGGCTGCTCAGCAGCCCCCTCCGGCAGCTGTGAAACCAGCGCCCGGGCCGTTTGCTGCAGTGACTCTGAGCACTGCTCCAGCAGTAGCTCTGAGATAAAGACCAGCGGCGCCTTCCCATCCGGATGTTCGAAATGGCGGGCAAACAGTTTCTTCTTTTCGAACCGGTACTCCCCCTTGGCTTCATAGCCCAGGGCCAGGAAGTGGGCGGCCAGGCGATCCAGCCCCACCTCGGGCAGGTTGAAAGTGCGAAATGCCACATGGTCATTGACCAGCGGAGCCCCATCTCCCAACAGTTGGTGGATCGGTTTCGCCGACGGGCATTGCGTCAGGTAGTCCTGCCACAGGGCTGTAAACAGGCTGTCGATACTGTGTTTCATGCCACCTCTCCTTGTCAGTTGCGTCAAACGGGTGCCGCTACAGCTCCAGTCCCGGGGCCAGGTTGTCGGGCAGGCTCACCTTGTCCGCTTCCATGGAGGCCACCGGGTAGGCACAGTAGTCGGCGGCGTAATAGGCACTGGCACGGTGGTTGCCACTGGCGCCTATGCCACCGAATGGGGCGGATCCCGCCGCGCCGGTGATCTGCTTATTCCAGTTGACGATCCCGGCACGGCTGCGGGGCAGGAAGTACTCCCAGTCGGCGGCATCGTCAGACAGCAGTCCGGCGGATAGGCCGTAGCGGGTGTGATTGGCCAGGGTGATCGCCTCGTCGAAGTGATCGTAGCGGATCACCTGAAGCAGCGGGCCAAAATACTCCTCGTCCGGCAGCTCGTCGATGGCAGTGACATCGATGACCCCGGGACGGATCAGGCCGGTACCGGGCTTGAGCAGCCGCAGGGGCTCCAGGACCTTGCCGCCCAGGTTCTCCAGCGTGCGCTGGGCGTCCAACATCCCCTCGGCCGCCGTGGCGGAGATCATGCTGGCGATGAAGGGGGCAGGCTCGGCATCCTGTTCGGCCACCCGGATCTTCGCCGTGGCCTCAAGCAGGCGGGTCAGCAGGGCATCTCCTTGGGGGGTGTTGGGCAGGTACAGGCGACGGGCACAGGTGCAGCGCTGGCCGCTGGAGATGAAAGCGGACTGGATGATGTCGTGCACCGCCGCGCGCTCATCCTCCACCGCGCGCACGATCAACGGATTGTTACCGCCCATCTCCAGGGCCAGGATCTTGCCGGGCTGGCCGGCATACTGCTGATGCAGCAGATGGCCGGTGCGGGAGCTGCCGGTGAAGAAGAGGCCGTCGATGCCGGGGTGGGCAGAGAGCGCCTTGCCGGTTTCCAGCTCTCCCTGGACCAGGTTGACCACGCCGGCGGGCAGCCCGGCCTGCTGCCATAGCTTGAGCACCTCTTGGGAGACCATGGGGGTCAGCTCAGAGGGTTTGAGCACCACGGTGTTGCCGGCCAGCAGGGCGGGAATGATATGGCCATTGGGCAGATGGCCGGGGAAGTTATAGGGGCCAAATACCGCCACCACACCGTGGGGTTTATGGCGCAGCATCGCACGGCCACCGGGAAGATCGTTTTGGCTGTCTCCGCTGCGCTCGGCCTGGGCCCGGATGGAGAGATCGACTTTACCGATCATCGCCCCAACTTCGGTCCGGGTCTCCCACAGGGGTTTGCCGGTCTCCTCGGCAATCACCCGAGCCAGGGCCTCCCGGTTCTGCTCAAGCTGCGTTTTGAATGCCTGGATCACCGAGATACGACGAGAGAGGCCACCAAGAGACCACTCTAGCTGAGCGGCGCGGGCGGCGGCGACGGCATCGTCGACTTGCGTCGGTGTGGCCGCATTGCCCTCCCAGAGAAGTGCGCCGTTGGCTGGGTTCTCGGATCGCATCGGGTCGCCTTTGCCCGCACACCATTGGTCGTTGATCAAATGGGTCATGCCGTATTTCCTTATCTGCGTTTGCGGCACCCTACTGTGGTGATGCCGTCTTTATCGGGGGCTCCAGCTTTCAAGCATCGCAGTAAGATACCGAACCCAGCACAATACACCGGTTTGGGCACCAACGGCGACGCTCGGATATGTCACTGCATGGAAGCTGAACTCTCTTATTCGTGTCATTACATCGGCAGGATCCAGACCGGATCGCCGGCCTCGATCTTCAGGGCGCTGAGGACCGCTTGGCTCAGGCCAACACGGTCGGCGCCTTCGCCCATCATCGCTCCTGAGCGGATCACCCGGTGATCCGGCAGACGGCCGTTACCGATCAGGTAATCGCCATTGAGCTGGTCCGGTTCAACCAGCAGACTGCGGCGCTTCTGGCAAGCCTTGACCGCCCGGATCGCGTCCCGCTGGCACTCAACGGTCGGGCCGGCGTCGAAGATATCCACGTAGTTATTGAAGCGGAACCCTTCTGCCTCCAACAGAGCCAGGGCCGGCTCGGTGCTCTCGTGAACTTTGCCGACCACCGCCTGCGCCTCGTCACTGAGCAGGTTCACGTAGATCGGGTGGCGGGGCATCAGCTCTGCCACGAACACCTTGTCGCCGATCCCCGTCAGGTAGTCGGCGGTGGGGAAATCGATGCCGAAGAAATGCTCTTCGAGCCACTGCCAGAAGGGGGAGCGCCCCTCTTCATCCGAGACTCCGCGCATCTCCGCGATCACCCGGTCCGCAAAGCGTTCGGCGAAGGCGGCGAGCAGCACAAATCGACTGCGGGAGAGCATTCGGCCTATCTGGTCGCGGCGCCACTGGGGCAGCAGGAACAGGGTGCACAGCTCCGAAGCCCCGGTGTAGTCGTTGCATAGGGTCAGGGTTTGCACCTCACGACGGATCCCGAGTTTTTCCGACACATGCACATCGGTACCCAAGCGGTAGTGATAAAAGGCGTCGGTACTGCCCACCGCCGCCTCGATGCCGCAGGTGCCTACCACCCGTCCCTGATCCTCCAGCACCATCAGGTAGCCTTCATCATTGGGTTGCGTGACCGACTTGGCGAAGCTGGCTTCGCTGCGGGCAATCTTGCGCTTGAGCAGCGCCTCATCCACCGGCAGGGAGGTGAAGCCATGTCCCGAGGCCTCGGCGATGGCTCGCAGGGCGTTGTAATCACTGTGTCGGATCGGGCGGACAATCAGCATCTTAAGCTCTCCGCTCAGGCCGCAGTGACGGCGGCAACCGCACGCTCAAACCGGGCCAGCCCCTCGGCGACTTCGGCTTCGGTAATCACCAGACTGGGCGCAAAGCGCACCACGTTCGCACCGGCGATCAGGCACATCAGGCCGGCATCGGCACTGGCCACCAGGAAATCCCGTGCCCGACCCTGGTAATCCTCGTTGAGGGCGGCGCCTATCAGCAGGCCCATGCCACGGACTTCGGAGAACACCTTGTAACGGTCGTTGATCGCATTGAGGCCGTCGCGGAACTGCTGATGACGCGCTGCGACATTTTCCAGCACCTCCGGCTTGCGGATCTCATCGATCACCGCCTGGGCCACGGCACAGGCCAGCGGGTTACCACCATAGGTTGAACCATGGGTGCCGGGCTTCAGGCTGGCGGCGATCTTGGCGGTGGTTAGCATGGCGGCGACCGGGAAGCCGCCCCCCAGTCCCTTGGCGGAGGTAAGTACGTCCGGGGTCACGCCAAACTGTTCGTAGGCATAGAGGGTGCCGGTACGGCCAGCACCCGTCTGCACTTCATCGAAGATCAACAGGGCGTTGTGCTGATCGCACAGTTCGCGAACACGCTGGATAAATTCCGGGTTGGCGGGGACGATCCCGCCCTCACCCTGCATCGGCTCCATCATCACCGCACAGGTGCGATCGCTGATGGCGGCTTCCAGGGCCTGGATATCGTTGAAGGGCAGGTGGTCGATGGCACCGGGCTTGGGCCCGAACCCTTCGGAGTAGGCGGGCTGGCCACCGACGCTGACGGTAAAGAAGGTGCGGCCATGGAAGCCTTGGTGGAACGCCAGGATCTGATCCTTATCCGGGCCGAAGTGGTCCAGTGCGTAGCGACGCACCAGCTTCAGCGCCGCTTCGTTCGCTTCTGCGCCGGAGTTGGCAAAATAAACCCGCTCGGCAAAGGTGTGATCCACCAGGGTTTGGGCCAGTTTGAGGGCAGGTTCGTTGGTGAATACGTTGGAGAGGTGCCAGAGCTTGTTGCCCTGCTCGGTCAGTGCACGTACCAGCGCGGGATGGCAGTGTCCAAGGCTGTTAACGGCGATGCCGCCGGCAAAGTCGATGAACTCGCGGCCCTGCTGATCCCAGACATGGCTGCCTTCTCCCCGAACCGGCACGATGTTGGCCGGGTTGTAGTTGGGCACCATGACGTCATCGAACTGGGCGCGGGTCGGGGCTTGTTGAGCGGTCATTGCGGTTCTCCTTTGGGCCAGCGTTCCCTGAGGTCGCCGGCAAAACTGGGTTCCTTTAACAAAACCTTATAAAAATAAACATCAACAGTCAAAATTGGACTCTAGTGCGTATTTTTATATGTTTTGAGTATTTATGCAGCGCCAGAAAGGGGCTGCGGGGCTTCGTGGTTGAGGCTTACCTGTTCCAAAAGGCCCTGTTGGAGAGGTTTTTATTTGGAGGGTGTCGAAAAACACCCCGCTGGGACCGAGTCGGATAAACACCGAGTCACCACAGTTATGCTTTTTGGGTGAGGGAGTATGCAGCGCAAGTGGGTTGGTGTCGTTCGCCCGCCATCCGGGCCGAGTGTCATCGACAGAGTGAAAAACGACTAAGGCAGCAGCAGGTTGGCCCCGCTGAGGGTTGGCGAAGCTAGGCGTGGGTCCTCTGGGCCTTTAATCAAAGGTCCAGAGGACGGCCTTTGGTTTACTCCGCTTTCAGGTTCTCCTCGAACAGGCGGAAGATACGTCGGTATTCATCCAGCCAACTGTAGGGCTGGCGGAAGCCATGGGGCTCGACCGGGTAGATGGCGGTCTCAAACATCGGCTTCTCCAGCTCAATCAGGCGCTGGACCAGTCGCACACTGTCTTGAAAGAAGACGTTGTCATCCAGCACACCGGCCATGATCAGCAGCGGCTTTTGCAGCCCCTCGGCATGGTAGATGGGGGAGCTGCGGCGGTAAGCGATGGGATCCAACTCTGGCGTGTTGAGGATATTGCTGGTGTAGCCGTAGTTGTAGTGGGCCCAGTCGGTCACCGGTCGCAATGCGGCGCCGGCCTGGAACAGATCCGGCTGGGTAAACAGGGCCATGAAGGTGAGGAAGCCGCCGTAGCTGCCGCCGTAAGTGCCCACACGCTGGCGGTCAACAGAAACGTTAGCCACCATCCAGTCGATGCCATCGCGCAGGTCGTCCACTTCCGGGTGGCCCATATTGCGGTAGATGGCGGTTCGCCAGTCGCGTCCATACCCCTTGGAACCGCGGTAATCCATGTCCATGACCACGTAACCCTGCTGCGCCAGCAGATTATGGAACATGTACTCGCGGAAATACTTGGAGAAGCCGTAGTGGGCATTCTGCAGGTAGCCGGCACCGTGGTTGAAGATCACCGCCGGATACTGCTTGGCGGGGTCATAATCCGTCGGCAGGTAGAGCCGGGCGTAGATCGGTTGTTCCTGGTGGCTGGAGGGGACGGCGATCACCTGCGGCGCCTGCCAGGGATAGTTTAGATAGGCGGCTTCGGTGGTGTGGGTGAGCTGGCGGGCGGTGCCACCGATGGACTGAATGTAGAGCTCCTCGGGGCGGGTGCGGCTGGAGTAATCCAGCAGGAGCTGGGTCTCATCCGGGCTAAGTTGGTAGCTCAGCATCCCCTTGAGATCCGTCAGTTGCTCGATACGCCCATCGCTAACGGCGACGCGAAACACCTCGTACTGGCCCGGATGGTTGGGGTTAGCGGTGTAGTAGAGATGGCGCTTGTCGCGGGAGAGCGTCAGGTTGGAGACCACCTGGGTGCCGTCGGTCAGGGCCTTGAGCTTGCCATCGAGCGGCTTGAGGTAGAGGTGCGAATAGCCGCTGTGCTCGGAGAGCAGGTAGAGGGTTTGGGTATCCAGCCAGCCAAACTCGTTGTGGGTATAGTTGACCCATTCGGGGTCGTGTAGCCGGTGCTGGGTGGTCAGTCGACCCTTGGCCAGATCCACGGTGGCAAGCCAGCGGTCCTTGTTGTCGATCGCCTCCAGCATCAGGGCCAGGCGGTCCTCGGCGTCGTGCCACTGCGCCGCGCTCTGCTGCCATTCCCAGTCCTGGATCAGGCGAATGGCCCGGACAGTGGCCGGCGCCTGTGTGCCATTCTCCTGCTTGATGGGCGCCAGGACATCCTCGTCAAAGCCCGAGAGCCCCTCCCAGGTGATAGGCGTGGTGGTGCGTTGCTCAAGATCCAGTATCACCAGGCGTTGACCGGCTGGGTTGGCCTCCGCCACCCGGGCCCGGACTTTTACGGCGTTGACGTAGCCGCGCTTATCCAGGTAGTCCGGCATGATGTCCTGCTCACCGCGCCAGCTGTTCTCCTTGTCGATCAGCGCGACCAGGAGGTATCGGCCGGAGGGGGAGAGCGACAACTCCGCCACCTGCTCGCTGCTGCCGAGGTAGAAGGGATCGGGCAGCAGTCGCGGATCCGCCGCGATGCGGGCCAGGCGGTGCGCCTCTTTCGCCTTGGCATGGCGGTAGTTCATATCCACGAACTGGCTCAGTTTACGCTGTTCCCGGGCCAGGTAGGTCTTGGGTTCGTCGGCGTCGGGTGCCGCTTCCATTGCCAGTTGGGCCAGCATGCGGCGCTGACCGCCATCGGCGGCGATGGACTCGATGCGGTCCGAGCGCCAGAAAGCGATGCGACCATCATTGAGCCAGCGCAGACCGGTGATCGGTTCGGGATCCTGGGTCAGCTGCTTGATCTTGTCGCCCTGGCGAACCATCAACTGGCCCTCGTAGAGCCAGATCCAGGCGCTGTGGTCGACATTGGCCTGTACCTTGTCGCTGTGCCAGCCGTATTGGGGCAGCGGCAGGAGTTCGGCATCCCCATCGATTGGGTGATGGTAGCGATCGCTGATGGGGCTGCCCGCCCGTTTGCGGTCATAAAGGATGGCATCACCATCAATGGCCCAGAAGGCGTTCTTAGCGCCGCGCCCAATCCAGTCTGGATCCGCCATGATCTGCTTGAGCGTCAGCGGGGTGGTGATCTGGGGTTGAGACGGCGGTGAGAGGGGTTCTGAGGGAGAGGGGGGCGTTTGCGGTGCCAGCTGGGCACAGCCAAAGAGTACCGAGCTTAAGCCCAGCACCAACATCCTGGTTTTCATGATGGCGACTTCCGTGCTGTGGTTAGGGGTCTTCGGCGGTCGTTATACCACGCTGGCGGATGCTTATAAACGCACTGGTAACAGTTGGTTACAGCTTGATTACCAGCATGGGCGGTGATCAGGCGGAAGGCTTGAGGAAGTTGGCCAGCAGGGCCAACCCCTGCTCCGTGAGCACGGATTCGGGATGAAACTGCACCCCTTCGATGGGCAGGTGACGATGTTTGAGCCCCATGATCTCCAGGGCGCCGCTGTCACTGTAGGTCCAGGCGGTGACGATCAGCTCTTCGGGTAGCGAGGCGGGGTCCACCACCAGGGAGTGGTAACGGGTGACGGTCAGGGGGTTGGGCAGGCCAGCAAAGACGCCCTGGCCAAGGTGCTCGATGGCGCTGGTTTTGCCGTGCATTACCCGTTCTGCCCTGACCACTTTGGCGCCGAAGTGCTGGGCCAGGCTCTGGTGTCCCAGGCAGACGCCGAGGATGGGAACCTGTCCGGCGAAGCGCTGGATCACCGCCAGACTGAGTCCGGCCTGATCCGGCGATTTGGGCCCAGGGGAGATGACGATATGATCCGGATTGAGGGTGGCGATCTCCTCCAGGGAGGTCTCGTCGTTGCGCCGCACCACCACCTCCTGGCCCAGCTGCTGAAAGTACTGCACCAGGTTGTAGGTAAAGGAGTCGTAGTTATCGAGCATCAACAGCATGGATGGGGCTCCGGCATGAAACGGCGGGCGGATCCTATCAGGTTTTTGGGTCTGCTGCTTCACTCGGGAGTAGCCGCTCCCAAGGGAGCCTCACTTAGGATTCAGCGCGCGTAACTGTCGGTCGTGCCAGTGTCGTAGCAACCACAGGGCGAGAAGGGCACCGAGCAGCGCCATCGCCATGTCGGACTGGGTGTCCCAGGGGTCGCCCTGGGTGCCAAGAAAGGCTTCTGCATCCTGTCCAGAGAGCAGGGCCACCCACCATTCGATCAACTCGTAAAAGGCGCTGAAGGCGAGGCAGACGCTGATCGCGAAGAGGTTCATCCAACCCCGGGTTCGAACCACCTGATGCCGGATCAGGATCTCCCGTGCCAGGATCGCCGGCACAAACCCCTGGGCAAAGTGTCCGAGCTTGTCATAGTTGTTGCGCGTACCGCCGGTGAGGTCCCGGATCCCGTCAAACAGCGGGACCTCGGCATACGTATAGTGGCCACCGACCATCAGGATGACGCAGTGCAGGAGGATCAGGCCATAGAGCAGAGGGGTGAGAGGGAAGGGTTTGTAGGTCAGCGCCAGCAGAAGCCCTGCGAACAGGGCCGGCAGCACTTCGAGAAACCAGGTGAAGCCATCTTTAGGCTCGATAGCTGACCAGATCAGTACCGAAGCGAATGTTGCTATCCAAAGAACCCTTGCCATCCTTTGCTCCCGTTGTCGGCCTCAAAGGCTAACTTCGTCGCTGACACCGCGAATGGCAAGGGCTGAGTTGTTTATCGCGAAGTCTTACGCCTTCACCGCGACGATCAGGTTGCGGTTGATGGACTGGTCCACCCGGTGCAGGTAGCCGTTATAGGGGGCTTGGTCCAGCACGGTGAAGCCGTTCTGCTCCAGCAGCGGAGCCACCTCGCGGTACTTCATGGTGAACTCGTTGAAGGAGAGCACCATGGCGCCTCCGGGTTTGAGCACCTTGAACCAGGCGGGCAGGGCTTCGCTGAGCAGGGTCAGGGCGCTACGATCCAGCTTGCTGTCCATGGCGCTCTTGTTGCCATGCTGGACCCCGTAGGGCAGGTCGGACACCAGCAGGTCGCAGTGATTTTTCTTCAACAGGCGATCGGCCAGGCGAGTGTCGGCGGGGAACAGACGGAACTGTTGGGTTCGACCGGCGGCATAGTCCGCCTTGTCGGCGGCGGTTTCGACGCAGTAGAGATCCGCCAGCTTCTTGCCATCGCTGCCAGTGCGCTTCTCCTTGGTGATCTTGTGTTTATAGCGACCGGTTTTCAGGAAGCGGGCGATGTAGGCCTGGATCTCCAGGGTCCATTTGCTGTTGATCTCTATCCCTTCCACATCAAAGCCGCGCATCATCCCCTCATAGAGGGTGGTGCCTTTGCCACACATGGGATCCAGCAGCCGGGGTTTCGCGCTGTCGGTCTGGCAGGCGCTCTGGGCCAGGTTGATCATCAGGCGGGTAAACTGCTCGTTGGTCTTGCCGGTGTACTTAAGGATCTGGCTCAGGCTCTGGGGGAAGCGGTGGATCTCAGGTACGGCAATGGGACGAAGCAGGGGGCCGGGCAGCTGTTCAAACAGGGCAAAGAAGGGTGAACTGGCGGCCAAGGCGGCCAGGGTCTTGTGGTTCAGCGGCTGTTCGGTGGTAAAACTCAGGCTGGCGGGCAGGCCCGGGATCATCTGGTCATCGGGGAGGATGGTAACGCCGGTGCCCTGGCAAACTGCGGCCAGTTCCAACAGGGCGATCGCCCTAGCGTTGTCGAGGTAGATCCGCTGATGACCCGGATGGGCAAGGATGGCGTAGTGGTGCATGACGCAAGCCTTTAATTTCGTTGAACAGGGTAAAAATGGGCGCTAAAAGTACCAGTATCAAGGGATATTGGCAATTTCCTCGGTCGCACAGGCCACACCCGCCTGCCCCGGTTCAACAGGACCCGTTGCGATCATGGAAAGCTGGGAGGTTAAGTTGGCGGGGTGTTCAGCGTCGCGCGGCAGCGTCGCGCAGGCAGGCTGGACAGAGGCAGCCTTCCTCTTTGGCGGCCCCGTCCAGGGGCAGGCGTGGTGTGCCCTGAGGCAGGGCGCTGAAACACCAGCAGTCGGCACCGGCTCGGCAGTCGAAACGGGCGCCGCAGCGGGGACAGCATTTCGCAATGGGGGCAATCGTGGAGGGGTCGGTAGGCGTGCCACCATCGAGGTCCGGTGTATTGCCCTGACGGTCATGAAACAGCGAGTGCAGCTGACTGGAGAGGGGGAGATCCATCCGGTGCAGGGGAAGGTCGAGGGCGTCTAGGCAGGCGTCCAGGTTGTCACCACTGAGGGCGGTCTTCATCGGCGCCAGTGCCTTGAGCAGCAGCGCCTGGCTGCGCCGCTCCAGCACGAGCTCACCCTCCAGTAGCCGTTGGTAACCCACCTTATCCAGGTCGGCCTTGGCCCGCCGACGCAGCTGGCGATAGGGGATCAGCACCTGGTCGCACCAGGCCCGATGCCCCTGCTCCAACTGCCGGAACTGTCCCGCGTTGAGAAACTGGCCGCTTTGTTGCAGCCAAAGGGCCAGCAGCAGCAGGTTCGGCTCCAAGCCGTGGCGCTCCTGCAGGGTCAGAGCGATCTCACTGACCGCCCCGGTCTCCCAGAGGTCAAGCGAGAACTGCCAGAAGGTGTCGGCGGAAGGCGTTTGGGTCATGGTCACTCCGGAGCCAGCTCCTGGGTCAGGGTCTCTATCTGCTCCTGCAGCTCGAGCCACTCCATCTCCAGCGTTTCCTGCTGCTCCTGCAGTTCCCCGCGCTCCTTGAGCAGTTGGGTCAGTTCCGCCTTGTTGTCATCCTGGTAGATGTCGCTGTCCGCCAGCCGCGCTTCCAGCGCCTCCAAGCGCTGCTGGGCCGCTGCCAGCTGCTTATCCAGCTGGGTTTGGCGCTTCCGGAAGGGGGAGAGGCGCTGACGCAGCTCCGCTTCTTGACGTTTCTGGGCCCGGCGATCGGTTTTGGGCTCCGGGGGGGCTGAATCCGTGGCCGGCTCCCGTTTCAGCAGCCACTGATGGTAGTCCTCGAGATCCCCCTGGAAAGGCTCCACCCGGCCAGCATCCACCAGGTAGAAATCTTCGCAGGTGGCCCGCAGCAGGTGGCGATCGTGGGACACCACCACCATCGCCCCTTCGAAGCCCTGCAGGGCCAGAGTGAGGGCGTGGCGCATCTCCAGGTCCAGGTGGTTGGTGGGTTCATCCAGCAACAGCAGGTTGGGCCGTTGCCATACCAGCAGAGCCAGCACCAGCCGAGCCTTCTCGCCGCCGGAGAAGGGGCGTACCGGGGCCAGGGCCGTGTCGCCGGCAAAGCCGAAGCCACCGAGGAAGTTGCGCAGATCCTGTTCCCGTGCCTCCGGGGCCAGCCGTGCCAAGTGGTCTCGCGGGGAGTCATCCAGCCGCAGCGCTTCGAGCTGGTGCTGGGCAAAATAGCCAATTTTGACCCCCTGACTCATCACCAGCTCACCGGCCTGAGGGGGCAGCTCGCCTGAGAGCAGCTTGATCAGTGTTGACTTCCCTGCCCCGTTGCGTCCCAACAGGCCAATGCGGCTGCCGGGGACCAGGTTGAGTTTGATCTTCTCCAGGATGGTAACGGCTCCGTAGCCGCCCTGGACCTGGTCCAGTCTCAGCAGGGGAGAGGGCAGGGCTTCCGGTGCCCGAAAAGCCATCTGGAACTGGGAGTCGGCATGGGCCGGGGCGGAGAGGGTCAGTTTCTCCAGGGCTTTAAGGCGGGACTGGGCCTGGCGTGCCTTGGTGGCCTGGGCGCGGAAACGATCGACATAGGCCTGCATATGGGCCCGTTGCCGCTCCTGCTTCTCGAACTGGGCCTGTTGCTGTGCCTGACGCTCCGCCCGGATCCGTTCGAACTGGCTGTAGTTGCCTTTGTAGTGATGCAGTTGCAGCTGCTCCACGTGGACCACCTCCCCCACCACCGCATCGAGAAAGTCGCGGTCGTGGCTGATCAGGATCAGGGTACCGTCGTAGCGCTTGAGCCAGCCTTCGAGCCAGATCAGAGTATCCAGGTCCAGGTGGTTGGTGGGTTCATCCAGCAGCAGTAGGTCCGAAGGGATAAGTAGCGCACGGGCGAGGTTGAGGCGCATCCGCCAGCCGCCGGAAAAGGCTTTTACCGGCCGCCCCTGGGCATCGTTATCAAACCCCAGCCCGCTTAACAGCTCTGCTGCCCTGGCGGGTACCTGGTAGCCATGGTAAGCCTCGAAAGCGGCATGAGCATGCCCGATGCGGGTGCCCTCGCCATCCGCCTGAGCGTCGTGCAGCTCCTGCTCGAGCTGGCGGTAGCGCTGGTCTCCATCCAGCACGTAATCCAGGGCGCTGCAATCCAGCGCCGGGGTTTCCTGAGCCACGCTGGCCTGGCGCCACTGGGGCGGCACCCGGCACTCACCGGCGTCGACGCCGAACTCCCCACGCAGCAACGAGAGCAGACTCGACTTGCCGACCCCATTGGCGCCCACCAGAGCCACCTTGTGGCCGGGATAGAGGGTTAGGCTGGCATTGTCGAGAAGGCGTTTGCCGCCACGGATGAGTTGGACCTTATCCAGGGTTATCATGGGGGAACTTCAATTGTAAAAATTGGCCGGATGATACCATTTCCCTCTCCGGCTCAACAGGAGCCCAGCCCTATGCCCAACCTTAAGAAACGTTTTATCGCCGGTGCCCAGTGTCCTAAGTGCCAGGAAGCGGACAGCATCATGCTCTACGGCGAGCAGGGGGTGGAAGTGATGGAGTGCGTGGCCTGTGGCTACAAGAAGCGCCAGGGGAGCGAGCCGGCCGAGCGCCAGGCGGGTGCCGGTGACGTGATCGGCGTGTTCAAGCCCGAATAATGGGCCAGTGAGTCAGGCCAGGAGGCTTCGGGTCATCGCCCGCTGTTGTGGGCTTTGGAGTCATGAAGCCCTTAAACGCAGGAGGCCCGGACAACCCCAGGCCTCCTGCGTTTAGGACGAAGGATATTTAGCGGCCCAGGAAGGACTTGGATTTCTGCTTACGCAGCTCCTTCTCGTCCGCCCATTCGATCAGGCCGGACTCAAGATCCATCAGGCGCATGGTCATCTTGTAGTAGACGTCCTTGGTGGAACCATCCTGTTTGACGATGGAGGAGAGGTTGCCATAGAGCATGTATTGCGCCCCCACCTGGCGACCGAACTGGATCGCCTGGCTGGGATCCACCATGCCGGCACTGTTTTGGAAGTCCAGCTGCTTGCGCACGGCGTCCACCTTTGTCATGTCGATAAAACGGAACTGACCGGAGCGCAGTAAGCGGGTGCTGATGGTATCGGTGATGGATTCGGTGTCGATATGTTCCGATGTTTTGTTGGTGATCCGGTCGACAAACAGGATGGGGCGGTCCTGGGCGGTGAGCGCGGTGACTGAGGGGGTGGTGAGCATGGAGTCCACCATCTTGGTGGCCACCGCCTGCAGATCGGTGGAGCCGAAGCTGATGTCGACGGTTTCCACTTCGGTGGCGTCGCGGTACTCCACCTTGGACTGACAGCCGGCCAGTACCAGGGCCAGCGACAGGGGTAGCAGGTACTTCAGTGCTTTCATGGTTTGTCCCTCCTCGAATCGATTAAATCAGTATGGTTTGTATTTGCCGGGTTCCCGCCTGCTCGGCGATCCACACGAGGGTGGTGCGACCGGGGGCGATGGCGACCTCCGTCTGCAGACCCGCAGCGGTGAGTCGGTAGTCGCCGGGATGAAGGTGACGGGTCGCCGCTTGCGCCTGGCGTGGCAGGGTGAGCCAGCTGCGCCGGTCGGCCTGTTCCGTCAGGGCGTTGAATATCTGCATCGAGATGGCGCCAAAGTCGCCGCCCTTGCGCTCAGCCCAGGCATTGGCGTTGTGCTTGGTTGCCAGTCTAATGCCCTGACGGAGCAGGATAAAGGGGTATTGTTCCCGCAGTGAACGGGCGGCCATCTGGTCCAGGTCTGCCAGCGGCTCTGTGGTCAGGATGTCGGCATCCAGTTGCACCGTCAGGAGCGATGGTGGGGCCTGGATCCCCCTGTAGGTGGGCAGGGCGATCTGCTGATAGTAGCTGTCCCAACTGAAGGGGATGGTGATCTGCTGGCGGGGGGGCAGCGTGCCGGTTTCATAAAGGATCACCAGGCGACCGCTCTGGGAGGGCGCGGGTATCGGCGCACCAAACTGACGCTCCAGAGTGTCGCAGTCGATATTTAGCTGGCACGCCAGGCGTACCACCTCCCGCTGAAGCAGGGTATTTTCAGGTCTGAGCTGCAACGCTTTACGCAGATCGATCAGGGCATCGTTGGGCTGCCCGGCAGCTTCATAGATGACTGCGTTGCTGAACAACACGTAGGGGTTGATGAAGGAATCCGGAGCGTTGCCCGCCTGGCGGTCTAGCCGGGTCAGCTCGGCGTCGATGCTGGCATTGCTGATCGCCCTCTGAGACTTGAGGTTTTCCCGGTAGGTCTTCTGGGCCAGGATCTGGGCCTGGTCCGCCCGACGTACCTCCACCAGCGCGGCTTCCAGATCCGATTGCCACAGGTAGTTCAGGGCCTGTTGCTGGTGCAGCATGACCCGCTCAAACGCCTGGCCCCGGTAAGCTAAAAGGTTTTCCGAAACCGTGGCAGCGCCCAACTGCTGACTGATGTCGGTGAAGGAGACGATCGCTCTCCAGTCGAGCTGGTCGTAGTCGGCCATCGCCTGGCGGTAGTAGTCGAGACTCGCCGGGGTATCCCCGAGCAAGGCGGCGATTCGTCCCGCCTCCTGGGCATAGAGGAGGCCATCCCCATCATCAACGTGGTTCGCCAGGCTTGCCAGGGCGGCGTCCCCGTTGCCCCGCTGGATCTGCGCCTGCACGGCGGCAATGCGGTTGGGGTAGGGCTGAAACAGGCTGCTGCCGGCGCATCCAGCCAGCAGCAGGACCAGGAGAAGGGCTTTCAGTCGCCTTGGCACTGCCGCTCCCAGACGCTGCTGGCGATAAGATCGCTGCCGTTGGTGATATGGTCGAGGAAGGTTCGCCCCTCGAGGTGATCAAATTCGTGCTGCACGATGCGGGCGACGAAGCCCTCGAAGTGACGCTGATGCCAGCGACCGTCGGCATCCTGGAAACGGGCGCTCACCGCATTGCGGCGACGCACTTTGCCGCGGATCCCGGGTACCGACAGGCAGCCCTCCCAGGCCTCTATCCACTCACCCTGGGGTTCCCCCAGCTCCGGATTGATCATCGCCAGAGGTTCCATTATGGGCGCATCCGGGTAACGGGGATTGGGACGGGAGGCGATGATCATCACCCGTTGAGAAACGAAGATCTGCGGGGCAGCAATACCGACCCCGTTGCTGGCGTGCATGGTGTCGGTCAGGGTGGTCAGCAGCGCTCCCAGCCGATCATCGAAGTGGTCAACCGGCTCGGCCCGGCGGCGCAAAACGGGTTCGCCCAGTTGTGCAATCGCAGCGGTCATCAGCTTGGCGGCCTCCAGGTCTTAATAGTGGGGTGGCGGTGTCTCTTCACTGCTGTCGGCGATCTGGCTATTGGGCATAGATCTTAGTCGCTGCGCCAGCAGTCGGATCTGCTCGGACTGCTTGGCCAGTTCGGCGTTGAGACGAACCAGGGTGTCGTTCAGTTGATCGATGGTGCTCTCCTGGTAGGCCACTTTGGTCTCCAGATCCAGCAGGCGTTGGCCATAGTCGTTCATGGGGTTCCTTGAGTCATTAAAGTGGGGATAAGCCCCGGAGGGCGTCAGTTTACCAAACTCTCCCTCCATTCCCCCATCAAAAGCGGGCTGAACCCTGAGCGTTCGGTGCGGGGCCTGTAACCGGCCGCCAACCCGCTGGGTTACACTATCGTGACAAACGCCAACCAATTATGAAGAGCACCATGGAATATGAATTTCGCCGCGAGTGGGGCGGTCCACCGATGGTCGTGATGTCGATGGGTCATGAGGCGATAGGGCGCTTTGTCCAGGAGGAGTTGTCCACACCTGAGGCGGTGGCCGCCCTGATGCAAGCGCTCAAGGCCCTGCCTTTGCGCTCGGGCAGCGAGTACCGACAGGAGGGGCGGGAACAGAGTCTTGTGGCGGAAGCGGACGAGGTGTTGATCCAGGATCACCGCCTTCACCAGGAGGATGACGCCGCTGAATCGCTGGAGTTGAACCTTTACGATGCTGAGGCAGAAGCGTGCTGTGGTCTGGAGGATTTCCTGATGCTGCTGGAGAGCTGGCACGCGTTTTTGCTGGGACATTGAACTCACTCCCCAGCGAAACAGGCCAGAGGTACGCATCGCTTAGTGTCAAAATTTAAGGGAAAAATAGAATAACTATCATCACGTTAGGTTCTTTATAGGGCAGAGCGCCCGACGTCATCCTACCCCAGTAATAACCTTACAAAAGCAGTGGTAAAGCACTCGCAAGTGAACTAGTTTCATCTGCAGGTGAGTCATATTCAAAACTGGGAGAAACAGATGGACAGGGTAAAACGGCGTTGTGTCGCGCTTATGGCCGCGGTGTTGGTGATGGGAGCAAGTCAGGCAGCAGAGTCGATCACCGAGGCGGATAACAGCAAGTTTGAACGTTTCAAGCGCCAGCATCAGTCCTGGCAAAAGACCAGCGAAAGCAGTGAGGTGGTGGATGCCCTGGCGGAGGATCCCAATTTGGTGATCCTGTGGGCGGGCTACGGCTTTGCCAAGGACTACAACAAGGCCCGCGGCCATCATTATTCCGTGACGGATGTGCGTCAGACCCTACGCACCGGCGGTCCCATGGGGCCGAGCGAAGGGCCAATGCCGATGGCGTGCTGGTCCTGTAAGTCCCCCGATGTCCCGCGCTATATCGAGACCAACGGTGAAGCGGAGTACTTCAGCGGCAAGTGGGCCAAGGGTGGCCCGGAGATCACTCAGGAGATCGGGTGCGGCAACTGTCATGACAATAATGCCCGGTTGCGCCTATCGGTGCCTTTTGCCCAGCGGGCGATGGACACCATAGGTTGGAAGTGGGAGGAAGCGAGCAAGTCTCAGAAGCAATCCATGGTCTGTGGCCAGTGCCACGTTGAGTATTACTTCACCAAGGAGAGCACCTTCGTTAAGTTTCCCTGGGACAACGGCACCAAAGCCGACGAGATGGAGGTCTACTACGACGCCATCGAGTTTGCGGATTGGACGCACGCTCTCTCCCGGGCGAAGATGCTCAAGGCTCAGCACCCCGGCTTTGAAACCAGTCTGACCGGAACCCATGGCCGCAACGATGTTTCCTGCACCGATTGTCACATGCCCAGGGTGACCAATGCCGAAGGCAAGAAATACACCGACCATAACGTGGGCAACCCGTTCGATCAGTTCGAGTTCACCTGTGCACGCTGCCACTCCCAGAGCAAGGAGACCCTGCAGGGGGTGATCGCGGATTACAAGAAGATGGTGCTCGATGCCCGTATTCAGGCCGAGACGCAGCTGGTCCATGCCCACTTTGAAGCCAAGGCAGCCTGGGATGCGGGGGCGACTGAGGCGGAGATGGCCGAGGCGCTGACCGCCATCCGTCATGCTCAGTGGCGTTGGGACATGGCTATTGCGTCTCATGGGATCCATGCCCACAACCCGGAAGAGGCGCTCAGGCTGCTGGCTTCCTCACTCGAGCGCAGTGCCAATGCGCGAACCTCGCTGGCGCGGGTGCTGGCCAAGCATGGTGTCATGGAGGCCGTAGCTGTGCCAGACATCTCCACCAAGGCGGCGGCCCAGGCGGCGCTGGGGATGGATATGGATAAGATGAATGCGGAGAAGGCCCGCTTCCTGGAGGAGCAGGTGCCTCAGTGGGACAAGGCGTATCAGGAGAAGTATGGTGCCAATGCCCCATAATCCTGGCTCATGAGATCGATGCGGCTCCCTTCGGGGAGCCGTTTTGCTTCCCGCCCATTTCGCCATGGCCCATCCCATTACTGGTATCACCATGGTACCGCTGGGCGCTCCAAACCCCCGCTGATGAATTCACCCCAAGGCAGGGCCTGGCTGTGCACCAAACTGGTGCCTGCGGCCTGAACCTTGGTCAGTTTCGGTGCGACATCCCTCTCTTTGCGCTCAGTTTATTTTGTAAGCAATTGAAATGATAGGGTAAAAATTTATGGCACGGGAGTTGATAAGTTCTAGGCAAGAGCGCAGTGCGTGAACGAGGAGAACGGGATGAAACTGGTCAGCGCAATCATTAAACCTTTCAAACTGGATGATGTCCGCGAAGCCGTGGCGGAGATGGGCGTCGATGGACTGACGGTCACCGAGGTCAAAGGTTTCGGTCGTCAGAAGGGTCACACGGAGCTTTACCGCGGGGCCGAATACCAGGTCGACTTCCTGCCGAAGGTGAAACTGGAGATCGCCACTCAGAGCGACCAGGTGGACCGCCTGATCGAGGTGATCACCCAGGCCGCGGGAACCGGGAAAATTGGCGATGGCAAGATCTTTGTGACAGACCTGGACCGGGTGGTGCGGATCCGCACCGGGGAAATGGACGCGGAAGCGCTCTAAGGAGGACACCATGGAAGAGTTAACGAAATTGGGCCTGACAGTCACTGAGCTGCGTTTTGCCCTTGATACCTTTTACTTTTTGATCTCCGGTGCACTGGTGATGTGGATGGCGGCGGGCTTCGCCATGCTGGAAGCGGGCCTGGTGCGATCTAAAAACACAACGGAGATCCTGACCAAAAACATGTGCTTGTACGCGATTGCCTGTGCCATGTACCTGCTTGTGGGTTACCACATCATGTACGTAGACAACGCAGAAGCGGGCTGGCTGCCAAGCTTTGGTGCCTTGATCGGTACCCAGGCGGATGGCGCGGATCACGCCCTGGAGTCGGATTTCTTCTTCCAGGTGGTGTTTGTCGCGACGGCGATGTCCATCGTCTCTGGGGCGGTGGCTGAGCGCATGAAGCTTTGGGCATTCCTGGCATTTGCCGTGGTTCTCACCGGCTTTATCTATCCGATGGAGGGATATTGGACCTGGGGGGGTGGCTTTGTCTCTGAATTCGGATTTGTCGACTTTGCCGGTTCCGGCATCGTCCATATGGCGGGTGCGGCCGCGGCAATTGCCGGAGTGCTTCTTTTAGGTGCCCGTAAGGGCAAATACAACGCCGATGGCAGCGTGAATCCCATTCCGGGCTCCAACATGCCTTTGGCGACCCTGGGGACCTTTATCCTCTGGTTGGGTTGGTTCGGCTTCAATGGCGGCTCCCAACTGCTGGTATCCGATGCAGAGAACGCGTCTGCTGTGGCCAAGATCTTCGTGAACACCAATTCCGCCGCCGCCTTCGGCGCGCTTGCGGCCCTGGTGGTATGCAAGATGACCTGGGGCAAAGCGGATCTGACCATGATCCTCAACGGCGCGTTGGCTGGCCTGGTGGCGATAACCGCCGACCCTCTCTCCCCCTCCCTGGGCCTGGCGGCGGTCATCGGTGTCGTGGCCGGTGGCGTGGTGGTCTTCGCTATCGTGGGGATGGATAAGCTCAAGATTGATGACCCTGTGGGCGCGATCTCAGTGCACGGTGTTTGCGGTTTGCTGGGCCTCGTACTGGTGCCCATCTCCAATGGTGAGGCCACCCTGGGTGCTCAACTGCTGGGCGCCGCGGTGATCTTCGGTTGGGTGTTCATTACCAGCCTCATCACCTGGGGAATTCTCAAGGCGGTCATGGGAATCCGCGTCTCCGAAGAGGAGGAGTACCAGGGGATGGATATGTCGGATTGTGGAGTCGATGCCTATCCGGAATTCATCACTGTGAAAACCGCCGGATAAAAAACCAAAAGTTTGAACCAGGCCCCCTTTTCGGGGGCCTTTTTTGTGCTTCGGAGATTGCCAGCTGGCGGCGTACTGAGTAATCTTTAACTGCTAAAAGGAATTATTCTCATTTTCGAATCTGCTGGAGACACATCATGTTTCGACCCCTTTTCGCCACGGTCCTGCTTCTGATCAGCACCGCCACTTTTGCCCAGACTGTCACCGTTTACTCCTACCGTCAGCCGTTTCTGATCGAGCCGATGCTGGAGCGGTTTACCGAGGAGACCGGGATCCAGACACAGGTGGTGTTTGCCCAGACTGGTCTGGAGGAGCGCCTTAAGCGTGAGGGGCGTCTCTCCCCGGCGGATCTGGTACTGACTACCGACATCTCCCGCCTGGCCACTCTGGTGGAGATGGGGCTGAGCCAGCCGGTGGAGAGCGAGGTTCTGACCCGCAACATCCCCAGCCAGTATCGCTCCCCGGATAACCAGTGGTTTGCTTTGACGCTGCGCGCCCGCACGGTTTACACCCCGAAAGATCGCCTCGGACCGGTTGCGCTGAGCTATGAAGACCTCGCCAAGCCGGAGTTCGCCGGCAAGATCTGTATGCGTTCCGGTAAAAATGCCTACAACGTGGCCCTGATCGCCAGCATGATCGCCCACCACGGCGAAGCGGAGGCTAAAACCTGGCTGGAAGGGGTCAAAGCGAACTTGGCTCGCAAGCCGCAGGGCAATGATCGGGCCCAGATCAAAGCAGTGGCAGAGGGAGTATGCGATTATGCCATCGGCAACAGCTACTACTACGGCGCCATGCTCAAAGATCCCAAGCAACGCCCCGTTGCGGAGCAGGTGGTGATCAACTTCCCCAATCAGGGGGATCGTGGTGCCCACATCAACGTATCCGGCGCGGTGGTAGCCAAGCACGCTAAGAACCTCGAAGGCGCCAAGGCGCTGCTGGAGTTCCTGACCCAGCCGGAAGCCCAATCGGTGTACGCCGAATTGAATGCTGAATACCCGGTAAACCCGGCGGTAGCACCTTCGGAGATGGTGGCTTCCTGGGGAGCCTTCAAGGCCGATGAGTTGCCGGTATACCAACTGTCGGTATACCACGCCGCCGCGATGAAACTGTTAGACGAAGTAAGGTTTGATCTTTGATCCAAACACTCTCCCGTCGCTGGAGCCTGGGCGGTTACCTCACGGTAGCCGTCCTGTTGTTACCCCTGGCGGCATTGATATTTCAATCTCTGGATCCTGACCAGGCGGTTTTTGACCACCTGCGTCAAACGGTGTTGGCGGATTACGTCATCAACACCGTCCTCCTGATCCTGATGGTGGCCTGCGGCGCCCTGGCCCTGGGGTTGCCTGCAGCCTGGCTGGTGGCGATGTGCCGGTTTCCGGGCCAGCGGGTGTTCCAGTGGGCCCTGCTGTTGCCGTTGGCGATGCCCGCCTACATCGTCGCCTATGTCTACACGGATCTGCTCGATTATGCCGGCCCGGTGCAGCGTGCGTTGCGGGAGTTCATGGGTTGGAGTGGTCCGACGGATTACCTCTTCCCGGAGATCCGCTCCCTCGGCGGCGCGGCGCTGATGCTGGCGCTGGTGCTTTTTCCCTACGTGTTCATGCTGGTGCGCACCGCCTTCCTGGAGCAGGCCAGTAACCTGATCCAGGCCAGCCGAACCCTGGGCTGCACCCCGACACAAAGCTTCTTTCGCCTCAGCCTGCCCCTGGCCCGCCCGGCCATCGTGGTGGGCCTTTCCCTGGTGGCGATGGAGACACTGGCGGACTTCGCCACTGTCCATTACTTCGCCGTGAATACCCTCACCACAGCGGTGTACGACACCTGGCTGGGCTTTGGCAGCATGGCCAGTGCGGCCCGCCTGTCGACCCTGATGCTGCTGGTGATCGCCGTGCTGATGTTTGCGGAACGTTTCGCCCGGGCCCGTCAGGAGCGGTTTCAAAAGGCGGAAGGAAAGAGTGAAGATTACGCCTACGAACTGCGTGGCTGGCGCGCCTGGCTGGCAACCGGCTACTGCAGCCTGCTGCTTGGGCTCTCCTTTGTCCTGCCGGCGTTGATCCTGCTGGATTATGCCTGGCACTACTTTGACCCCTCGGCGCTGCGCCACTTTGGTCAGTACAGTTGGAACAGCCTGCTGATCTCAACGCTGGTGGCGGTGGCAACGGTGATGATCGCCCTGGGACTGCAGTACCTGGCCCGAATCAGTCCACGCCGATGGGACCGGCTACCCAGCCAGTTGGCGGGCTTTGGCTACGCCCTGCCGGGGACGGTGCTGGCCATTGGGGTGCTGATCCCCCTGATCGCCGCCGACTTTGCGATCAATGATCTCTACCAGTGGTTGGAGCGGCCCCTGCCGGGATTGGTGCTGTCCGGCTCTCTGGTGGCACTGGCCTTTGGCTATACGGTGCGCTTCCTGGCGGTGGCCCTTGGGGCGGTGGAGAACAGCTTCAAACGGATCAGTCCCTCGCTGGATATGGCGGCTGCCACCATGGGGCAGGGGCCCTTCGGGATCCTGCGCCGAGTCCATTTCCCCCTGGTGCGCCGGGGGATGCTGGCGGCGGGGTTGATCGTTTTCATCGAAGCGATGAAAGAGTTGCCGGCGGCGCTGCTGCTCAAACCGATCGGCTTCGAGACCCTGGCGACCTACGTTTATCAGTTTGTGTCCGATGAGATGCTGGAGCTTGGGGCCCTGCCGGCCCTGGTGATCGTTCTGGTCGGACTGGTACCGGTGATCTTCCTCAACCGGAGCCTGGAGCAGGCGCACTAAGCGCTAAGATTAGAGACGATGTCAAAACTACAGATCCAACAACTGGCCTGCCAATATCAGGGTAAGC
This sequence comes from Ferrimonas gelatinilytica, assembly GCF_039544205.1. Classification (NCBI taxonomy): domain Bacteria; kingdom Pseudomonadati; phylum Pseudomonadota; class Gammaproteobacteria; order Alteromonadales; family Ferrimonadaceae; genus Ferrimonas; species Ferrimonas gelatinilytica. The sequence goes on along the minus strand of NZ_BAABLF010000002.1, from coordinate 20,418 downwards.
CGATCCTTGCCGGTCTCGACCTGATGCTGCAGGAGAACGAAATCCTCGCCCTGTTGGGGCCCTCGGGCTGCGGCAAAACCACCCTGCTGCGGGCCATCGCGGGCCTGCTGCCCGTCACCGAGGGTCATATTGTGCTGGATGGGGAGATCCTCTCGTCGGCACAGACCCTGCTGCCCACCGAGCAGCGTGGTATCGGTGTGATCTTCCAGGATTACGCCCTCTTCCCGCACCTTACGGTGGCTGAGAATGTGGCCTTTGGACTCAGGCACTGGGACAAGGGGGAGGCCCGGGCTCGGGTGGCCGAGATGATGGCGCTGGTCAAGCTGGATGGCCTCGAGGATCGTTATATCCATCAGCTCTCCGGTGGTCAGCAACAGCGGGTCGCCATCGCCCGGGCGCTGGCCTATAAGCCCCGCCTGCTGCTGTTGGATGAGCCTTTCTCCAACATCGATAGCCAGGTGCGGGGGGAGTTGATGCTGGAGATCCGACAGATCCTGCGCTCCCAGGGTATCAGTGCCATCTTCGTCACCCACGCCAAGGAGGAGGCGTTTGCCTTTGCCGACCGCATGGCGATCCTGCATGACGGCAAGGTTGCCCAGGCTGGGCCGGCGGAGGCGCTCTACTACCGGCCGGCCAATCGCTTCGTGGCGGATTTCCTAGGCGGTGGCAACTACCTGGATGCGACAGTCGCCAGCCCCAACGAGGTGCATACCCCCCTGGGGGCGATCCAGAGTGCCTCGGAGTTGCGCTATCCGCCGAAGTACGAGGGGACCTTGCTGCTGCGTCCGCAACAGCTGGCCATTGAGCCGGACAATGACGGCAGCGGCGTGGTGACCGAGCGTCGTTTTGCCGGAACCTATTGTGACTACGAGGTGAAGGTGGGGCCGGTGGCCCTTTCGGTGCGCTCTGGTCATACGGGGCTGGCGCTGGGCCAGCGGGTGGCGGTGGCGGCGCTGCCGCACGCCTTGGTACTGTTCTAAGCCGTCCTTTGAGGGGGCATTTATCCAACACGGGGCGCAAAGGCGCCCCGTTTTTGTGCTCCGGATGCATGGCCTATGTAACGGATATAATGACCTGATATGAGACATCGCCAACCTATCCCGCTGCTTTTTGTCCAGGCTCAATGAGCCACCGTTAATCCCAGTATGAAATTGATCCTATTGCCGCGACTCGGGGCAATGCTCCGAGGGGTAGAGGTTCTTGCTGACCACAGGTGGTGGGGCGAAAAATGGGATCGGGATCACAGGGTGGGATAAGGAGCCTTTTTTGACCACGGAATGTTTGTCAGCGTCGGGGGGCACTTTGCACACTTGTGGCTGATTTATACGGAGATAGGGCCTATTATGGCGAGCGAGTACCACGACAAGGACGGAATGATGCCAAGGGAACAGGGCGGTATCTGTGCGGAGGGCAATCTGCACAGCCTTTATTTGATGTTTAATGCCTCCGAAGGTGCCGAGATGGCCCTGCCCCGGGTGTTGGCGGGGATCGCGGCCTGGCTACAGGGCTCTGCGGATCGTAACGCCGACTGCGCCTTTAATGGTTTCGTGGCGGTGGGCGCCAACTACTGGGATACGCTCTATCCCCAGGCGCGTCCGGCGGAGCTGGCACCCTTTCCCCAGTTTGAAGCGGACGATCGTCTGGCTCCCAGTCAGCCGGTGGATCTCTTCATCCATCTTCGCAGTGATCGTCTCGATATCAACCATCTGGCGGCAACGGAGATGTGTCGGCGTCTGCGGGGGCTGGCAGAGCTGGTGGAGGAGGTGCGAGGCTTCCGCTACCTGGACAACCGGGATCTGACCGGCTTTGTCGATGGCACCGAGAACCCTATCGGTCCGCACCGTCGAGAGGTCGCGCTGGTGGGGGACCAGGACCCCCAGTTCCGGGGAGGCAGCTATATCCACACCCAGCGTTACGTTCATAACATGCAGCGGTGGGAGCAGCAGTCCCTCAAAACTCAGGAGGACACTGTGGGCAGGACCAAACTGGAGAACATGGAGTACCCCGGTGAGGCGAAGCCGCTGACGGCTCACATCAAGCGCACCAACCTCAAAAATGAGGACGGCAGTAGCATGGAGATCCTGCGTCAGAGCATGCCCTACGGCAACATGCAGGAGCAGGGACTCTTCTTCATCAGCTGCTGCCACACGCCTCGCTACTTTTCCGAGCAGCTCAGATCCATGGTGGTGGGCCATGATGGCCATTTCGACCACCTGCTCAAGTACACCCAGGCGGTTACCGGCGCCGCATACTTCGCGCCCTCCATCGACTTCATGGAGCAGGCAGCCTTGCTCTGAAGGGGCAGTGATGACAAGCCCGTCCCGTGAAAGCGGGGCGGGCTTTTTTATGATCCTGTCCCTAGCGGCGGTTGGGTTGGCGCAGTGGCTTATTGATCCTGCCCACCACAGTTGGCCTTGCCGCGCGATCGGCGGCAGCCTCGGGGCGTAATGCTCCCTCTCCTCTGGCTCAAGCGCGACCCGCTCGCCCTATTCGCCGACCCCTCACGGGCGTTGCGTAGGACTCAATCACTGTTCCGAATGGCGCTACAAACCGCCTCGCTCTTCAGCCACCCAGGCTCGGGGGCCAGGGCCGTTAGGAACTCGAATTTAGGCCCGAGCTCCTAAGAGCCGATGGCGCACCGAAGGTTGTGGAGGGAAAGAGAAGGCGGAGCATATTTAGAAACAGTCATTTAGGGCACTGGTGTCGGCTCGGATGCTGCACCGTCCCCGCTTAGCGCTCGCATCCTGTTTCGCCATCTTAACCGGCGGCTCCAGGCCATCGTTTCCCCCATGGAGATATGGTCTTTTTTGGCGTGCCGGCGTTTCAGAGCCGTGCCGGTTGTGTGGCCTGGTCTGTGTTTCACAGGTGGGGATTTCGAGTGTTATCACGGCTGCGTTTGATCTGGCGCAAGAGAGTGTCAAATAGCCGTTTTTGAAACGCATAAGAGTGTTATGAATACGTTAAGAAAATAGATATGAACGGTATTACCGTTAAATAACGTCGAGCTAAATCGGCTCTAAGGATGGATGATGAGCACCCAACATAACACACTGCTCCTGATTGCCCTGATGGGGGGCTTGCTCCTCTCAGGGTGTGATGATGGTAAAGATGGTGCCGATGGCCCTGCTGGCCCTCCCGGAGAGGTGGGCAGTCCGGGTTTGCCGGCGGGGAGTTTTGCCAACACCGCCGACAGCATTGATGATGTGAACTTCATGCTGGCGCCTGAAAACCTGAACCTTTCTGCAGATTTCCGCATCGAATTCCAGATGACCGGCAAAAATGTCCGTGGTGAGGATGTCCCCTTTGTCGGCCTGGATCGAGTCGCGATCTACGCCTCGCACCTCAGCCTGAACGAGACCGACTTCGGGGCTCCGACGGCCTGGGCCAGCCACAGTTATCTCAGCGTGGGCCAGAGCGCCATGTACTGCCAGCCCGGGGGGGGTGAACTCACCGTCCGCGGCACCACCTACCAGGCCTGTACGCTGGAAGAGACCGAACCAGGCCTCTATGTGGGAACCTGGGAGCATAGCGATGCAGCACCGCCGGTCTACCTGGAGGGGGATGATGACAGCCTGACCCACAGGGTATGGCTGCGGGCCTATAACCTGGTCGACAGCAATGGCGTCGGGCTGGCGGAAAAGGTCCTGTCCGAGCGCCTGGATTACATCCCCGCCACCGGGGAGGTGCTGGACGACTCCGGTCGTAACCTTGTTGCCGACACCGCCTGCCAGAACTGCCATGGTGGCGAGGAGGGCGGGATCATCGTCACCATTGAAGCGCACCATAACTACCAGAGCGTGGGCAACTGCGTGAACTGTCACAACAGCTCCCTGGCTGCCAGCGAAGAGCAGGTGGCCGAGGGCTGGAACGAGGGCAGTTGGGACCTGACCGTGCTGGTACACCGCCTCCACGCCGGTGCCCACATCGCCGACAGCCTGAGTGGCGAAGCCCTGGAGTTCATGGGGAATATTCATTATCCCGGCGAGCTCTACAACTGCCAAGCCTGTCACCAGGACAATACCGCCTGGACAGACAACATCTATCGCGATGCCTGTGTGGCCTGTCACATCGACACCGATCCCTACACCGGTGAAGGTCACCGGGGGATAGAGGTGGCGGATGACACCACCTGTGTCGGCTGTCATGGCAGTGGTGCCCTGGGCGTGATGGAGGCGCACAATATCGGCTTCCGTGACACCCTGAAGGAGGCGTTTTACACCGAAGTGGATCCGGCCACCATTAGCCTGGACTTGAGTGCGGACCCGGCCGTGCTGCGCTTTGGCTACAAGGCCTATCTGGATGGTGAGGCGTTCACCGGCGACCTGAGCACCCTGGGCTTTATCTCAAACAACCGCAGCTGGCTGGTGAACTTCCAGGCCGACAGCGGTTATGCCTGGGCTTTCCTGTTCACTGACGGTAAAGGAGCCGCCGATTTTATCAGCAGTGACTACCAGGATGGCTACTACTGGGTGACCCATGCCGTGCCCCTGGCGGATGCGAAAGGCACTGGCGTGATCATCGCCGATGTGCGCCTCTGCGCCGAGGATGGTGCACTGGTTACCTGTGGTGCCGCTGTGGATGACACCCTGTCCGTGGCCATGAAGGCCGAGGCGGTTTACTTCGACAGCCTGGATCCGGCCCGAACCGATGTGGCCCTATCCCGCTTTGCCACCGACGAGGGGGGGATCACCTCCATCGCCCTGTGCAATGACTGTCACAGCGATATCGCCTATGCCAAACGGGCTCACCATGGGGTGGATCAGATCGAACAGTGCGTTAGCTGTCATAACGAGAACGCCACGGATTATCCCTTTGATCCGGCCAAGACCAACACCTCCCGGGAGCTGGGGCTGAATGTTCACAAGTTCCACTCCGGCCACAGCGAGTATGGTGAGATCCATTACCCCAACCTGATCAGTGATTGCTCGGCTTGCCACGTTAGTGACCAGTGGTTCGATGGCAGCGGTGCGCTGATGTCCGGCAAGAGTGGCTTTAAGGTCGCGGTAGGGGGGAACGATCGACTCTCTCCCATCGCCAACACCTGCATGGCTTGCCATGAAAACGAGGCAGTCAAAGCCCATGCGGCCTCTCAGGGCGCCATCGTAGATCCGGCCAATGCGGTGCCGAATCCGCCGGTGGAAAGCTGCGCCGTGTGCCACCGGGATGTCCACAGCTTCTAGTTATCCTGCGTGGTGAGCGTGAGGGGGGACTTCGGTCCCCCCTTTCTTGTCTTTGGGCCCTTCAATCCCGGAGCGGTTGTCCGGTCGCTGCGGCCTCCTCTCATCACCTCAGCCTCCAACGTTAAGGTTGCGTGCCACTGCTTTTATAGAACCGGATAGCGCCTGGCTTGGTGCTTCATCCTAGGCGCCGCTGATCACTGACTGCACCTGTTCGCAGGTGAGAGTTGCTTACCGAGACAAAAGGCAGGAGGTCAACAACCTTTATTGCCCCAACGTCTAACACATTGATGACAAAGCCAAAGCGATAAAAGGTGCGCCCGCTCACAAAGTTTCACACGCGTTCGGTTCGTTTTGTGAAGTGATGCATCTCGATATCGCAAGAGGGATTATTATTCCTATATATATCATGTATATAGATCGTTTTTCATGGGTGTGAAACGGTCTCCTGGCTGGCTTTCTTTTTCCCCTTGTTGCGCTTTAGAATCCGCGCCGACGAACCTCTCCAGGTTTTCTGGGGTTAGGTGATCGGGCGATCAACGGAGCCTCGCAGGTTCTTGCAGATACTCTAAATCGATAAGGTGGATATCAGGTGAAACTGACTCATACATCGGCCCTTCTGGCCGCTTCCATGGTGGCACTTTCCGGCTGCTCCAGTGACGACAATACGACACCAAACCTGCCGCCGGTTTCCGAAGGGGAAACCATCCTCAATACCGAGGAAGTGATTGTTAAAAGCGAGGACAACCCGGATCTGCAGCGTCAGACCATTACCCTAGGTGCTACCGGTGACATGCACGGCTATATCCGTGCCTGGGATTATGCCCAGCATGCGAAAGCCAGGAACACCAGTTTCGCCAAGATCCAGTCCGTGCTGCATGAGGCGCGTGCGAAGGATGAGAACCTGATCCTGATTGACCTGGGAGATACCGTCCAGGGCAACTCTGCCGAGTTGTTTAACGATTACCCCACCCATCCGGTCGTCGAGGCGATGATCCAGATGGACTACGATGTCTGGGTTCCGGGCAACCACGAATTTGATTTCGACCGCAGCTTTATTGACCGTAACCTGGTCAACTTCGATGGTGCGGTGATCTCCTCCAACGTGTTCTGGAACGAGGAGCATGGCAGTAACCCCTTCATGCGTGGCCATCAGATCTTCAAGGTCAACGGTGCCACGGTTGCCGTGATCGGTGTAACCCCCTCCCTGGTTCCCCAATGGCAGGCCTCTCAGCCGAATAATTTCCGTAACCTGGAGTTCCGTGACGAGCTGACTAGCATCCGCAACACCGTGGATGAGGTGATCGAGAAACATAACCCGGACGTGGTGATCGGTGCCTTCCACCTGAGCCGCAAAGAAAGCGGCGTGGATTGTGGCGTACACTGCCTATCCGAAGCGCTGGTGGACAAGTTTGACGTCATGTTCATGGGACACGAGCACGCAACTTTCATTGAGCAGACCACCGTGGCTGATGGCGAAGCCCAGATTGGTGCCAGCATCTCCAGCAATGGTGCCGTGAGCGAAGATAAGCTGCTATCCGGTGAGTACACCGCCGACAACCGTCACACCAAGGTGAAAATCATCGAGCCGGGCCGCTTCGGCTGGGCCCTGGCGAAGGCGGAGATCGAGCTGGAGCGTGACGAGCAAGGCCAGTGGCAGATCGCCGACACGACACTCTCCAACGTACGCGTTGATGCGGTCGAGGAAGACACCCAGATCGTGGATCGCTTCATAGAAGAGCATGAGCGTGCCATCGAAGATGCCACCACCCCCATCGGCATCGTAGAGGGTAACTTCACGTTGTCCGAAAACGGTCTGGCCGATGAAGCCACTAACACGGCGATAACCGATGGCCGGCTCTATAGCACTATCCACCACGCCAAGGTGGCGGACATGCCTCTGGTGGACCTGATCCAGCACGTGCAAATCACCAAGGCCAATGAGGGCCTGGAAGCGTCGAACTCTGAGCATCGGGTTCAGATCTCCGCTGCTGCACTGTTTTCTGATCAGTCCAACCTTCTGGACGGGCAGGGGTACGAGAAGCGCCACAGCGCTGAGCTGTACCGCTATGACAACAATCTGATGGTGGTGCGGATCCAGGGTGACCAGCTCAAGGATTACATGGAATGGTCCTACAACTACCTTAACGGCTACGAAGAGGGCGATCTCACCGTCTCCTTCAATGGCGATATTCCGGCCTTTAACTACGACCTGTTCGACGGCGATGCTCTCTACTACACCGTGGACCTGAGCCAACCGAGCCGTCAGGAAAATGAGCGTGGAGAGCGTACCCGGGAAGGTCAGCGTATCAGCATCGATACCATCGGCGGTGCTCCGTTTGATGCGGACGCCACCTACACCCTGGCGGTCAACAACTACCGCTTTGGTGATATGGTGCGGCGCGGCTGGGTGTCCGATGAGGACGTCATCTACGACTCTGTCAATGAGACCGTGTTTGCCATCCGCGACATGCTGACCGAGCTGGTGGGCGAGTATAGCGATACCCGTGGTGCTCTTAAGGCCGCAGACTTCGTGAACCAGAACTGGCATATCGTCCAGTACGGCCCGTCTGATGATAACGGTCAGGTGTCTGAGCCTGGCAGCCTGCTGGCCTCCCGTGCCGATGGCGGTGAAGGGCAGGCCCTCTGGGAGCGCCTGCAAAAGGGTGAGATCTGCGTAGCCCTGGGCGACGGTTTCAAGAGTGGGGATGCCATTGGCGTTGCCCTGAACCCGGCTAACCCGGACAGCTATTTCGAAAACCCGAACTTTGATGCCGACAAGGACATCAAGGACGAAGCCTACTTCGCCCAACTGATTGCGGGTTGCAAGCAAAAATAAGTCTCTGATTAAGATAGACCTTTAAAAACAAGGCGCTTCGGCGCCTTGTTTTTCGTTCACCAGGAAACCCTGCCATGAATCCACGCTTTCTCTTTCCCGCCATCATCTTCCTGATCTCAACGGCGCTGTTTTACGGCTCCCCGAGTTGGAGCGAAGCCTTTCGTCCCGCTGCCATGGGCGGGCAGACCTTCGTTCAGGCCCGGGTAGTCGAGGTAATGGAGCAATCTGTGCAGCCGGATTATCTCGCGCCGGACCTGCTCATCGGCACTCAGCGTCTGAAGATCGAGATTCTCGAGGGCGACGAGCTGGGTGAGCAGCGCGAGGTCGACAATAGCCTCAGTCGACTGCACAACGTTTTTGTTGAAGCCGGAGATACCTTCGTACTCTTGGTTCGCGAAGGACCGCGTAAAACCATCTACTGGCCGTACAACCATGATCGCAGCAACGCGGTTTACTGGATGGCCGTCCTGTTCCTGTTTTTGGTGGTGCTTTTGGGTGGGATGCAGGGGGTCAACTCCATCGTCTCCCTCTACTTCACCGCAGCACTGGTGCTCTCAGTGCTGATCCCAGGACTCTTTGCCGGATGGCACCCTGTGTGGCTGACGGTGGGCCTGATGGCGATCAAGATCCTGGTGGGCTTTGCCCTCATCGCTGGCTGCAATCGCAAATCCTACGCCTCCATGGCGGGGACGCTCGCAGGTGTGGTCGCTGCGGGGATCGCGGCCCAGTGTTTCGGTGAGTGGGCGCAGCTGAGCGGGATCTACCTGGACAAGGGGGAGGACCTTATCAACCTCAACCGAGATGGCCAGCTGCAGATCCGGTGGCTCCTTTTCGTCGCCATCATGATCAGTGCCCTCGGGGCGATCATGGACGTGGCGATCTCCATGGCCTCCTCTTACCACGAGCTGAGGGAGGCCAACCCCGGGCAATCCGAGCGGGATCGGCTGATGGCATGCGTCAATATTGGTCGGGACGTGATGGGCACCATGACCAACACCCTGATGTTGGCGTTTGCCGGCAGCAGCTTGACCCTGATGATGATGGTCTGGGGTTTCCAGATGCCGGCGGATCAGTTCATGAATATTCCCGCCATCGCCCTGGCACTGATCCACGCCCTGGCGGGCAGTATCGGCCTGGTGTTGGCGATCCCTTTCACCCTGTTGGCCTGTACCCTGATCTACCGTGGGGAGCGTTAAGGCTCCAGCAGCGGGGTGATCTCGGCCCGGACCTGGGCGAAAGGGATGTTGGCCAATGCCCCGTAGCCTGCCATCTGACGGGCTTTTAGCTTGGTCAGCCAGGGGCTGGGCAGGCCGGTAAGAAAGCGTGTCGCCAGAGTGGGCGTGAGGGGCTGTCCCAGGTTCTGATCCAGCGCCTCAGCCAGGGGTTGCAGCCACTGCTGACACGCTACCGGTGGTGGCATCGGCACAGCCTCGGGGGCAGGAAGGCGTGCTGCCTCGCCCCGGCAGGCGGAACAGTGTCCGCAGTGTGCCGGCGCCTGGTCATCTCCGAAGTAGTGAGCCAGTGCCTGGCTGAGGCAGTCCGGGGTCTGCAACAGGGCCAACATCTGCTCGATGCGGGCGACCTCACTGGCCTCCTTCTGTTCGAACTGGGCCAGCAGTTGCGCCCCCAGCGGTTCGAGGTCCGGCAGGGGCTGGGCCACGGCAAACACCTCGGTCATCTGCTTGCTCTGCAGCTCAATCAACCCTTGATCCGCCAGGTACTCCAGGGCCGCCATGGCGCGGCTGCGGTCGCTGCCGTAACCCTGGTGCAGGGCTTCGAAATCCGCCTGATACCAGCTTCGCCCCTGGCGGCTATGGGCCAGCAGGGCGTCGAGGAAGGCCCGGCGCTCCCCCTGGAAGCGTGCCAGCAGCTGCACCTTGTCTACGAGTGGCCGGAACTTGATCTCGGCAAAGTAGCTGTACTGCGGGGTGATCACCCCGGCCATCTCCAGGTAGACCAGCAGGGTGCGCAGGGGCAGGGGACGGATGTTGGCACGGGTGGAGAGGGCGTTGCCCATCAGTTCCCACTGCGGCCCGGCCTGGGCGATCTCCAAGAGCACAGCATCGATGCCGCTGCGCTCCGGAGTGTCACCAAAGACGAAGTTCTCCAGCACCGAGCGGTTGGCCTGGTTGGCCATCACCAGGCACTCGCTGCGTTGGCCGTCGCGGCCGGCGCGGCCGACCTCCTGGGAGTAGTTCTCCACCGACTTGGGCAGGTCGTAGTGGATGACGTGGCGGATATCGGCCTTGTCCACCCCCATGCCAAAGGCGATGGTGGCGACGATCACTGACAGTCGTCCGGCCATGAACTCCATCTGGATCTGCATCCGTTTCGGGTGTTCCATGCCCGCGTGGTAGGCACTGGCGGCGTGACCCGCATCCATCAGCGCCTGGGCCACCACCTCGGCGCTTTGCTGCTGGGTGACGTAGACGATCCCGGGCTCACCGCGACGGCGGTCCAGGTGGCGTAGCAGCTGGGGAAGGCGCTGCTCTGGCGCAACTGCTGCGACGCTCAGATCCAGGTTGGGACGGTAGAAGCCGGTGGTGGTGATCTGTGCCGGCGCGATGCCGAATTTTCCCGCCATGTCGGCGATCACCTTGGGGGTGGCCGTGGCGGTAAGCAGCAGCACCTGCGGAATGGCAAACTGCTGGCAGTAGTGCGGCAGCTTGAGGTAATCCGGGCGGAAGTTGTGCCCCCATTCGGAGATGCAGTGGGCCTCGTCCACCACCAGCAGTGACAGCGGCACCTGCGCCAGGAAGCGGCGGAAACGCTCGTTCTTCAGCCGCTCCACCGAGATCATCAGCACCCGGATCTCTCCCGCCCGAACCTGCCGCATCACCGCCTGGGACTCGTCGTAGCCCTGGGTCGAGTCGATGGTGGCGGCGGCGATCCCCTTGCCCTTGAGAAAGGCCAGTTGATCCTGCATCAGCGCCAGCAGCGGTGAGATCACCAGGGTGAGGTGGGGCAGGGCCAAGGCTGGCAGCTGGTAACAGAGCGACTTGCCGGAGCCGGTGGGGAAGATGGCGGCGGCACTTTGGCCCTTGAGCAGGTGGCGGATCACCGCCTCCTGTCCGGGGCGAAAAGCATCGAAGCCGAAATGTTGTTGCAGCAGGGTCTTGGGGGTTGGCATGCCGGATGGGTGCGGTTGATTCGGGTAGCATCGAGTCTGACCGGCGCCGGTGGCCGCTGTCAAAGCGTTTGAGACTGTTGACCGGGCGTTGGCAGTGCACTGAACCTCTTGAGTACTCTTCCGGTGGTTGATCGGAGCGGGGCTATAATCAGCATTTGGAGGGTGTGGCTATGTGGCGAACATTCAAGTATTTATTCATTTTGACAGGGCTAGTTTTGGTAGGGTTGTGGGGTTATGGCCAGTACGATCAATACACTCACCCCTACCGTAAACACCAGGTGCAGCGGCTGCCGGCCGAGCCGCCGACGGGCCAGATCCTGACGATCGAGCGCCACCTGGCACTGACCCCCAGGCCGGCGGATAGCTATCCATTCCCGATCCCGCTGGGGGAGGTGGGCCCTAAGGCGCCACTCTACGCCGGGGCCCCCCAGTATCCCTTCTTCTGCATGACGTTGTTCTCCGGCCTGGGCCAGCCTCTGGTGGATAACCAGGCCGGGGAAGGGGTGGCGGTCTACCGCGAAGAAAACGGTGAGATCAGCGACGAGGTGATCGGTTACTCCCGGGATTGCCTACTGCCGACCCGTCTGCACTACTACTACGGGAGCCAAGATGGCGAGATTCGGCCACTGCCGGTGATGGAGCCCGGCGCTCCCTGGCCGGATGATGTGGCGATGATCGCCGGGGCGAGCGGCAGGATACCTGAGATCTACCGGGTGGAGAGTGGCACCATCAACCGTTATCCCTATTACATCGTGATGCTGGCGACGCCGGATCAGCCTAGGGAGTACGCCCCCCATTGGGATCGGCGACTGATCTACCAGTTGCATGGCGGCAGCGGCATCGGGTTTCGCCAAGGTCGGCTGAGTGCCACCAAGGTAATCACCAAGCTCCGGGACCCTTTGCGTGAGGGGGCGGCGGTGATCACCTCCACCGCCAACAAGACCTCCTACACCTACAACATCCTGCTGGCGGAGGACACCGCCCGGCGGGTCAAGAAGCAGTTTGTCAGTCTCTATGGTGCCCCGCGCTACACTCTGGGCATCGGCGGCTCCGGTGGGGGCCTGAGCCAGTACCTGATGATGCAGAACAACAGCGGGCTACTGGATGGCGCCCTGGCGCTGTACGCCTATCCGGATATGGTTAGCCAAACCCTATATGGCCTGGACTGCGACCTGCTCAACACCTACTACGCCTTTCGGTCGCAGGACCCCAAGGACTGGCAGGACTTCAATCAACGGGCCGAGCTGGAGGGACTCAACGCGGTGGCCGGCTTTGACCAGCGTGCGCCGTTTCTGGAGCCATTGAATCAGTTGATCCGGGGGCGGTGGCCCCACTGGCCGCAGGGGTCGAGTGAATGCATCAATGGCTGGTTCGGTTTGTCCGCCCTGATCCATAACCCTCGTCAGGGCTATCTTCGGCCGATGTTTTCCGAGGCAGTACAGCGGCAGACGCACTGGAGTCACTGGGAAGACCTGCATCAAATCTACGGCCGGGACCCGGCCGGTTTTGCCCGCACCACCTGGGACAATGTGGGGGTTCAGTATGGCCTGGAGGCACTGAAAACCGGGACGCTGTCGGTGGGGGAGTTTCTGCATCTCAACCAGAGGATCGGCGGCTGGGTTGACCCGGAGGCGATGGAGGCGGAGCGGATCTGGGCGCCGCTGGGCAAGATATTGCCCCTTTGGCTGACGCTCTGGGGCAATCACAACGTTAGCGACGGCTGGCCTGCGGCGCGCACCCAGGGCGATCCCCAGGCAATCGAGCGGGCGTACCGCAGTGGACTGGTGTTTCTGGGTCGCAACCCGTTGCCGGTGATCGATCTGCGCCATTATCTGGATGAGCAACTGGATATGCACCATCTTTCGGCGTCGTTCGAGGCCCGCGCACGGATTGACCAGTGGCAGGGACACCACGATAACCAGCTGATCTGGGTTTCCGACCATCGCTATACCCCCTTGGACGAAGCTTTTGAGGCGATGGACATCTGGTTGGCGGCACACCAGCGGGGAGAGGAACGACCGCGGACGCTGGATGATCGCTGCTTCGGCGAGGATGGCCAGATCTTGGCCCAGGGGGAGGGCGTATGGGACGGCAGCTGGAACGGGCGGGAGGAGGGCGCCTGCACCCGGCGTTTCACCAGCTACAGCAACGCCCGGATCCAGTCCGGCGGCCCCTGGGCCGGCTCGATTTTCCGCTGCCGGCGGATCCCCGTTGACGAGGCGATTGCGGCAGGGATCTATGGCGATATTGATATGAAGCCCCGGCAGGCGGCGCTGGCGTCGGTGTTCCCAGATGGGGTGTGCGACTATCGTCAGGGGGATGAGGCCAGGCCAGCCGATCTGACCCTTGGCGCTTTTTGACTCCTTCCTGCTGCAGGGAGCTTGCCCCCGCTGGCGGAGGCGTTGCACCTCAGTCAAAAACGCCCCGGCCTCGGAGAGGGCGGGGCGGTTTCGACATAGGGACGCGCAGGCGTCCTGGGGTTTAGCTGTAGCGGCGGCCGGCGTAGGCCGGGGCAATCAGGTTCTCAACCGAGAAAATCGCTTCGAGCTGCTCTTCGGTGAGCAGGCCCCGCTCCAGCACCACCTCCCTGACGCTGCGACCGGTCTCGGCGCAGATCTTGCCGACAATGTCCCCCTCATGGTGGCCGATGATCGGGTTGAGGTAGGTGATGATGCCGATGGAGTTGAATACGTGCTCGGCACAGCGATCGGCGTTGGCGGTGATCCCCACCACGCACTTGCTGCGCAGGGCGTCACTGGCGTTGCGCAGCAGCTTGATCGATTCAAACAGGGCCTGGCCGATCACCGGCTCCATCACGTTCAGCTGCAACTGGCCCGCTTCGGCGGCCATGGTGACGGTCATGTCGTTGCCGATCACCTTGAAGCAGACCTGGTTCACTACCTCCGGGATCACCGGGTTGACCTTGGCGGGCATGATGGAGGAGCCAGCCTGACGCTCCGGCAGGTTGATCTCCTTGAGGCCGGTGCGGGGGCCGGAGGAGAGCAGACGCAGGTCGTTACAGATCTTGGAGAGCTTCACCGCCGAGCGCTTCAACGCCGCCTGCAACATCACGAAAGCACCGCAGTCGGAGGTGGCTTCAATCATGTTGTGGGCTTTCACCAGCGGTCGACCGGTGATGCGGCCCAGGTGGGTGATCGCCAGTTCGCTGTAGCCCGCCGGGGTGTTGAGGCCGGTGCCGATGGCGGTGGCCCCCAGGTTCACCTCCAGCAACAGACGGCCGGTGCGTTTAAGGTTACGGATCTCCTCGCGGACCAGCTCGCCGAAAGCGGTGAACTCCTGGCCCAGGGTCATGGGTACGGCGTCCTGAAGCTGGGTGCGGCCCATCTTCAGCACATCGGAGAACTCGCTGCCCTTGGCCATAAAGGCCTGTTCCAGGTACTTGAACTCGCTCGTCAGGGTATCCAGGGCTTCCAGCAGGGCGATGCGAAAGCCGGTGGGATAGGCACAGTTGGTGGACTGGCTGTGGTTGACGTGGTCATTGGGGTGGATGTGCTGGTACTGGCCCTTTTCACGACCGCTGAGCTCCAGTGCCAGGTTGGCCACCACCTCGTTGGTGTTCATGTTAACCGAGGTTCCGGCCCCGCCCTGGAACAGGTCCGTCGGGAACTGGTCCATGCAGGCGCCCTGATCCAGGATCCGATCGCAGGCGGCGATGATATGGCTGGCGACCTCGGTGGGGATCGCTAGCAGGTCCCGGTTAGCCATGGCAGCGGCCTTCTTCACCTGGACCATGCCACGGATGAATTCGGGCACATCATTGATGCTGCTGCCGGAGATCTGGAAGTTGTCCAGAGCCCGCAAGGTATGGATCCCGTAGTAGTGCTGGTTACTGACCTCCCGACTGCCCAGAAGATCCTGTTCGATTCGGTAGGTGTCGGTGGGGCGTACGGCTTCTTGAGTCCGCTGGGCAACGTCTGGCATGGGGTGTACTCGTTTACTCGGTTTGGGGGCCTGTGAACCCGGCTCAATAATCAGACAGGATTATAGGGTTGCGCGCCTTCTCGACTGTGACCTGGATCACAAAGCAGTATCGATGAAAGGCAAGAGTACGCCCTCATGCCCCGACCCCCTGGGTTGGAAGCGCCCCCTTGCCAGCGTTGCCTTGGCAGGGGATCATCTTCTGCATGACTACCCCTGCCACTAAGGGCCTTCAGCGCCCCTACTATCGACGCGGCCCCGATTACCGCCACGGTGACGATGTCAGCTTCCGGGAGGTTCGCCAGCAGTTCGGCTTCGGCGGCATCACCGTCGGTGCCTGGGTGACCCAGGAGGAGCAGGTGCGGGCTGCCAACCTGGTGTTTGACGCCCTGGCGGACCTGGCATTTCTGCTCAATGTGCCGCCGGCGCTGCTGGGGTTACGGGGCCGGTTGGCCCTGGCTTTTGGTAGCGGGGGTCGCAAGGGGGTGCAGGCCCACTACGCGCCGGGCTCCCGTACCCTGGCGTTGGCTAAAAACGCCGGAGCGGGAGCACTGGCCCACGAATGGTGGCACGCCTTCGATCACTACATCGCCGCACACCTCTACCCAAAGGTCCTTCTGTCCAACGATCATTTCGTCATGGCCAGCAGCCGTTTCCTTACCGGGGACCCTGCTGTGCCTCATCCGCTCAACCGGCGTCTGGAAGCGTTGCTGGCCACGGTGATGCTGAGCCCGGATGGGGCGGCGCCGCACGATTATGTTCGGCGCAGCGTGGCCCTGGATAAAGCGTTCGGCCGTCGCTATTTCAGCCAGCCGACGGAGATGATGGCTCGGGCCTTCGAGGCGGTGATCCAGGGTGACAGCCGGATCAAAAATGCCTACCTGGTCAGCGGTACGCGTCAAACTGAATTGGCCCGCGCTGGAGGCTACCCGGATGCCGAACACCAGCTGGGGATCCGTACCGCCCTGTTGGGCTATTTCGAACCTTTAGGCCAGGCGTTGAGTCAGCGCCCTTGAGTCACCGTGGCGGGCGTCGGCGGTTCCCTCAATCAATGCGCAAACTTTCCCCCTCGAGTTCTATTTTTTCGATTATTTCACTCAGCTTATTGCGCTTTTGTTTCTGCTTTTTGGCGCTATTATGGCCCTCAATAGGAATGAAGGAGTTTCCGCTATGTGGCGCAACAGCACCTCGAGTTATGGTTGGATCAGCATCGCTTTGCACTGGATTTCGGCGCTCACCGTCTTTGGTCTTTTTGGTGTAGGCCTCTGGATGGTGGAGCTGACCTACTACTCCCCCTGGTACCAGCAGGCGCCGGCGCTGCACAAGGCGGTGGGCCTGTTGCTGGCGGCGACACTGGTGCTGCGCCTGTTGTGGCGCATCGTCAATCCGAAACCGGAGGCACCCCGGAACCACAGCATCGCGGAGCGTCTGGGGGCTCGCCTGGGCCATCTGGCTCTCTATGGCCTGATGCTGGGGGTGTTGATCTCCGGGTATCTGATCTCGACTGCCGATGGGCGTGGGATCAGTCTGTTTGGCCTGCTGGAAGTACCGGCGTTGGTCAGCGGCTTGCCTGAGCAGGCGGAGATCGCCGGGGAGATCCACTTCTACCTGGCCTGGACCCTGGTCCTGTTGGCGGGTCTGCACGGGCTGGCTGCCATCAAGCACCATCTTATCGACAAAGACACGACGTTGCGGCGCATGATAGCGCCGCTGCACTCGAACCGTTCCACTTCGTGAGCCTCAATCAAAGGAGAGTTTGACCATGAAACGCATTGCCCAAGTTACCGCCCTCGCCGCCGCTGTCATGATCCCTTCCGCCTTCGCGGACGATTACCAGATCGACACCAAGGGGGCCCATGCCTCCATCAACTTCAAGGTGAACCACCTGGGATACAGCTGGGTTGTGGGGCGTTTTGACAACTTCGATGGCCGCTTTGTCTATCAGGAGGGTCAGCCCAGCGAGGTGGTGGTGAACATCGATCCTGCCAGTGTGAACTCCAACCACGCCGAGCGTGATAAGCACATTCGCGGTGAGGATTTCCTGGCGGTGAAGGATTTCAAGGAGGCCCGCTTCGTCTCCACCGGTTACCGAGATTTGGGCGAGGGCAAAGGGGAGCTGACCGGTGATTTCACCCTGCGTGGGGTGACCAAGCCGGTGACCATCGCGGTCTCCAAGGTGGGTGAAGGGGAAGACCCCTGGGGTGGCTACCGGGTCGGCTTTACCGGCGAGACCGAGCTGGTGATGAAGGAGTTTGGTATCCCGATGGATCTGGGGCCACAGTCCGCCACCGTGCAGCTGGACCTGCACATCGAAGGGATCAAGCTGTAACCCTTCCTCCGGAACGAAAAAAGCCCCGCATCGCGGGGCTTTTTGCTGCCGTAAAACGGCCGATGGGGGCTTAGGCGGCCTGGGTCGGGATGGCGCCGCCCACCCCTTTGATGTCATTGTTGGCATCCAGATAGACCAGGTTGGGCTGGTGGCAGCGGGCCTGTTCATCGGTGAGGCCGACGTAGGCGCAGATGATCACTCGATGGCCGGGGCTGGCCTTGTGGGCGGCAGCGCCGTTGACAGAGATGATCCGCGAGCCACGCTCACCGGCGATGGCGTAGGTGCTGAAGCGCTCACCGTTGTCGATGTTGTAGATCTCGATTTGCTCGAAGGGCAGGATCCCGGCAGCTTCCATCAACTCGGTATCGATGGCGCAGGAGCCCTCGTATTCGAGTTCGGCATGGGTCACCCGGGCCTGGTGCAATTTGCCGCTCAACAGTGTCCGTTGCATCTAAAACTCCTGTTCTCAGTCGTCATCCACGCCCTGTTGGCGTGATGTTAATCTTCTGTTTTGGCGCCGTAGGTTACCAAATTACCCGGGTAAGTCTACTGTCTGATTATCGATTAGCCTTGCCCGCCCGAGTTGGGCTGCAGCGAGGATCACCAGTCGACAATCGCCGGGTTGGGCCGGGGCCAGCGTGTCGGCCTGGCAGACCCGGATAAAGTCCGGCACAAAGCCCTCCTGGGCCAGGGTCGCCATCGCGCTTCGCTCCAGCTCCTCCCGTTGTGCCAGCCCCTCCGTGATGAGACGGTGGGCCAGGGCGTCCAGTGCCCGCTTCAGAGCCGGTGCCTGGACGCGCTGTTCGGCGGTCAGGTAGCCGTTTCGGGAGCTCATGGCGAGGCCGTCGGCCTCCCGGACCGTGGGCACACCGACCACCTCGATCCCCATGTTGAGATCCCGCACCATGGCGCGGATCACCGCCAGCTGTTGGAAATCTTTCTCACCGAAACAGGCCAGGTCAGGCCGGACCAGGTTGAACAGCTTGCACACCACGGTAGCGACACCGCGAAAGTGGCCGGGACGACTGGCGCCACAGTGCAGGTCAGAGATCCCCGGCACCTCGACGGTGGTTTGTGCGGCCAAACCCTTGGGGTAGAGCAGGCTGACCTCGGGGGTAAACAGCAGATCGCAGCCGGCGTTGGCCAGCTGGCGCTGATCCTCCTCGAGGGTTCGGGGGTAGGCATCCAGATCCTCACCGGCACCGAACTGCAGCGGATTGACGAAGATGCTGGCGACCACGCGATCCGCGCGCTGGCGGGCGGCCTCGATCAGGGTGATATGGCCCCGGTGCAGGTTGCCCATGGTGGGGACAAAGGCCACGGTGAGGCCATCGCGGTGCCAGTGGCGGATCTGACGCTGCATCAGAACGGGATCGCAAAAGGTCTGCACGCTGGTGTCCTTACTCGAAACAGTGTTCTGGGCCGGGGAATCGGCCATGCTCCACCTCTTCCACGAAGGCGGCGACCGCCCCTTGGATATTGCCGGTTCCGGAGAGGTAGTTCTTGGCGAACTTTGGGATATAGCCGGAGGTGATCCCCAGCAGGTCGTGCATCACCAGGATCTGGCCATCGGTGTGGCGTCCGGCACCGATACCGATCACTGGGATACTCAGCCGTTCGCTGATGCGCCGGGCGAGTTCGCTGGGCACGCACTCCAGCACCAGCATGGCGGCCCCGGCGTACTGCAGACGCAGGGCCTGCTCCTCGATCGCCCTGGCGGCGTCTTCGCTGCGCCCCTGCACTTTAAAGCCGCCAAAGACGTGGACCGACTGGGGCGTCAGCCCCAGGTGGGCACACACCGGCACGCTGCGTTCGGTCAGCCCTTTGACCGTCTCAAGCAGCCAGTCGCCCCCCTCCAGCTTCACCATGCGGGCACCAGCGCGCATCAGCTCGGCGGCGTTGGCATAGGCCTGCTCCGGCGTGGCATAGCTCATGAAGGGCATATCAGCGACGATCAGGGCGTTGGGCGCGCCTTTATGGACGCAGCGGGTATGGTAGGCGATGTCGGCCACGGTCACCTTCAAGGTGTCGTCGTGCCCCTGCAGCACCATCCCTAGGCTGTCGCCAATCAGCAGCACGGGCACGCCCTGCCGTTCGAAGGCTGCGGCGAAGCTGGTGTCGTAGGCGGTCAGGGCCGCGAACTTACGCCCCTCGCGCTTATAGCGCATCAGGGTGGTGGTGGTAATGGTGTCCATATTTGTCAGGCCTCCTGCTCAGGTCGCCCGTTATAGAACAAACGGCGGGTGAATTTCAATCTTGGCGTAGGGGGGGAGCGGTTCCTGGTTCCTAAGAACAAGGGAAAGAGCCTAGGTTCTGGGTTCTAAGAGCAAAGAGCCGTTCCTAGTTCCTCAGAGCAAAGTACGAGGGGCCGGCTCTTAGCGCTCTTCCTAGAACCTAGGTTTTCCCCGAGCACCGAGCACCCGCTTTTGGGCTTTTAGGATCTAGAGCCTAGGANCATTCGAGAGCAACTTGTTCGCCGTTATCTCAATGGCGAACCGGTCAGCCGACTGGCCCGCCAGTTCGGCTTGTCTGAAAGTTGGATATATCGACTGCTGCGGGCGTTCAAAAGCCGAGGCGATGAGGCCTTTGCGATAGGGTCATCACGACCGCGACAAAGTCCCAACGCTCTGGCTCTTGGCACCTGCTTCTCAATCCAGGTCCTGGCGGCGGGAGGTTGGCCGCAATGGCGTATCGCCGAGGTGCTTAACGTCTCTGAAGCTACCGTATCTCGGGTGCTTGTCCGGATGCTCGGCAAACGCTGGAAGTCTCGACGAGAGCCGGTACTGAGATATGAACATGATGAGCCGGGTTCCTTGGTACACCTGGATATCAAGCGAGTGGCACAGTTCGATGAACCGGGCTGGCGAGTCACAGGCGACCGCAGCATCAAGACCAAAGATGCCGGCCATCAGTATGTGCATGTGTGCGTCGATGACCACTCACGGGTTGCTCATGCTGAACAGTTGGAAGACCAGAGAGGCCTGACTGCGGCAGGCTTCATGAA
>NZ_BAABLF010000001.1:0-246042 GCF_039544205.1 Ferrimonas gelatinilytica | reverse complement strand
GTATAACCACGTCAGACCCCACGGGAGCTTGGATAGAAAACCACCAGTCAGCCGACTTGGTGTGAACAACGTGTTGGAAGTCTACACCTAGAACCTAGAACCTAGAACCTAGAACCTAGAACCTAGAACCTAGAACCTAGAACCTAGTACCTAGTACCTAGTACCTAGTACCTAGAACCTAGTACCTAGTACCAAATCGGGCGCTCTTAGGAACTCGCGCCTAGGAACTCGCGCCTAGGAACTCGCGCCTGGTGTCCAGAAGCTAAAACCCAGCTTAAGCACAAAAGCGACCCCGGACCGGACTCAACGTCTCCCCGCAAAGCGGGCCCATTATTCAGGTGGTAAATGGAATTACAAGGTATCAAGGTACTGATCGTCGAGGACGATCCGGTATTTCGTCAACTCATCGGCGACTACTGCCGCCAGCAGCGGATGACGGTGTTCGAAGCGGAGGATGGCCAGCACGGGCTGGAGGCGTTTGAGCGGCACCGCCCGGATCTGGTGCTGGTGGATCTCAGCATGCCGCGCATGGACGGCCAGGAACTGTTGACCCGGCTCGTGGCGCTGGATCCGGAACTGCCCAGTATCGTGATCACCGCCAACAAGGCGATGTCCGAGGTGGTGCTGGCGCTCAGAAACGGGGCCTGGGATTACCTGATGAAGCCGTTATCCGATTTTACTCTGCTCAAAACCGCGATGCTGAACTGCCTGGAGGAGTCGGGGCATATCGAACCGGTTGCCGCTGAGGAGCCCGAGCCGGATAAGCCGGAACCGGCGCTGGCGATGAGGGACAATTTTGACCTGCTCCAGGAGGATGTTCAAACCGCCACCTTAGTGCAGGCCCAGCTTTTTCCTGAGCCACAGACCTTTTGGCAGAGCGGTCGCTTCGATTACGCCATCTTCAAGGCCGAGCCGGTCAGTGATCTTATCTGCGATGGCTTTGCCTGCGGCCCCGACCATTACTGCACCTACCTGGGCAAGATGCACCCGGGGGAGAACAGCAGTGCCTTTCTCAACGTGGTGATCCGCAGCTTTTTCAACCAGAAGCGCAAGCGTTGCGAGCACAGTGGCAGTACCACCATTCTCACTCCCTTTGCCATGCTCAGCTATCTGAATGAACAGTTGATCAAATCGGAGCTCGGTTGCGAGCTGGAGATGGTGTTCGTGGTCCTGAGTCGCTCCACCGGCCGGGTGGCCCTGGCCCGCTGCGGCAGCGGGATCCGGGCGTACCTGAGAACGGCAGCCATGGATGAGGCGGCGCCGATGGACCTACTGTCCCCCATCATGATCCCCAACGCGCCCCCAATCGGTGTCGAGCATGAGGTACAGCCGGCCTGCCACTTCAGAAACCTGGGACCCGGGCAATCACTGGTGCTGTTCGAGGGGGATGCCGAGATCCGTCATGACCTGCTGTCGGACCGCTTCGGTGGGCTGCAACAGGGGGAGCGCCCTGGGGGATACCTTCAGCTGACCCCGCCCTCGGTCTAAAAAAGGTTGTAGCCTGCGCTGAGCACAGCGAAGCGAAGCGCGGGATCTCTCCAATAAGTGGGCTTTGCTCGCCTGATTGCGAGATGTTGCGCTTCGCAGGCTCAGCAGCAACCTACGAGTTTGCGGGCCATTTCGCGCGGGACATGATCCCGATGGGTCGCTTCACGAACGCCGACGATTAACCAAAAAAGCCTCTGAACTTCAGAGGCTTTTTTCATGTTATCGGGTGGCTGAGGCCAGCTTAGCCGGTGTGACGCTCGTAATCGTACTGGTAGTACTGGTAACCGCCGACACGGGACTTCTCCTGCTGGTTGAGGATCACCCCCTTGATCTTGACGCCGCTGGCGGCAAAACGCTTCACCGAGTACTCGATCTCTTTGAGCGCCGTGGTCTGGTGCTTCACCACCATGATGGAGGTGCCGGCGATGGTCCCGACGATGCCGGGATCGGTGACCGCCAGGATGGGCGGCGTATCGATGATCACCATGTCGTAGTTCTCCGAAGCCCAGGTCATCAGCGCGGTAAACTTCGGCAGCATCAGCAGCTCCGCCGGGTTGGGCGGCACCTGGCCGCGGGGCATGAAGTGGAGGTTGTCGACCACAGTGCGATGAATCGCATCCTCCCGTTCAACCTTACCCGCCAGGTGGTCAGAGAGACCGTTGTCCCACGCCAGGCCGAACACTCGCTGCATGTAACCACGACGCAGGTCGCCGTCGATCAACATGACACGCTGCCCCGCCTGTGCCATGACCGCCGCCAGGTTGGCAGAGATAAAGCTCTTGCCGACGCTGGGGGCGGGGCCGGAGAACATGATGATGTTGTTGCGCGCTTCCAGCATGGCGAAGTGCAGGCTGGTGCGCAGGCTGCGCAGGGCCTCGATGGTCAGGTCCGCCGGATGCTCCACCGCCAGAAGGGCATGGCCGCCGTTGAGTCGCTGTTTCAGCGGCAGCTTGCGCTGCTCAGCCTCCAGCTTGGACTCGTACTCCGACTTGGGCACCGTGGCGTAGACCGAGAGGCCGGCGGCTTCCAGCTCCTCCGGCGTTTCCACGCCGCGATTGAGCATCGCCCGTACCAGGACCAACATTACCGAGAGCATGCCGCCGAGCAGCGTGGCCAGGACCACGATCAGCGCTTTTTTCGGCGCAATGGGGGCCGGTGCCAGTGCCGCCTTGTCGATGATGCGTACCGTGCCCACGGTGCTGGCCTCGACGATGGAGAGCTCCTGGGCCCGGTTGAGCAGCTGGACGTAGATGGTTTGGGCCACCTCGACGTCGCGACGCAGCCCCAGCAGGGTCTGCTGGACGCCGGGCAGCCCCTCGATCTGGCCGGTCAACTCCTGCTTCTGAGACTCCAGGGTCTGGCGCTGTTTGATCAGTGCCTGGTAGAGCGGGTGAGACTTGGTGTAGAGCTGCTGGATCTCGGTTTCCTTGATGTTGAGATCGTTCAACCGCTTCTCGTACTCCACCACCTGTTTGAGGATCGCCTCGGTCTCCAGGCTCATGTCCACGGTACGAACCTGGCTCTGGTATTCGTTGAGCGCCGCCTCGGCCGCTTCCAGTTCTTCCTTGACCTTGGGCAGGCTTTGATCGAGGAAATCGAGACTGTTGGCGGCCTGGGCGGACATCCGATTGATGTTCTGCAGCAGGTAGTAATCGGCGATACGATCCAGGGTGGCGCGGATCGCCTCCGGATCTTCACCCTTGAAGCTCAGCGCGAGGATGCCGGAGTTGCTGCCCCGCTCGCTGATCCCAAGATCGGCCCGGATATCGTTAACCGCGGCATTGCGGGAGCGCTTCACCAGCTTGAATACCGTGCCATCGGCGGCGTTCAGGGCCGTCACGGTCAGACGGATACCTTTGCCCTGGGCGCGCTTACCGACGGTGCCGGTGAGCAGGGTTTCCCCATCCAGCGTCAGGCGGTAACGATCCGCGGTCTCGACGGTGAGGTCCAAGGGTTTCCCCAGTAGACCTTTCGGCACGGAGAACTCGCCCACCTGGATGGACTCGCCCCCCAGGCCGTAGCCGAGCAGTTGGGAAGGGCGGCTCTCCTGGTTGCGACGGGCCAGGAAGTTGCCGATCACGGGCAGGCGCACAGGGGCGACCTGGGTGGTCAGGTCCAGCGCGTCGACCACCTGTCCCAGCACCATCCGGGACTTGATCAGCTCAATCTCGGTCACGGACTGGCTCTCGGCCGCAAACATCTCAGAGACCTCGCTCAGCCCGGGAATGCCGCTGGACTTGGGTTCGACCTGGATCAGGGCATCCGCCTGGTACTTCGGCGTGGCCAAAACGGCGTAGGCGATGCCGAAGACGGCGAAGATCGCCGTGATGATGGCGATGGTTTTCCAGCCATCGAGGAGATGGCCAAAAAGCTGACCCAGGTCAATCTCATCGTTGTCCATTGGACGTGTTTGCCGGTCGTCGGCACTCACATTGGTGGGCATAGTGGTCTCATTTCGTTGGTTGTTGCGTGTGGCGCTCGGCGAGCAGCCACCAAGATGCAGTCAAAGCGTTTGGAGGCGGTGCAGGGGCTAACCCAGTACCTTGCTCCAGCCGTTACAGGCTTTTTCCATCAGTCCGTAAACATGGGCAAAAGCTTCCTCAGACTGGCGGTAAGGATCCGGGATCGCCAGGTCTCCCAGCCACTTGCCCAGCAGGAACACCTTGCCATGGGAGAAGGGGGCGATCTGGGTCACGGCGCCGATGTGCCCCGGCTCCATCACCAGGATCAGGTCCGCCTCCCGGGCGATCTCCTGGGTCAGCTGGCGGGCGCGGTGATCCTGATGGGGCAGTCCTGCCTGCTCCAGTAACCTCGCCGCCTTGGGGTCCACCGGCTTGCCCACCAGGGCGCCGACACCGGCGCTGCTGATCTGCTTTTCCGGGTAGCGGGCCTTGAGCATCGCTTCCGCGGTGGGGGATCGACAGATGTTGCCGACGCACACCACTAAGATGTTATCGAACTTCATCATATGTCGTTGATCTCCGTGATAGAACGGGTGGACTGGTAGATGGCGTTGATGGTCGGCATCAGCTGACCCAGTATGCGGTTCCAGCGGCCAACCGGTTGCGTGGTCACGTACACCATGTCCCGGGCCTGCAGCTCGAACTGGTCTGCAAATACGTAGCTGCGGGCATCCTTGAGGTTGATCTGGTAGACGCTGGCGAACTCCTCCGCGTCCGGCGCATTGGCGCGGATCACGAAGACGCCGCTGGCATCCGCCTGGCCCTCGTTGAGGCCGCCCACCTCGGCCAGCGCTTCGGCCAGGGAGAGTCCTGCCCGCTGTATCATCACAGGTTGCGGCTCATTGACTTCACCCAGGACAAACACCTTCTGGTAGTCGTTGCGTGGCACATGGAGCACGTCGTTATGGCGCAGCAGGTGGTTCTGCGTCAGGTCGCCGTTCTCGAACAGGCTGTGCAGGGAGAGTGAGACCTCCTGGCCCTGGCGGGTCAGGACAACATGGCGCCAATCGGCGTCTTCTGACAAGCCTTTGGCGGAGTTGATGGCGTCAAGCACGGTCAGGGGAACGTTAGTGATCGCCTGCTGCCCGGGGTTTTGCACCTCCCCGGTGACGTAGATCCGCTGGGAGCGGAACGCGGCCACGGAGACATCCACCTGGGGCTCCTCGATGTACTTGCTGAGGCGACGGGCCACGATGTCGCGGATCTCCGTGACCGTCAGGCCATTGACCTGAACGGAGCCGATATAGGGATAGAAGATGGTGCCGTCGTTATGGACCCAGTTACCCGCGTCCTCCGCACTGCGGTAGGAGCCCGCGGGAATGGTCAGCTCAGGGTGATCCCAGACGGTGATGCTCAGGACGTCACCGGCGCCGACGCGGTAATCGTAACGGCTGATCTCGCTGTCCAGCACAGGGTTGATCTGCACCTGGGCTTCCGGCTTTTTCAGCTTGCGCAGCAACTCCGGCGTCACCAGCTGGATGCGTAAGTTATCGACCTGATCGGTTTTACCCTCGGCGCTGTCATCGTAGACGTAAGATCCCGGGACCGCGCATCCTGCCAAAGCGATGGACAGAGAAAGTCCCACCAACGGGGCTTTCCATTTTTGGTAAAAGGCGTTCAAGGCAACTCCTGAGGCTGATCGAGGTAGTAAAACGGATAGGTAAAATGACACATGATTCTAATGAACAGCGTGTGGCAAAGGAAGTGGGCATCAAGGCAATTTGGTTAAGAGCTAGCACATTTGTCCATAGGGTGATCTCGCACAGAATGTGTCGCCATTGACCTTGAACTGGCTCACATTGAGCGAGGTTCAGAAATTGACCTTTCCGCGTCAACCTGCATGGTTTACTGGGTTACTGCACCGTTAGGTTCCCGATGCGGCATCATGTTGCGCTTCGGGGTCGTAGCCTGTGTTGAGCGTAGCGAAGCACGGGATCCCTCGATATGCGTTTCGTCTCCGCGTTATGCTTCTCGGTCGTCTCAACGTTGGGCTTCGCAATCTCAGCGGCAACCTACGGGTTGGCGAACCTCGGGATCCCTCCGATGTGCTAACCGATGTTCCGCCTCGCAGCCGTAGCCTGCGCTGAGCACAGCGAAGCGCGGGAACAGTTAATGTCACTAGCTCAAATTAAAAAGCCTCTGAAGTTCAGAGGCTTTTTATCATCACAAGCGAAATGGTTAGCTCTTGGGCAGCGCTTCGTGGTCGGCAGTCACAGCGACCTCCTCCTCCAGCGCTTCCAGTTCGCTCTTGGGCGAGGAGTCTTCCGCGCCGTGCATCCAGTCCACCAGCTTGTCGGACATGAAGTAGAGGATCAGGCCAGACAGGGTAGCGGTAACCGCGATGCCGCCGAAGATGGAGAGGGCGTTCATCAACTGCTCCTCCTTTTCGCCACCGTGGCCGATGAAGGAACCGATCACCCCGGCAATCTTGTTGGCCATGGCGATGAACAGGAACCAGGCGCCCATCATCAGGGAGGCGATGCGCAGCGGCGCCAGCTTAGTCACCATGGAGAGGCCGATGGGGGAGAGGCAGAGTTCACCCAGGGTATGGAACAGGTAAGCACCCACCAGCCACCACATGGAAGACTTGTTGGTCGGGTCACCATCCATCTCGATAACGGCGCCGATCATAAACAGGAAACCGACGGCCAGAAGCACCAGGCCGAGGGCGAACTTCACCGGGGAGTTCGGCTCCTTGCTGCCCAGGCGCACCCAGATGGAGGCGATAACGGGGGCAAAGATCACGATAAAGATGGCGTTTAGAGACTGGAACCAGGTGGTCGGCACCTCCCAGGTGCCGATGGTGCGGTCGGTAAACTCGTTGGTGAACAGGTTCATCAGGCCGCCGGCCTGCTCGAAGCCCGCCCAGAAGATGATGGTGAAAAGACCCATCACCATGATCACCTTGATGCGGTCCCGCTCCTGAGCGGTCAGCGGCTCTTTGCGGCTGCCCTGGTTTTGGGCACGATCCAGCTTGGCCGCAGGGACGGTACCGA
Organism: Ferrimonas gelatinilytica; assembly: GCF_039544205.1. Lineage (NCBI taxonomy): Bacteria > Pseudomonadati > Pseudomonadota > Gammaproteobacteria > Alteromonadales > Ferrimonadaceae > Ferrimonas > Ferrimonas gelatinilytica. The sequence continues at coordinate 239,096 of NZ_BAABLF010000001.1, read as the reverse complement.
TGTCACCCAGCAACTTCTGCGCCCAGACAAACTGGATGATCAGGGAGAGCACCATGCCGATACCCGCCAGGACAAAGCCGGCCTGCCAGTCGTTGACGAAGATCTCCTGGCCGTTGACCACTTCGGTGTGTCCGAACTGGGTGTAGGCCCAGGCCACCAGGAAGCCGGAAAGGGCGGCACCCAGGTTGATCCCCATGTAGAAGATGGTGAAGGCGCCGTCGCGACGGTGGTCACCCTCTTTATAGAGGTCGCCGACCATGGTGGAGATGTTGGGCTTGAACAGGCCGTTACCCAGGATCAGAGTCGCCAGGCCGATGTAGAAAACCGTGGTCTCCATGCCCGGGATCCAGGTGTGTGGGGTACCCAGCATGAATTGGCCGATGGCCATCATGGCACCACCAATCAGGATCGCCTTGCGTTGCCCCAGCACATTGTCGGCCAGCCAGCCACCGATGAGCGGCGTCAGGTAGACCGCGCCGGTGAATGTCCCGTAGAGAGAGAGGGCATCAGCCTGGCTCCAGCCAAGGCCGCCACCGCCCTGTTCGGAAACGCGATCCACGAGATAGAGCACCAGAATGGCGCGCATTGCGTAGTAACTGAAGCGTTCCCAGAGTTCGGTAGTAAAAAGGAGGAAGAGACCTTTCGGGTGGCCAAGGAATTCGCCACGGTCGACAGTGTGAGAGCTCATGAGCGTGTATACCTGATTCGTTATCATTATCAGAGTCGAGCCGTCCAGAGCTCGCTCCTCCGCTTGAACCACAGGTTGTTTATACCCGCGAGCGGCAGTCGCTTACCTTAACCAGATCGTCAACAAGATGAAAGCGTGAGCGAGGTTAATCTCTGTATGCAAGGTGTACACTGCCGCGGCGTGCTTATTTTCCCACCATTGACCGCCTAAAAATGCATCAGCAATGGGCTTTCAAGCGCAGCCTGTCGCCAATCACATCCTAATTTCATGTAGCCTGCGCTTCGCGGGCTCAGCAGCGGGAGTGGCATTACCGTCGTCTCTCATTTATCCCTTATGTAGCCTGCGCTGAGCGCAGCGAAGCGCGGGGATGACACTCCCATTGCCCCAACGTTGCGCTTCGCGAGCTCAGCGGCAACCTACGGTTTTGGGGCCATCTCGCGTCGGTTATCCATTTATCCCTCATGTAGCCTGCGCTGAGTGCAGCGAAGCGCGGGAATGGCATTACCGTTGTCCCTCATCTATCCCTTATGTATGTCCGCGAACAATGCCTCGATGTTGCGCTTCGCGGGCTCAGCAGCAACCTACGGGTTTGCGGGCCATCTCGTCCCGGTTATCCATTTATCCCTTGTGTAGCCTGCGCTGAGAGCAACGAAGCGCGGGGTTGTCCTCGAACAATGCCTCGATGTTGCGCTTCGCGAGCTCAGCAGCAACCTACGGTTTTGCGCCATCTCGCGCCGGTTATCCCTTACGTAGCCTGCGCTGAGAGCAACGAAGCGCGGGAATGTCACTCCCATTGCCCCAACGTTGCGCTTCGCGAGCTTAGCGGCAACCTACGGATTTGCGGGCATTATGCTCTTAGGAACCTAGAACCTAGAACCCAGAACCCAGAACCCAGAACCCAGAACCGAGAACCGAGAACCGAGAACCGAGAACCGAGAACCGAGAACCGAGAACCCAGAACCTAGAACCCAGAACCCAGAACCCAGAACCCAGAACGCCCCCAACCGGGTTTCGTGCCCGTAACGCTCTCGCATTATTTCGTAAGAGATTGCCTACATGACGACCTAAGCCCCCGAAATACCGCAAGGCTCAAAGGCCGTAATCGTGATCCAATCGAATGAACCAAACTCACTCCCTTGCGCATCGATTCCGCCTTGGTATCATCCCTTCCACCAAGCTACCGGTTCACTCCTCAATCGGGTGTGAACTTGGCGCTCACGGCAATGGAACAAGCGGTAAGTGGAAGAGGGACGTTATGCAGAGTTGGTACCTCTTGTACTGCAAAGGCAAGCAGGAAAAGCGGGCACAGGCGGCACTCGAAAACCAGCACCTCGCCACCTTCTTGCCGGAGATAAATGTCGAACGCTTAAAGCGTGGGAAACGGGTGATGGAAGCCCAGCCGTTGTTTCCCAATTATCTCTTTGTTCGTTTCGACCCCTGCATCACACCTATCCAAGCAATCCGGAGCACCCCAGGGGTTTCCTCCATCGTGCGGACCCAGGGGCAGCTTTTGCCGGTGGAAACCAGCCTCGTGGTGGGATTGAGGCAGATGCAGGCTCGGGAGCAGGAGAGCAAAGAGCCGCTTACCGAGTCGTCGTTGCCAAAAAGTGGCGAGAAAGTCACCATCACCGACGGGCCGTTTGCATCGCTTTGTGCGATCTACGCCGAGCCTGACGGTGCACGCCGCAGCGTGCTTTTGCTTGAAATGATGGGAAAAACTCAGCGCGTCAGCCTGGACAACCTGTCCTTTACCCGGCGCTGACCGCCCGAAACCGCTGATTTGACCCACGGGGCTTTGCTGAGAACGGGCAAGGCCCCCTCAAAAAAATCGACCCTTACGCACTTTGGGAGCGACACCCAAGGGCGGAAGCGTGGTAAAATCTCGCCCCGGATATTTTCGCTCAACAATGAAAACAATACTTTGTGCGATAGTGCCCGCTAACACCCTTGAGGTTTTCGGATGCTCTGCAATGGATCCTGCTGTCACCATGAAAAAACGCTTTAAACGACTGACTTCGCTGCTGATTACTTTACCGCTGTTACTTTCTCAGGTCGTGCACGCCATGCCGGCCCCCTCCCCGGAGATGATTGAGCAGTTCAAGCGCTTGCCGGCCTCAGAGCAACAGCGCCTTGCCCGGCAATTCGGTATCGACCCCGCGCTTATCAATGCCTATTTAGGCTCTGGCGGCGGAGGAAGCGCCCGAAGTAATTATCAGGAGCCTGCTCAACCGTTGCTCACCCCAAGGGGGGGGCCGGAGTTGCCATTTTTTGAATTCGAGCAGGATGCAGAGCCTTTCGATGACGGGCAGCTACGGCCTTACGGTTACGAACTCTTCGAGGGTGAGCCCTCAACCTATGCCCCGGTCAGCGATGTGCCTGTGCCGGCAAACTACGTTCTGGGGCCGGGAGATGAACTGCGTATTCATCTCTACGGCAAGGAAACCGAAACCCACAGGGTTATCATCAACCGCAATGGCAGCATCGACCTGCCTCAGCTGGGCCCCATCCACGTAGCGGGGCTGACCTTCTCCGAGATGCGGGATCTGCTGAAAACCTCGGCGAAGGAGCAGCTCATTGGCCGTAAGGCCAACATCACCATGGGTGAGTTGCGCTCCATCCGTATTTTTGTGGCCGGGGAAGCTTACCGCCCGGGCTCCTATACCGTCAGCGCCCTGAGTACCGCCTCCCACGCCCTGACGATGGCGGGTGGCCTGCGTGAAATCGGCTCACTGCGTAACATCCAGATCCGCCGTGATGGGGAGCTGGTGGGGCAGTTCGACGCCTACGACCTCCTGATGCGTGGCGATGCCTCCGGGGACCTGCGCCTGCAGTCCGGTGACGTGGTGTTTGTGCCCACCGTGAACGCAACAGTTGCTGTCGAAGGTGATGTCCGTCGCCCGGCGATCTACGAGCTTGCCGGTGGTGAAACCATGGCAGACATTCTGGCGATGGCCGGGGGTACCCTGCCGGGGGCCTATCCGTCCGCGTCTGTGGTGGAGCGATTCAACCGTCGCCACCAACGCAGCATCGTCAATGTGGATCTTACTGCCAACGCCGGTAAATCGATGCGCGCGCAGGACGGGGACCGTTTGCAGGTCCGCTCCAGCAGCGACGAGCTTGATGGCGCCGTGACTCTGGTCGGCGCCGTTGCCCGCCCGGGTAACTACCAGTGGCAAGATGGCATGCGGGTCTCCAACATCCTGCGCTCCCTCTCTGCGGACCTGACCTGGAACAGCGACATCGGTTACGCGTTGATTGTGAGAGAGCGCAATGTCCGCGGGGATATCGAAGTGCAAGGTTTCGACCTGGCTGAAGCGATCCGCCATCCCGGAAGCGTGGAAGACCTCATGCTGATGCCGCGAGATAAGATCCTCGTATTTAACGACCGCGATGAAGCGCTGGATCGCCGTGAGCTCGGCAAGCTGTTCGAAGAGCTGTCGGAAGAGCAGTCTCTGCAAGCCAGTGCCCGCGTTAACACCGACGAGGCGGCGATAGGCCTCGATAAACTCAGTGAGCGCACGACGCTCGCTGAAAGAAAGGAAGTGGCCGGGGTCGCGGTTCAGGACGACGGCGGTAGCGACAGTGCCAAGGCGAAAAACAGCGAAGATCTGAAGTACCGCATCCTGACGGCGCTGTTCCAGCACGATGTGCTTATCGAGATGTCGTCTCAGTTGACCCGCCGTGAGCTGCTGTTTCCCGTATTGGCCAAGCTGAACGGCCAGGCACGCTTTGATCAGGGCGTGAAAGTGGTCGCCATCGATGGCGAGGTGGCCAACCCTGGGCTTTACCCCTTGGTGGAAGGCGCCAAGGTGTCAGACCTGATTGCCTTGGCCGGCGGCTTGAAGGAGAGCGCCTACCTGGACCAGGCGGAACTGTCCCGGACCCTGTCTAACGATCTTTCGGGTACCTCTATCCATCACCTGTCGATCCGCCTCAATGAGCTTTTGGCAGGCGATGGTAGCGTGGATATTGCCCTCCAAAGCCGAGACCGTTTGAACGTCTTCGCCAAGCCGGACTGGCAAAACACCCCGACGGTAGAGATCCGCGGCGAGGTGCGTTTCCCCGGGATCTACGCCATCCACAAAGGGGAAACCCTCGCGGATGTGATCACGCGTGCCGGTGGCTTTACCGAGTATGCCTACCCCTATGGGGGGGTGTTCACCCGTGAATCCGTGCGCCGCCAGGAGCAGCTGGAGATCCAGCGGGTGGTGATGGGGCTGCGCAAGGAGTTGGCGAACCGGACGCTCTCGGAGGCGGGCAGTTACGCCTCGGTGGCGGATACCAATGCGATGCTGGCACAGCTGGAAAAGCTGAAGGCAACAGGCCGCATGGTGGTGGACTTCAATGCCATTCAGGCCAAGGACGCTGAGCATAACCTGATCGCCGAAGGCGGAGACCTTATCTACATCCCGCCGATGCGCCAGACCATTGCCGTGATGGGTGAGGTTCAGCACCCGGCTTCTCATCGTTTCGATGGACGAATGACGGTGAAAGACTACGTGAAACTTTCCGGCGGCAGCACCCGGCGGGCGGACACCAGCCGGATGTACGTGGTGCGGGCCGATGGCTCCGTGATGATACCCAAGTCCAGCTTCTGGTTCGGCGGCAAGCAAACCCTGCGGGCCGGCGACACCATCATTATGCCGCTGGATACCGCCTACAAAGACAACCTGACCCTCTGGAGCCAGGTCACCGGCATCATCTACAACACCGCCGTCGCCATCTCCGCCCTTAACATTATTTAAGGAAGGCGCTAGGTACTAGGGAAAAGCCTGGGTTCTAGGGAAGAGCGGTAAGAGCAGGATGCTAGGTACTAAAGAAGTGCCTAGGTTCTAGGAACAGCGATAGGAGCAGGATATTGGGCTCTCGCTCTTAGAATAGAACCTAGAACCTAGCGCCCTTGCTCTTTAGCCAAGGAAAGGATGCATGTACAAGTACGAAAACCTGGAGGTCTGGCAGCGAGCAATGGGGCTGTATGTCGATTTGTACGGTCAAATGGCCAATTGCCGTGATTTCGGCTTCAAAGATCAGATTACACGCTCAGCTTTATCTATTCCTTCCAACATTGCCGAAGGAGAAGAGCGGGAGTCAAACCAAGAGTCTGCACGCTTTCTCTACTTTGCCAAAGGCTCTGCCGGAGAGCTCGTCACTCAACTCCTGCTAGGCAGAGAAGTTGGATTGCTGGAGCAAGAAAGTGCCACTCGCATGATCAATGAGGCTCGTCAAATTTCTCGAATGCTGGCAAGTCTGATAAAAATCAGGAAGGGGAGCGTGAATGAAGCTTCTGCTACGTACGCTCCTGAAGAACCTAGAACCTAGAACCTAGAACCTAGAACCTAGAACCTAGAACCTAGAACTAAAATAATGAATTCAAATATACCGACTAACACTGCAGAACTGGATTTCCGCGCCCGTTACGAGCTGGCCGACGACGAAATCGACCTCCGCGAACTCTTCGCCGCCATCTGGTCCGGAAAATTGCTCATCAGTGCAATCACCGGCCTCTTCGCTATTGCGGCCGTTGCCTTTGCGCTCTATCTACCCAACGTCTACAAATCCGAAGCCCTGTTGGCACCGGTGAGCGCCGAAAAGGGTGGTGGGCTAGCGGCCCTTGCTGGCCAGTTTGGTGGGTTGGCCTCGCTGGCGGGGATTAACCTTGGCGGCGGCAGTGCCGATAATACAGCTATGGCGATTGAAGTGATGAAATCCCGCCAGTTCATTAACCATTTTATCGATAAGCATGAACTGCTTGTACCACTCATGGCGGCAAAAGGATGGGATGCTGGAGCCAATGCGTTGGAGCTTGATAGCGACATTTATGATGCCGAGACCCAAACCTGGCTGCGCGAGCCAAATCCTCCCCGGGGTACGAAACCCAGCTCTCAGGAAGCCTATGAAGCGTTTACCGAGCTAATGAGCGTGGAACAGGACAAGCAGACAGGATTGATTAAGGTTTCAATCGAACATTATTCTCCGCATCTGGCCCAGAAGTGGGTGTCTTGGTTGGTGGATGAGATTAACCAGGTGATGAAGCAGCGCGAACTTGGCGAAGCTCAGCGCAGCATTTCTTATCTGGAACAACAACTGGCACAGACTCGCATCGCAGAGATGCAAAGCGTGTTGTACCAGTTGATTGAAGAGCAAGCGAAAACTGTGATGTTCGCCGAAGTGCGTGACGAGTATGTCTTCAAGACAGTCGACGCGGCTGTAGTGCCAGAACTCAAAGCCAAACCCGCCCGAGCCCTAATCTGCGTACTGGGCACCCTGCTCGGCGGCATGCTGGGCGTGATGCTTGTACTAATCCGCCACTTTGCTCGAAAGGGCTGAATAGCAATCTAAAGTTTTTTCCGTTTAACAACATTCTTCGCTTTTCTCTGGCCGCGATGGCTTCCCAACCGGAAGCCATCGCGGCCATGCTTTGATACCTAGCACCTAGCACCTAGCACCTAGCACCTAGCACCTAGCACCTAGACTCTTGCTTTTAGAACCTAGCACCTAGCACCTAGCACCTAGCGCCTAGCACCTAGCACCTAGCACCTAGACTCTTGCTTTTAGAACCTAGTACCTAGGCTTTTGCTCTTAGAATCTATCTGGACCACCCATGGAACTGAAAACCACGCTACTACCATTACTGTTTACCTTCCTACTCAGCTATCTTTTGATCCGATTGGGTAAGCCTGTGGCGATCAAAGCTGGACTGGTAGACGTGCCTGGTGGGCGCAAAGCTCACAATGGCGCTATCCCGCTCATAGGCGGTATCGCAATTTTTATCTCTGTGATGTCGGCTGCCTTAGTCTTTTTCCCTGTGGGCACGACCCTGAAGATGTATTTGTTGTCTGCTGCATTGATGCTGTTTATCGGTGTCCTGGATGATAAATATGACCTCAAGGTGTCTTACCGCCTTTTCGCTCAGGCGTTCGCGGCATCCCTGATGATCTTTGGTGCTGACGAGTACCTGCGAGATTTTGGAAATCTGTTCGGATTTGGCGTCGTCGAACTCGGCGTTTTTGGCCCTGTGGTTACATTGATTGCCGTGATTGGAGCCATTAACGCATTTAACATGGTGGACGGCATCGACGGTTTGGCCGGAATGCTGAGCATGATCAGCTTTGGTGGGCTTGCGGTTTTAATGGCGTTGAACAATGATCCTTGGTTTATGTTGCCGCTACTCTTTATCGCCGCTATCGCCGCCTACCTGATGTTTAATCTAGGCTGGCCCACCGGAAGGCTGCGTAAAATATTCATGGGCGATGCGGGCTCCATGGTGATTGGTTTAACTATAGTTTGGCTGCTAGTCCTCGGAAGCCAAGGAGAAAATCGCTCATTTTCGCCAGTTTTAGCCCTGTGGATTATTGCGATTCCCTTAATGGATATGGCTGCCATCATGTATCGGCGCAAGAAAAAGGGGCAAAGCCCTTTTAAGCCTGACCGTGATCACTTACATCATATCTTTATGAGAGCAGGATTAACGTCCAAAGGCGCATTAGCTTGGATCAGTTGCCTCGCGCTAAGCATTTCCGTCATTGGCGTCATGGGTTATTGGTTTAATCTGCCAGATATTTTATTGCTTCTCGGCTTCTTACTCATGTTTGCAGGATACAGTTATCTCATCCAGCACATTTGGAAAGTCGTTAAATGGCTACGTGCACATGGTAAGTGATTTTACGTCTGGAGATAACACTCCTCCTGTTAGTAAATAAGCGACTAATATACCAAGCCTCTTTAATCAAAAGAGGCTTTCTCTTTGGGGTGAAAAGCGTCTCAATTAAAACACTTTTGACATCACCCGGCTGTAGCTTTCAGAGCCTGTCTGGTGAACATTCTAATCTTTAGTCCAGGATAAATTATGAAAATTTTGGTTACGGGCGGAGCTGGTTTTATTGGATCCGCTGTTGTACGGCACATTATTAAGAATACTGAAGACACTGCAGTAAATGTTGATAAGCTCACTTATGCTGGCAATCTTGAGTCACTCGGTGAAGTGGAAGAGTCTAGCCGTTACATATTTGAGCAGGTTGATATTTGCAATCGAGCAGAAATGGACCGCGTCTTTACTGAGCATAAACCCGATGCGGTGATGCACCTTGCGGCGGAAAGTCATGTTGACCGTTCCATTGATGGACCCGCAGCTTTTATCGAAACCAACATCGTGGGCACCTATATCTTGCTGGAAGCGACTCGCCAATACTGGAACACACTCGAAGATGCCCAGAAAAAAGCGTTCCGATTCCACCATATCTCAACCGATGAGGTATATGGCGATTTAGAAGGCGCTGATGACCTATTCACCGAAACGACCTCTTACGAGCCGAGCAGCCCATACTCTGCATCTAAAGCCTCAAGTGACCATCTAGTAAGAGCTTGGCGTCGTACTTATGGCCTGCCAACAATCGTCACGAACTGTTCTAACAACTATGGGCCATACCATTTCCCGGAAAAACTGATCCCATTGATGATCCTTAATGCCATGTCTGGCAAAGCATTGCCAGTTTATGGCGATGGCATGCAGGTTCGTGATTGGCTATTCGTGGAAGACCATGCACGAGCACTGTACAAGGTGGTAAAAGAAGGTGTGGTAGGAGAAACCTACAACATTGGTGGCCATAACGAGAAAGCTAATATTGATGTGGTAAAAACCATCTGCACTCTGCTTGAAGAGCTACACCCAAATAAGCCTGAAGATGTTAACGCTTACGAAGATCTTATTACTTTCGTTACTGATCGCCCGGGCCATGACGTTCGCTATGCAATCGACGCGTCTAAAATCGAGCGCGAACTGGGCTGGAAGCCGGAAGAAACTTTTGATACCGGGATCCGTAAAACGGTCGAGTGGTACCTAAATAATAAAGATTGGTGGGAACGTGTCTTGGATGGTTCGTATGTTGGTGAAAGATTAGGTTTCAAGGGGTAAAATAAGATGAAAGGAATAATTCTCGCAGGTGGCTCAGGAACTCGTTTATATCCAATCACAATGGGCGTGTCAAAACAATTGTTGCCGGTTTATGATAAGCCGATGATCTACTATCCTATATCAACACTGATGTTGGCTGGGATTAGAGATATCCTAATTATTACTACTCCTGAAGATAATGATTCATTTGTACGTCTTATCGGAGATGGTTCTCAGTTCGGTATTAATGTTTCCTATGCTGTTCAGCCAAAACCTGAGGGTTTAGCGCAGGCTTTCCTGATTGGTGAAGACTTTATCGGTAAAGACCCAGTATGTTTGATTTTGGGAGATAATATTTTCTATGGGCAGTCTTTTTCTAGGCAACTGCAAAGCGTTATCAAAAATAATCGCGGAGCTACCGTTTTTGGATACCATGTAAAAGATCCTGAGAGATTTGGTGTAGTTGGATTCGATGATACTTATCGGGCTACGTCCATTGAAGAAAAGCCCCAAAATCCAAAATCTAATTGGGCTGTGACAGGGCTTTATTTTTATGATAGCCAAGTCGTCGATTACGCAAAGTCAGTCACTCCTTCGGAACGCGGGGAGCTAGAGATAACTTCAATAAATCAGATGTATCTTGAAAATGGTGAACTAAATGTAGAGTTATTGGGTCGAGGTTTTGCTTGGCTTGATACCGGTACACACGAAAGTTTACATGAAGCATCTTCCTTTATTCAGACCATCGAACATGTACAAGGGTTGAAAGTCGCTTGCTTAGAAGAAATTGCTTGGAACAAAGGATGGTTAACTGACTCTGATATTTTGAAAGTGGCCGATTTAATGAAGAAAAATGAATATGGAAAGTATCTAAATTCACTGGTGCAAGACTCTGTGTTAAGAAAATCAACGAGAGCAAATGTATAATGAAAGTAATCAATACTGAGCTGTCAGACTGCTATATAATTGAGCCTAAAGTATTTGGAGATAGTCGAGGATTCTTTTTTGAATCTTTTCAACTGGAAAGATTCAAAAAGTCTGGTATTGACTTTGACTTTGTTCAGGATAATCGCTCTCGATCATCGAAAGGTGTAATTAGAGGGTTACACTTTCAGAAAAACAAACCTCAAGGTAAGTTAGTTAGCGTTACCCGTGGAGAAGTTCTTGATGTTGCTGTTGACCTGAGGGAGAATTCTCCGACATTTGGCAAATCGCTAGCTGTAATTCTCAATGACGTTAACAATCGACAGCTTTGGATTCCACCTGGTTTTGCTCATGGTTTTTCTGTACTTAGTGAATTTGCTGATTTTCATTATAAATGTACAGAATATTATGATCCTCAAGATGAAGGAGGGATCATTTGGAATGATGAGCATTTGAATATTGATTGGAAGGTAGATTCCCCTTTGATTTCTGATAAAGACAAGTTGCTTCCTAGTTTTAAAGAAATTTTTGATAATATTTGAATATGGAATTAGTCAGTGTAATTATGCCATGCTACAACTCTGAGAGGTTTGTAGCGGAGTCCATTAATTCAGTATTGAAGCAGTCTTACAGCAATTGGGAACTAATTGTGGTGGACGATTGTTCAACGGATATGACGGCTTCAATTCTTGAAGAATTCTCTAGCAAAGATAGTCGAATCAAATTATATAGGAATAGTGATAACTCTGGAGCTGCCGTGACAAGGAATGCGGCGATAGAAATGGCTTCTGGAAAATATGTTGCTTTTCTGGACTCAGACGATATCTGGAATGAAAATAAGCTTAAAGTTCAAATAGAGTTTATGAGAAATAAAGATATAAATTTCTCATTTACGTCCTACTCGACAATCTCTGAGGATGGCGTCATAGGTACTAATGTCATTGATGCAAACTCTATGGGAACTGTTGGTTATAATGATATGCTGTCAAAGAGAGCAACGATAGGATGCTCAACCGTCGTCATAAAAAAGAGAATTATTGGCTCAAAAAGAATGCCTTTAATCAGAACTGGTCAGGACTATGCGTTTTGGCTTAGTATTCTAAAGGACGGTGAAAGCGCAACGTGTCTCAAAACAGTTTTGACTTATTATAGAATCGTCAATGGTTCAATTTCCTCGAACAAATTAAAAAAGGCCAAACGACAGTGGCAGATTTATCGGGAGATTGAGGGGCTAAGTTTTAGTATTGCTCTTTTCCATTTTGCTAATTATGGATATAGAGCCATATTTAGAAAGTAAAACCTTCTATCTATTTCAATATTCAACTGCAAGTAAGCCGAGCCTTACTTGCAGCTGAAATGTCTCTTTGATTTCAAAGTTGAACAAGATTACACTGCATGAATATAGCCCCAATCCTGGTTATTGTTTCATTTTTTTGGCTACTTTTTTCTGGTGGTTCCGATGTGATGGGCATTAGAGTGTTTCCTTTTGCTGTTGCTATTGTGAGTGTTTTCATGCTTTCTTGTAATAACTATAGCATTGTGTTTTCTAAAGGTACGATTTTATTCCTTCTGTCCTTAATTCCCGTCTTTATAACAAGCGCATTGGCTGATTATGAATATTATTATCCGATGTGGGTTTTCCATTGCATAGTATCAGTCTTCTGTTTGGCATTTTTATTTAGTTATATAAGAAGAAATGAGTGGTCGGAAAAATTCACAAGAACACTGGCAGTGTCGTCTTTGCTTCTTCTGGCATTCTTTGTTTGCGGGACAATATTGAGTAGTGGTCAGCGCGGTAGTTTCGTATTCGGACCTAATATGCTGTATCGAGTCTTTGCAGTATTGTCACTTTTTCCACTTTTGTTGATTAAATTTATAAATACTACCCTTCGCAAAGTAATATTGATAGCGTTTACAATTTCAATAATGATATTGGGGATTGTTGCGACTGGATCTCGAGGGGGGATTATCGCCATAGCGCTTTTACTATTCGCAGCATTCCATAGTTGCCTTGGTAAAATTAAAATCTCTAGTGGTATTTTTTGGTTGTTTTCCGTATTTTCTATAATGGTTGTTTTTGTTATCGGAAATCAAGAAGTTCTTATAAGTAGTCGTTTATTTAACTTTGATTACGAAGGGAATCAATCATTATCCCTGCGCTTAGCGCCATGGGCAGAATTTTTCAATAATCCTTTAGAGTGGATAGTAAGCTTTGGCCAATCTTATGATATTTTTATAACCAAATTTGGGCACGATCAATTCCCCTATCCGCACAATCTGTTTCTCGAACTGATATTTTTTAATGGGATTTTTGGATTTGCATTAAGTCTGTTTCTACTTATACAGTTTGTAAAACTATTTTTTGATGTTGTTTCAAGTCAATTCGAGAGCTATTCAGTTCTTTACTACTCCTTGGCAGTGATCTTTATTGGTTCAATGTTTAGCGGTAACAATTTGGATAATTATGTTGTCATTTCAATGACTGCTGTTTTAGTTGCATTCAAGCGAAAAAGATGGGTGAGCAAGTTTGAAGAAAAACATAGTACAGTTTCTTTATAGCTTTGGACCTATGCTGCTGAGTTTGATGCTTTTGCAGCTTATAGTACTTCCAGAATTGTACAGGAGGGATGTTGACTTATACTTAAAGTTTAACTACTTAATGTACGTTCCGCTTCTTTTTGTTCACGTGTTAAATACAGCATGTTATAACGTTGTTGTGATTTCAGATAGCGGTAAAAATAAGTACGATGTCTCTATATTTTTCTACATTGCAATAGTATACGCTTTCTTCGTTTTTGCGGTTGGAATACTTCAAGATCAGGTTGACTTATTAATTGTAGTTTTTCTCTGCTCGTTAATGTTGGCCGATACTGCGATGAACCTATTAAGAATCGCAGAGAAAGATAGAACAATTGCAAAAATGCTTTTAATACAGACAACAGTTTTTATAGTCCTTTTTTATTCAAACTTTGATGTCTTTATTGCTTATGCCTTGGCGAATATAACATCTTGCCTTTATTCAATACGCTCATTATTTAGATGCAACATCATTACGGTATCTTTTTCTTTTAGAGGAATTAGGAAGGTTTCTGTAGGATATTTGATTTCCTCAGCGATACCGACAATTAATCGATATGTTGATAAAGTATTTGTTCTTATTGCATTAACTGCTCAATCTTCGAGCCATGTTTTGCCCATACTCTCCATTTGTGGGCTAATCATGCTTCCGACGTCATCGGCCACCAAAGTGATAATTCGCTCGGTTTCTTTTCACGGTAGCATTAACAATATTCTTCCTAAAGTAATATCTGTTATTCCAATATTATTTTTGTTTCTATACTTAGGCACAAGTTTTGGTTTGAGTTTTGTGTATGGTTTTGAGGCTGAACCATTAATTCTGATGGCAATTTGCACACTAAAAACGATTAGTTTAATCGAGCTTTTCGTGTTCTCAATGCTTGCGCATAGAGTTGATCTGCATCGGGGTATTTCAAGAGTGAGTAGATATTTGAGCTTGACATTTTTTGGCTTTATAGCTTTGATCTGGATGTTGGGAATCGAATTCTCAGAAATGTCAATTTGGACACTCCCAGTATATCTCTTTATTTCCGTAGTTATGTTTTTGATTTCAACCGGAGGGAAGTATGGAAGCGTTACTAAAAAACATTGCTAAGAGTTTTGTTGTTTTTTTGTATAAGATGTATTTGCGCTTGGTTACTCGCCGAGTGAACATAGGAAAGGGAACCATTATCACGCCAGATTCCAAGTTGTCTGGTAATAACTTAATTAATGATGGGTGCAGGGTTATCTCTAGTAAAATCGGTGCATACTCTTATGTCTCACCTAATTCAATATTGGTGAATTGTACAGTCGGTAGGTACACCTCTATTGGGCCAAGTTGTGCAATTGGTTTAGGAGAGCACCCCACTGAAGGCCCATCTTTGTCTCCATATTTATATAATGAAAGTCTCTTTAAAGGTAAGAGAGAGGAAGACTTTTCTGAGGTAGTCATCGGGCATGATTGTTGGGTGGGTGCCAATGTATGCATAAAAGGTGGGGTAAGAGTTGGCAATAGCGCAATTGTAGGTGCCGGGGCTGTGGTTACTAAAGATGTCCCTGATTTCGGAATCGTTGTAGGCGTTCCCGCGAAGTTGATACGATATCGTCTTCCTAAAGAAAGAATACAAGAGATTAGTAGCCTTGATTGGTGGTTGAAAGACCTTGATGATGCCAAAAGGATACTTCGTCAGTGAAAATATGTTTTGTTGGCTCTTCTAACACTCTTTTTACGCATGCCTATTTAGATATTTTTTCTAAAATTAGTAATGACTTATCATTTATAGATAGCAGCAGAGAGCAAGTAAGGAATAATAAGTCTACGAATGAAGATGTTACGACAGTAATTAGAACAAACTTTTCCCTCAGTCAAGAGTCTAAAATGAAAAGGTTCTTGTCTAAGATGGGATTAGATCGTTCACATATGGTTTCTTTTATATTGGCTATGAAAGAAAACATATCGTCACTAAGCTGCGAACAATACTCAAGGGTAAAAGAGCATGTAAGGGAGAATAGGCCAGATATAATCATTTACTTTTGGAGTACTACTCTTAAGCAAGAAAAAAAGGCGATAGATAATTCTTTGTTAGAGCTAGGGCTTAAAGCTAAGAGTATTCTAATAGTTAACACCTACCCTGTCCGAACTGACTGCAATTTCGCCCAAAAGAGCATTTACTCTATTTTTGATAAATGCTATTTCAATTCTTTTGATGGTTTAGCGGTTCCATCATCGGAAATGAAGGAGCATCTACGAGTAAATGGCCTAATTGAAGGAAAAAAAATCCTAGTTTCAACTGATGTTATTTGTCCATTTGTAAAAAGAATTCCAAGTCATAAAAAAATAAATAATGATACTGTTGACCTTGTTTTTCTTGGTAATACATTTTTCAAGAGTCGTACAATAGACAATGTAGAAAAAGAACTTGTTAGATTAACTAGTGATGGATTTAATGTCTGGGTTCAGAATTCAAGAGATATAGAAGGAAATACTCGACTGAATAAATTCGAGCCTTTTGGGTTTGAAGACATTCTACGAGGAGAGTTGCTCAATTTTGTTGACAGGCATGATGGTGTATTAATGCTATATAACGGTCTCGATAATGCGAGAAGTCACTGTAGTTTGCCAACTAGATTTGCTATGGCTTTAGAAAGTAATGTTCCGATCTTTGTTCGTTCCGGTACTTTTGGTAGTCTGCTTAAAAATTACCCTAACAAGGTGTTTGAGTTTTCGACAGCAACGGATATTTCTGAGATTATTGATAATTGGGATTATGTCATTCCCAGCATCGAGTATCAACAACCTAAAGATCAAGTTTGGTCAGATTTTATTAAGTTGATTCTAACATGAAGAACATACTAATCACTGGTAGTAACGGTTTTCTTGGTAGTGCGTTAGTTGAAAGATTGTCAGGATCTGATGTTAATGTACTACCTGTAACTAGAAATACTTCTTATGAAGAAATGGACGAAATGGTTAAAGTCGCTGACTATTGCTACCATTTCGCTGGAGAGGTCAATCCAAAAGCATCTTATGAAAAATTCTACTCTGCTAATGTAGAACTGACTGCTAAGCTACTTGGGTTGCTTCGGAGTCATCCGATTCCCGTTGTTTTTTCCTCTACCATTCATGCTGGTCATACAAATAGCTCTTATGGAAATACGAAGTTAGAAGCGGAGAATATGATCTTTGAGTACGGACGTAGTGTTTCTGTTCCCGTTCATATTTGTAAACTCCCACATCTTTTTGGTATCGGTGCTAAACCTGATCATAACTCGATTTTGGCGACTTGGATTTGTAACGCTATTCATGGTCGGGAGTTGGTAGTTTATGACGAGCAATATACGATAAACTATATGTGCGTTGAGGAATTAGTTGATTACTTTATTGAACAAATGCATTCTGAGATAACGTTAAGTCTCCCTTCCACATACCCAATCACGTTAGGGGAGTTGAGAGATACGATTCTTGATATGTCTAATAACCCTTTTTATAAGCCTAGTTCTTTATTTGGTAAAAAGTTACATAAAGTGTTTTTATCCATAAACAAATAGATTTTATATTCACTGCTTAAATATGAGCAATGAATAGTCTTTGGTTTCCTCCTCATCTATTAGTTAAATTTCTTGTCCGGAGCACTATAAGATGGGTCTTATGCTATAAACTGACAAGTTCAGTTTTGATGGCCAAACTGCAATAAAAATAGAGTTGACGCATTTGCGACTTTAAGTCTCGAAAAATATATTTGGGGAAAAATGAAGATTTCTGTAGCAGGTACAGGCTATGTAGGCCTGTCTAATGCGGTGTTGCTGGCGCAGCACCATGAAGTGGTCGCGGTAGACATCATCGCAGAGAAAGTCGCGATGATTAATAATCGCCAATCGCCGATTGCGGATGCTGAGATTGAAGATTTTCTGGCGAACCGGTCGCTGGATCTCACTGCCACTCTTAATAAAGAAGAAGCGTATCGAGGCGCAGAGTACGTGGTGATCGCCACGCCGACGGACTACGACACCGAGACGAACTACTTCAATACCAAATCTGTTGAAGCGGTTATCAAGGACGTTATTGCCATCAATCCCGATGCTGTGATGGTGATCAAGTCTACGGTCCCGGTTGGTTATACCGACCGCATCAAGGCGGAGCTGGGTTGTGACAACCTGATTTTCTCGCCGGAGTTCCTGCGGGAAGGTAAGGCGCTCTATGACAATCTCCACCCCTCCCGCATCATCGTTGGTGAGCGTTCAGAACGCGCCAAAGTGTTTGCTAACCTCTTGGTAGAAGGCGCGCTTAAAGAGAACATCGATGTGCTCTTTACCGATGCCACCGAAGCGGAAGCGGTAAAGCTGTTCTCCAATACCTACCTGGCGATGCGCGTTGCTTACTTCAATGAGTTGGATACTTACGCCGAAGCTCACGGTCTTGATGCCAAACAGATCATCGAAGGCGTTGGCCTGGACCCGCGTATCGGTAGCCATTACAACAACCCTTCCTTTGGTTATGGTGGTTACTGCCTGCCCAAAGACACCAAGCAGTTACGGGCAAATTACCAGGATGTGCCGAACAGCATCATTGGTGCCATTGTCGATGCGAATACCACCCGCAAGGACTTCATCGCTGATTCCATCATTCGCCGTAACCCTCAAAAAGTGGGTGTTTACCGACTGATCATGAAGTCCGGGTCAGACAACTTCCGCGCCTCAGCTATCCAGGGCGTGATGAAGCGGATCAAGGCCAAGGGCATTGAAGTTGTGGTTTACGAACCGGTGCTGGAAGAAGACGAGTTTTTCCACTCGAAGGTGTATAAGGACCTGTCTCAGTTTAAAGCTGATTGCGATGTCATCCTCTCTAACCGTATGGTTGATGAGATTCGGGATGTGGCGGATAAGGTTTATACGCGGGATCTGTTTGGGTCTGATTAAAGCAGGCTACTAGGTGCTAGGGAAGAGCCTAGGTTCTAAAAGCAAAAAGCCGGGTACCCGGGACAGGCGGTGTAGGCTCATGCTAGAACCTAGAACCTAGAACCTAGAACCTAGAACCTAGAACCTAGAACCTAGAACCTAGAACCTAGAACCTAGAACCTAGAACCTAGAACCTAGAACCTAGAACCTGGAATCTACGGTTGCCCGTTTGGGTGCGGGGTGTTGGGCTTCGCGCCTGCTCAATGTAAGTTACATCTAGAGATACATTTGAAGGGCCGTGGCCGTGGTGCTGTGGCCCTTTGTTTATTAAAAGGGGAATTGTAATGTCATTGACTAAAGTCGTGATCCCGGTTGCGGGGCTGGGCACCCGTATGTTGCCAGCCACCAAGGCCATTCCGAAAGAGATGCTGCCGCTGGTGGACAAGCCGCTGATCCAGTACATCGTTAACGAGTGCGTGGCGGCGGGCTTCAAGGAGATTGTGCTGGTCACCCACGCTTCCAAAAACGCCATCGAGAACCACTTCGATACCTCCTACGAGTTGGAAAGCCAACTGGAGAAGCGGGTCAAGCGGCAATTGCTGGAAGAGGTGCAATCCATCTGTCCTAAGGGCGTGACCATCATGCACGTTCGTCAGGGTGAGGCCAAAGGCCTGGGCCATGCGGTGCTGTGCGCCCGTCCTCTGGTCGGCGAGAACCCCTTCGCCGTGGTGCTGCCCGATGTGATCCTGGATGAGTACACGGCGGACCAGAAGTTGGAAAACCTGGCGGCGATGAAGGCCCGCTTTGAAGAGAGCCGCGCGGGCCAGATCATGGTTGAGCCGGTGCCGATGGAAGAGGTATCCAAGTATGGCGTTGCGGATTGCAACGGCGAGACTCTCAATCCGGGTCAATCTGTGCCTATGAAGGCGGTGGTAGAGAAGCCCGCACTGGAAGAGGCTCCCTCCAACATGGCGGTGGTGGGGCGTTACATTCTGCCGTCTGATATCTGGACGCTGCTTGAGAAAACCCCCCAGGGTGCCGGCAACGAGATCCAGTTGACCGATGCCATTGCCATGCTGATGGAGAAGGAAACCGTTGAGGCTTTCCACATGACCGGCAAGTCCCATGATTGTGGCGACAAGCTCGGTTACATGAAGGCCCAGGTTGAATACGCCCTGCGTCACCCGGCAGTGGGTGAGGCACTGATGTCCCATATCAAGGGCTTGGTTTAAGGTATTGGCAGGAGGTTGAGTTTCTCTGAGCTCAACGATTCCAGTGCATGTTTCAGTGCATGCTTCGAATAGGGAGTTGAGCTTCGCTAAGCTCAACTCAACCTATGGCTAAGACTGGCCGGGCATCAAGCACTGGACTTATAGGTTAAGCGGCAAACTCTATGGCGATTTTAGTAACCGGCGGCGCTGGCTACATCGGTTCCCACACCGTGGTGGAGCTGCTGGAAGCGGGCGAAGAGGTTGTCGTGCTGGACAACCTGGTCAACAGCAGTGAAGAAGCGTTGAGGCGGGTCGAGCGGATCACCGGAAAAACCCTGACGTTCGTCCGTGGTGACATCTGTGATGCGGATTGCCTCGATGGGGTATTCCGAGAGCACGCCATTGACTCGGTGATCCACTTTGCCGGGCTCAAAGCGGTGGGTGAGTCCACGATGAAGCCGATCGAGTACTATCACAACAACGTGACGGGCTCGATAACGCTGCTGGATGCGATGTGCCGCGCCGGTGTTAAAAAGCTGGTGTTTAGCTCTTCAGCAACGGTCTACGGCTCGGATGCCTCCATTCCTTATGTCGAGACGATGAAAACCGGTGGGACAGTCAATCCCTACGGCACCTCGAAGTGGATGGTCGAGGAGATCCTCAAAGACGCGGCTAAAGCCGACCCGAAGCTTTCGGTAGCCCTGCTTCGTTACTTCAACCCGGTCGGAGCCCATCCATCGGGATTAATCGGCGAAGACCCCCTCGGGATCCCCAATAACCTGTTGCCCTTCATTGCACAGGTTGCCGTTGGAAAACGCGAGTCCTTGTCGGTATTCGGCGGGGACTATGAGACCCCTGATGGTACCTGCCTGCGCGATTATCTGCATGTCATGGATCTGGCCGAAGGGCATGTAAAAGCCCTGCGTTGGCTGAATAGTCATTCTGGTGCTAAGGCGTTTAACCTTGGAACCGGCAACGGCCTGTCGGTCTTGTCGATGGTTCGCGCCTTTGAGTCGGCATCTGGGGTAACCATCCCTTACCGGATTGTTGACCGCCGTGAGGGGGATCTCCCCGCATTCTGGGCGGATGCCTCGAAGGCAGAGTCAATGCTTAACTGGAAGGCGACCCGCAGCCTGGAGCAGATGATGTCAGACACCTGGCGCTGGCAGTCTCAAAACCCCAATGGCTATGGTGCCGAAGATTAATCGGCCCGCCCGCTAAAAAGCCCCCGAAACCGATGGTTTCGGGGGCTTTTTGTTTAAGGCCTTTTTATCAAGCCTCTGCGGTTGTGATTTTGTTCATCAATCTCATGGTGGGGTAAGCGTGTCGCGATAGGCTGAGTTGAGGGTGGCGAAGCACGGCTTTTCGGGATGGGTCGTTGGGCTTCGCAGCGCTCAGCCCAACCTACGGTTCGTGGAGGGGACCTACGATGAATTGTTCGATGGGATTTTATCAAGCGTAGCGATGCTTGGGGGTTATGGCTTTTGCTGACCGGCTCTACGGGTTGGATGAATGCACGGGGCGTAGGTTGGCGCCGAGCTGGCGAGGCCCAACATTGCGGGATTGGTTCGGGATTGGCGTCGCCGTTGTGCCTCGGTGCCCTCGGCACAACCTACGAGGTTGGGCGAATACATGGAGCGTCGGTTGGCGCTGAGTTTGCGAGGCCCAACATTGCGGGATTGGTTCGGGATTGGTTCGGGATTGGCGTCGCCGTTGTGCCTCGGTGCCCTCGGCACAACCTACGAGGTTGGGCGAATACATGGAGCGTCGGTTGGCGCTGAGTTTGCGAGGCCCAACATGCCGGGGTCAATTTGGGGTTGGCGTCGCCGTTGTGCCTCGGTGCCCTCGGCACAACCTACGGGTTGGATGAATGCACGGAGCACCCTCTCTTAAAAGTGACTCTTCACTTCCAGCCGCCACTCCCAGCTGTTGACCCGTTTGTCGTCGCTGATGGGGCGGACAAAATCCACATGGATGACGTTGCGGCTGCCGGCATGGGAGGCGTAGAAGCGTAGCCCGGCGCCAAGGCTCTGCTGGGTTCCGGCCGGGTTATCCGGATAAGCCTCCCCCCCTCGTGCTTCACCGATGTCGTAGAAAATGGCGCTGCCCAGCTCCAACAACTGCAGGATGCTGATCCCCGGGTAGTAACGCAGCTCCGCCGTGGCCAGGGCGATGGTGTCGCCATGCTGGTACTGCAGCGGGTAGCCCCGGAGGCCTGTACTGCCGCCCAGGGTATGGGGGCGGTCGACGAAGGGGTTGATGGCATGGCGCCAGTCAAATTTGCCGTAGACCCTCAGCGGCGCCCAGATGGGGTAGAACAGCTCGTTGCGCCACTGCAGCTGGTAATAATCTCCCGCCCCCCGGACCTCCTCTCCGTGCAGCCAGAAGCGCGTCAGCCAAAGTCCTGTGCTGCCATTGTCAATCGGCTCACTGAACCTCCTCCTTTTCGCCCCGAACAGGGCGCCCCAGTGGCTGTGCGCCTGCAGCAGCCAGCCCCCGTCGCCACTGCCGTCCCACCCCAGTTTCACCGCACTGTCCCAACCCAGGTTCACATCCTCGATGGCGTTGATGAGGGTAACGTTCTGAAGCTCTTCGAAGCGGTCCTGTCGAAAGCTCAGCTGTACCCAGGGGTAGGCGCGCTGACGATCCTCAGGAAGTCGGGTGGTGCCGGCGACGGGATCGAACTGGTGGTCATCGAAGGTGAGTCCCACGTGCCAGCGCAGAACCTGGTCGCGCCCCTCCAGCCAGCGGCGTCCGTAGCCCACATGGAAGTAGTGAAGATCATGGTCGAACCGGTTCACCTCCTGGTCCCCCTGGCGGATCTCCTCCTGCCGCTGGTCCCGGAACAGGCTGAGTTCATAGCCGAAGGCGCTGTCCAGGGCGACGAAGGGGCGATCCAGCTGGAAGCCGACCTGCTTGCCATCGCTGGTGTTGGCCAGACGGATGCCCACATTGATGTGCTTGTTGATGTAGATGGGGGAGTAGAAGGCGAGCTGGTAGCCGTCACGCTGGTAGTCGGAGAAGTAGAAGATCTGGGCATCGATCCCCAGGCCCAGCAGGTTGGAGTCTTTTATCCCGATGGAGGCGGCATTTTCGCCCCCCTGACGGGAGAAGTTGAAGGTGGGCAGCAGTGACCAGGTATCCCAGGTTTCCACCAGTACCTGCCCGCTCTCCTTGTCCTGGCTAACTTGGGCATCTCGCAAGTAACGCAAACCCCTCAGATGCCGCTCCAGCTCGTAGAGATCATCCAGATCATCCTCGCAGGGGGTGAAACCGGCCACCGCCTGCTCCAGGGTGACCTCGCGGGTGGTGTAGTGCAGCTTGTTGGCCAGCTTGTGCGCCCAGGTGAAGCCGGGCTCGTCCGGCTGGAACACATTATGCCGGATATACCGGTACTCGGGAGCGGCTTCACACTGTGCCTGCAGCTGGGCCAGGATCTTGGCATCGTCTTGCTCGTGATGGTGCTCGTTGGCAGGCTCTTCGGCAGGCGCATCCGATGCCTGGGCCACGACGGGCAGGGAGAGCACTGACCAGAGCAGGGCACGGGCAGGGGACACGGCGACTCCTAATGAAAGATTTTTTTAACTATCGGTTGTTTTTATCCTTTTTTCTAGAAAAGGAAAGAGCCTGGGTGATGGGAAGAGCGGTTCCTGGTTCCTAAGAGCGGTAAGCACAGGAGGCTAGGTGCTAGGGAAGAGCCTCGGTTCTGGGAAGAGCGTTCCTAGGGAAAGCGGTTCCTGGTTCCTAAGAGCGTTAATGGCAGAATGCTAGGTGCTAGGGAGGAGCCTCGGTTCTGGGAAGAGCGTTCCTAGGGAAAGCGGTTCCTGGTTCCTAAGAGCCTAGGTACTAGGGAAGAGCCTAGGTTCTAAAAGCAAGAAGCCGGGTACCCGGGACTTACGGTGTAGGCTTCTGCTAGAACCTAGAACCTAGAACCTAGAACCTAGAACCTAGAACCTAGAACCTAGAACCTAGAACCTAGAACCTCGCCCCTAGGGGCGAGGAACTCGCACCTAGGAACTGCTTTTATAGGCTCTAGGAACTCGTACCTAGGAACTGCCTTTATAGGCTCTAGGAACTCGCACCTAGGAACTGCCTTTATAGGATCTAGGAACTCGTTTTTTGAACCTAGCCCCGGCCAAAATACGCCCCAAAGGGGGGCAGGGAGAGCCGGGTGCCATCCGGACTCAGGATACCCGCGGGTAATCCATGCCCTTCTTGTGTGGTGACGCTTTCGAGCCGTTTCAGCAGCGCAGCCGGCAGGTCGAACGATGCCTCATCAGCGCCGAGATTGAAGGCGCAGAGCAGGGACTCGCCCCGGTACTGGCGGACAAATAGCAGCAGCGGCTGTGGAGCGTCGTAGAAGGTGATATCGCCGAGCCGCAAGGGGGCCGATTGCTTGCGCCAGTGAACGAAGCGGCGAAACTGGTTGAGCACGGAGTCCGGGTCGACCTGCTGTTGGTCCACCGCCAGGGCCCTGTGCTCCTGTGGCACCGGCAACCAGGGCGTCCCATGGGTGAAGCCGCCATGCTCGGCGTCTCTTTGCCAGGGCAGGGGGGTACGGCAGCCGTCCCGCCCCTTGAAGTTGGGCCAGAAGGCGATGCCGTAGGGGTCCTGCAGCTGCTCAAAGGGGATCTCCGCTTCCGTCAGTCCCAGCTCTTCGCCCTGGTAGAGGCACATGCTGCCGCGCAGGGAGCAGAGCAGGGCGGTCACCAGTTTGCTCAGGGCCTCTGGGTTATCGGCCCCCGCCGCCTTGCCCCAACGGGTGGCGACCCGGGCCACGTCGTGATTCGAGACCGCCCAGCTGGGCCAGCCGGTTTTCACCCGCCGCTCCAGCGTTTCCACCGTCTCACGGATGTAGCCGGCACTGAAGTCGTCGGTGAGCAGCTCGAAGCTGTAACACATGTGAAGCCGGCCCGGCTGGGTGTACTCCGCCATGGTGGCCAGGGAGTCTTCCGAGGCGATCTCCCCCAAAGTCGTGGCGCCCGGGTAGCGATCAATCAGCGCGCGCAGCCGCTCGAGGAAGGGGAGGTTCTCCGGCCGGGCATTGTTGTAATCGTGATACTGGTAGGCGTAGGGATTATCCGCGGCGAAGCCCCGGCCGGTGCGAAGGTGTGCCGGCTTGGCGGGGTTGTCCCGCAGCAGCGGGTCGTGGAAGCAGAAACTGATCGCATCCAGACGCAGGCCATCGACCCCCCGGGCCAGCCAGAACTCGACGTTATCCAGCACCGCCTGCTGGACCTCTGGGTGGTGGAAGTTGAGGTCCGGCTGCTCGGTGAGGAAGTTGTGCAGGTAGTACTGCTCCCGGCGGGGTTCCCACTGCCAGGCGCCGCCGCCGAAGATGGAGAGCCAGTTGTTGGGCGGGGTGCCATCGGGTTTGGGATCCGCCCAGACATACCACTGTGCCTTGGCGTTGTCCCGGCTTTGGCGGCTCTCCTTGAACCAGGCGTGTTGATCCGAGGTGTGGCTTAGCACCTGGTCGATCATCACCTTCAGCCCCAATTGGTGTGCCTTGGCGAGCAGCTGGTCAAAGTCCTCCAGGGTGCCGAACATCGGGTCCACGTCGTGGTAGTCGGCGATGTCGTAGCCGAAGTCCTTCATCGGTGAGGTAAAGAAGGGGGAGATCCAGATCCCGTCCACCCCCAGGCTGGCAACGTACTCCAGCTTGTCGATGATCCCGGGAAGATCGCCGATCCCATCGCCATTGCTGTCCGCAAAACTGCGAGGGTAGATCTGGTAGATCAGGGCGCCACGCCACCACTCGTTCATCTTCACGCTTTTCCTCTGTTTGTTCCGGCACCGGGTCGCGCAAAACGCTTACCGCAAGCGGGCGCTTCTCAACCGATGGGCCGACTCTAATCCCTCCCTGGCTTCGCGTCATCCTGCATACGTATGCAAAGCGACGATGTGGGTGTTGTGCCCCGGTGCCCTCGGCACAACCTACGGGAGCTTTACCGAATGTGGTTGCGGTTTTCGGAACCGTAGGTTGGCGCCGAGCTTGCGAGGCCCAACATTTTGGCGGTGTGGACGTTGGTGTGGGCGTCGGTATCGGCGTTGTGCCTCGGTGCCCTCGGCACAGCCTACGGGGTGTTACCGAGTGTGGTTGGGATTTTCGGGACCAACATGGTGGCGCCGCCATTGTTATGGCGAGGATGTGCACCAATCGGTATCCAAGGTGCCCCGCTGGATCTCACGGTGGATGCTGGAGTAGGGCCAATCGACCGGCCTGGCGACGTAGCCATGTTTCACCGGATTAAAGTGGATGTAATCGCAGTGGGCCTGGTGATCGTCTGGATTACGGATCTGGTGTTCCCAAAAGCGCCGTTGCCAGATCCCCCGCTCTCGTCGAGATTTCCGTGACGTATTGATCGCTTCTGTTTGTGCCACCTGGCGTGAAAAGTCGCCCTTGATCAAGTTCCAACGCTGGGAGTAGTTGCTGTCTCCCTCGGGCAGCGACCAGATGCAGTGCAGGTGATCGGGAAGGATCACTATCGCTTCAATGAAAAAGGGGTGGGCGGTCTGGACCCGAGCAAAGCTGGCCCTCAGTTGTTGAATTCGCTCTGTAAGCAGAGTGCGGTTTCTGTCTTGCAAAACCAAGGTAAAGAAGAAAGTGCCTCCGGGAGAGAATGCTCTTCGATAGCGCATTGGTCATCCTCCATGTTCGGAGTGAGCATAGGGTATGTGGTAGCCATTGCCGAATGAGAGGAGTGGGCCGTAGGTTGGCGCCGAGCGTGCGAGGCCCAACATGGTGGCGGTGTGGGCGTTGGTGTGGGCGTCGGTATCGGTGTTGTGCCTCGGTGCCCTCGGCACAACCTACCGAGACGTTACCGAGTGTGGTTGGGTTTTTCGGGCCCGTAGGTTGGCGCCGAGCGTGCGAGGCCCAACATTTTGGCGGTGTGGGCGTTGGTGTGGGTGTTGTGCCTCGGTGCCCTCGGCACAACCTACGGGGCGTTAACGAATGTCGTTGGGGTTTTAGGAACCGTGGGTTGGTGCCGAGCGTGCGAGGCCCAACATGGTGGCGATGTGGACGTTGGTATGGGCGTCGGTATCGGTGTTGTGCCTCGGTTCCCTCGGCAAAACCTACCGGG
This sequence comes from Ferrimonas gelatinilytica, assembly GCF_039544205.1. Lineage (NCBI taxonomy): Bacteria > Pseudomonadati > Pseudomonadota > Gammaproteobacteria > Alteromonadales > Ferrimonadaceae > Ferrimonas > Ferrimonas gelatinilytica. The sequence goes on along the minus strand of NZ_BAABLF010000001.1, from coordinate 212,843 downwards.
ACGTTACCGAATGTGGGATTGGGATTGCGAATTGGGCGAAAACGAAAAAAGCCCCCTGGAGGAAATTCAGGGGGCTTGGCTTACCGGAGAGGTGGGAGGTTAGGAGGCCTGACCCAATGCCGGCGCCTCCACGGGGTGTACCAGAGTGGCGCGCGGTTCGACGCGGCAGCTGCGGTCAAACAGCTGCAACTCGATGGCGGTGTCGGACTGGTTCTCGATCTGCACATCCTCCTGGTTGACCACCACGTTCAGCAGGGCGCCCTTGAAGGTGATCTTAAAGGCGTAGCTGCGCCACTGGTCCGGGATGAAGGGGCGCAGGCTGAGCACACCGTCGTGCACCCGGGCGCCGCCAAACCCTTCCACCACTGCCATCCAGGTGCCGGCCATGGAGGTGATGTGCAGGCCATCCTCGGTATCGTTGTTGTAATCGTCCAGGTCCAGCCGTGAGGTGCGCAGGTAGAACTTGTAGGCGCGATCCTCGTAGCCCAGCTTCGCCGCCAGGATGGCGTGGATGCAGGGGGAGAGGCTGGACTCGTGCACCGTCATCGGCTCGTAGAAGTCGTAGTTGCGGCGGATGGTGTCGAGATCAAACTCCTCTTCGAACAGGTACACCCCCTGCAGCACGTCCGCCTGCTTGATGTAGCAGGAGCGCAGGATCCTGTCCCAGGACCAGTGCTGATGGATGGGGTACTCCGCCGCCGGGATCTCGGACATCGGCTTGAGCTCCTTGTCCATGAAGCCATCGTACTGGACGAAGACGCCGGTTTGGTCGTCCACCGGCAGCAGAATGTGCTCGCGGATCTGGGCCCAGATCGCCAGCTCATCCTCTTTGCCGTTGAACTTCACCTTCTCCAGCAGCGCAGCCAGCTTCTCCGGCGCCTCCGCCTCCACCTTGGCCAACGCCTCGGCGGTGTAGGCCAGGGTCCACTGGGCGATCTTGTTGGTGTACCAGTTGTTGTTGACGTTGTTGGAGTACTCGTTGGGGCCGGTGACCCCCAGCATCACGTAGCCACCACGACGCTCGGACCACTGAACCCGCTGGCGCCAGAAGCGGCTGATGCCGATCAGCACTTCCAGACCGTAATCCGCCAGGTAATCGGCGTCGCCGGTGTGGTTGAGGTAGTTGTAGATGGCGAAAGCGATGGCGCCGTTGCGGTGGATCTCCTCGAAGGTGATCTCCCACTCGTTGTGACACTCCTCGCCGTTGATGGTCACCATGGGGTAGAGCGCCGCGCCGTCACTAAAGCCGAGCTTCTCGGCGTTCTTGATGGCGTTCTCCAGGTGGTTGTGGCGGTAGATCAGCAGTTGCCGTGCCACCTGGGGATCCGCGGTCTTGAGGTAGAACGGCAGGCAGTAGGCCTCGGTGTCCCAGTAGGTCACGCCGCCGTACTTCTCCCCGGTGAACCCCTTGGGGCCGATGTTGAGGCGCGCGTCTTCCCCGGTGTAGGTCTGGTTCATGTGGAAGATGTTGAAGCGGATCCCCTGCTGGGCCGCCACGTCGCCCTCGATGCGGATATCTGCCTGCTGCCACTTGGCGTGCCAGGCGGCGGTGTGCTCCGCCAGCATCCGGTCGAAGCCTTTCGCCTGGGCGGCTGCGGCGCTGTCACAGGCCGCGGCATCGATCTGCCCTTCGGCCACGTTCAGGCAGGAGATGAGCGCGGCATACTTGTAGAGGGTCGCGGTCTGGCCCTGTTTTGCCTGGATCGCCACCTCCTGGCCGACGAAGCAGTCGCGGTCATGCACCGTCGCGGCTGGCGTTTTGCTCTCGCCATCCAGGGTCAGGTTAAAGCGCGCCGCCACGCCGAGGCGGAAGCCGGTTTTCTTGGTTTCACCGCAGAGGTAGGCGACCTGCGGATCGGCGTGCCGGGCGGTTTCCAGCCAGAACTTCTCGTCGTAGTTGGAGTCGGCGTTGACGACGTCCAGGTCCAGGTAGGGGGTAAAGCGGATCTCACCCTCGAAGTTCAGCGGCGTGACCGCGTAACGGATGGCCCCGTTGTCGGTATCGACGATGCTGGTGAAGCGGGTGGCCTCAACCTGGATCCGCTTGCCGCTGGGCAACTGGGCGATGAAGCGGCGGGAGAGCACCCCATCCTGCATATCCAGCACCCGTTCGAAGGACTCCAACTGGCACCGGGCCAGGTCCAGGTTCTCGCCGTCGACAGCGACACGGATCCCGATCCAGTTGGTGGAGTTGATCACCTTGGCGAAATAGTCCGGATAACCATTTTTCCACCAACCGACCCGGGTGGGATCCGGGTAGTAGACCCCGGCCACGTAGCTGCCCCGCAGGCTGTCGCCGGAGTAATCCTCTTCGAAGTTGGCACGCTGGCCAAACTTGCCGTTGCCGATGGAGAAGAGGCTTTCGGAGATCCGGTTTACCGAAGGATCGAACTTCGGCTCGATGATCCGCCACTCGTGGTGCTGAATGTAATCTTTCATCTCAGGCTTCCTTTTGCAGCACAGCGCCTTGGCCCTGTGCGATCCGTTCTTGAATTTGGTCGAGGGTGATCTGCGCCAGCCCCGGCAGGACAAAGTCGGCGTCCGGCAGGGCGGCTTCTTCGCCTATCCCCACCACGTGCATGCCGGCGTTGCGGGCGGCCTGAACCCCGGCGGCGGCATCTTCAAACACCAGGCAGTGCTGCGGGGCGGTATTGAGCTCCCGTGCGGCGGTGAGGAACACCTCGGGATCCGGCTTGGCTTCACTGACTCGGGTCCCATCGACGATGGCATCGAAGGCGTCGGTCAGGTTGAGGCGCTCCAAAATGAGTACCGCGTTCTTGCTGGCGGATCCCAGCGCCACCGGCACCCCATCCCGCTTCAGCGCGGCCAGCAGGGTGTCGGCCCCCGGCAGGATCTCACTGGCATCCAACTGCTCGATGTACTCCAGGTACCAGGCGTTTTTCTGTACCAGGGCCTGCTCAAACTCCGCCTCGGACAGGGTCTGGTTGCCCAGCGCCAGGATCAGCTTCAGCGACTCGATCCGGCTGACGCCCTTGAGCCGTTCGTTATCCTGCTCGCTAAAGGGGATCCCCAGGCTGTCCGCCAGTCGGCGCCAGGCCAGGAAGTGGTACTTGGCGGTGTCCACCACCACGCCGTCCAGATCAAAGATGCAGGCACGGATTGCGGTCGTGTCCCTGCTTGGAGTGTCTACAGCCATTCAATGCTCCTTGGCAGATTTTCCCTTGGCTCGGGTGGGTCCTGTGGCAACGGGTCCGGCGGACTGGGTGTGCGCCGATGGTATAGGGGGGCGTTTTTGCCAAACAATCGCTTACATACGTATTCATCGACGATCGTGGTGAAAAACATCACATTCGCCGGTGTTTTGTGCTCAGTGGTTGTATTTAACCATTTGGTAAACAAAGGATTTGTTGCCAACTGTTGAAGTTTTGGGCCCTTGGGTCCGGCAGGGGGTGAAAACGGTATTCAAGGTGGTGCAGTTGTGACATATTGTTAAATGGTATGACCAAGGCCGACTTGTGCCCCTTCGGAGTGCGATCCGCGCCACAGAATGTGAAGCGCGTGTGACTTGCCCAATCGGCACATCCGGCAACGCCATTGCCCCCATGATTTCACTTAAATGACCGAAAAATAACAGTTTCAAGTACTCAAGCTCGGTAGTTGAGGCACTCATAGGGTCTGCTTTTTGGGGGAGGGCGAGAGGATTTCACCGTTATGAATACGTATGCAGAGCATTGTCCCTGCCGTATCAAGGTGATTACATCCTGTTCCAACAACCGGGCGAGGGTTCCCAAATCGGCCTGACCGGATCCACAGAGGTGGGATCGGTGATCAGGCGGCTTGCTCGGCAACATAATAAAAAACCTCACAATTTAGGGAGAATATTGATGTGGTTTAAACCGAGCGCGTTGACCCTGGCACTCTGTGCCGCTGGCCTGAGTACCGCCGTCAGTGCGGCCGAGCCAGAAGCGCAGCAAGAGGGTGCCAAGGAGTCGCTGGAGAACGTGGAAACCATTTCGGTCCGCGGTATTCGCCGTTCACTGGCTCTCTCTCAGGCCGAGAAGATGGAAAACACCTCCGTAGTGGAAGCCATCTCCGCTGAAGATATCGGTAAACTGCCGGACTCCAGCATCGCCGAGTCCATCGCCCGCCTGCCGGGTCTGACCTCTCAGCGCCTGGATGGCCGCTCCAATGTGGTGTCCGTCCGTGGCCTCTCGCCGGACTTCACCACCGCGACCCTGAACGGCCGCGAGCAGGTGACCACAGGGGACAACCGTGGGGTCGAGTTTGACCAGTACCCCTCCGAGCTGATGAGCGGCGTGGTGGTGTACAAGACGCCGGACGCCTCCGTGATGGCCCAGGCGGTGGGTGGCACCATCGACATGCAGACCATCCGTCCGCTGGATCATGGTGAGACCAGCTTCAACGTCAGCGCCCGCGGCGAATACAACGACATGGGCGAGCTCAACTCCGATGTCTCCGACAGCGGTTACCGCTTCAGTGTCTCCTACATCGACCAGTTCCTCGATGACACCTTGGGCCTCTCCATCGGTTTTGCCAAGATGTCCAGCCCTAACCAGGAGGAGCGGACGCACATCTGGGGCTATCCCAGCGATCCCAAGGTAGGGCCACCGCCGGCGGAGGGTGAGGAGTGGGAGACTGCTCCGGGTGCGGTGATGGGGGGCTACAAGCCCTACGTGCGCTCCTCCGAGCTGGAGCGGGACTCCGTCATGGCGACCCTGCAGTTCCAGCCCAACGACCGCATCAACACTGTATTCGATCTCTTCTACTCCGAATTTAACGATGCCCAGATGCTCCGTGGCATTGAACTGCCCCTGGCCTGGGGGGGCGGCGTCTACCTGGATCCGGACTACACCCTGGAAGATGGCCTGATCACCGAAGGGACCTTCCACAACGTCAAAGGCCTGGTGCGCAACGACTACACCGAAACCGACGCCAGCAACCTGTCCCTGGGCTGGAACCTGGATTACGCGGTGGGTGACAACTGGACCATCAACACCGACATCGCCTACTCCCGCGCCAAGCGCACCTTCTTTGCCCTGGAAACCTACGGCGGCACCGGTCGCGGCCTGGCCAACGGCGCCAAGGACAGCCTGGGCTTCCGCATGACCGACTCCGGTGCCGTGTTCAGCCACCTGCTGGACTACTCGGATCCCAACCTGATCCTACTGGGCGCACCGCAAAACTGGGGCGATCCGGAAGGTAACGGCCGCTGGGACTCCCAGGATGGCTTCCTCAACAACCCGGATATCGAGGATGAGCTGACCAGCTTCCGCCTCGAGGGCGAGCGCCTGTTCGACAGCGGTGCCTTCTCCGCCATCCAGTTCGGAGTGAACTACTCCGAGCGGGAGAAAAGCAAAGAGGACAAGGGCTACTTCCTGACCCTCAACAGCTACGGCCAGCCGGGCTTCGAGATGGGCCAGCAGATCCCGCAGCAGTACCTGAGGGGCAACGCCTCCCTGGACTTCATCGGTCTGGGCAACCTGATCGCCTGGGATCCCATGGCACTGCTCAACGACGGTTTCTACAACGTCCGTGATGCGGCTTCCGTGGAAGCCTGGCGCGCGGTTAACAACTGGGCCGTCAAGGAGCAAGTCACCACCCTCTACACCAAGCTGGATATCGACACCGAGGTGGGCTATCGCCGCCTGACCGGTAACGTCGGCGTGCAGCTGGTACACACCGATCAGTCCTCCGACGGCAATGCCGTCACCGTTAACCCCGATGGTGGCCTGGAGGTGATGCCAAGCTCCGGAGGCACCGACTACTGGGAGGTGCTGCCGAGCGCCAACCTGGGTCTCGAAGTGGCGGATGACCAGATGCTGCGCTTCGCCGTGGCCCGCACCCTGGCCCGTCCGCGGATGGACCAAATGAACGCCGGTCTGGAGATTGGCTTCGATAAGGACAAGGAGAACAGTGGCGACCTGGATAATTCGCCCTGGAGTGGCAGCGGCGGCAACGCCGAGCTCAAGCCTTGGATGGCGTGGCAGTTCGACCTCAGCTACGAGAACTACTTCTCTGACCAGGGTTACTTCGCCGTAGCGGGTTACTACAAGTACCTGGAGAACTACATCTATCAGCAGGGCAAACTGCATGACTTCAGTGATGTGATGATCCCGGGCTATGACCCGGTCCTGGACCAGGGCTTCATCACCACGCCGCAAAACGGCGACGGTGGCCACATCTGGGGCTTTGAGCTGTCCGGCTCCTTCGGCTTCGGCGAGTGGGTTCCGGCCCTGGACGGCTTCGGCACCATGCTGAGCTACTCCTACGCCGACAGCCGGGTGAAGGAGGATTCGGACAGCGATCCCATCCAGCTGCCCGGTCTCTCCAAGGACGTGGTCAACGCCACAGTCTACTACGAGAAGTTTGGCTTCCAGGCACGGACCTCGGTGCGCTACCGCAGCGAGTTCCTTGGTGAAGTGTCCAGCACCACGCTGCAGCGTGACAAGCGCTACGTACAGGCGGAAACCATCGTCGATGCGCAGCTGGCCTACGACTTCTCTGAGCTGGGTGTGGAGGGGCTGGTTATCCTGCTGCAGGGCAACAACCTGACCGACGAACCTTTCGTCACCTACGAAGGTCCGGACTCCCGCTACATCAAGGACCACCAGAGCTACGGCCGTAACTTCATGCTGGGCTTTAGCTACAGCTTCTAACTCTCAGCGGCTGGAGATAACGAACCCCCGAACTTCGGGGGTTCGTCGTCTCTGAGTTTTATTCATCGGCGCAACCAAGCCGCCACTGCGATAACAAGCCACGGAAAATAAGAGATATTCCAATGACACTCAAAGTTTTAACTGCCGCCATCGCAGCCACCCTGGCGCTGGCCGGCTGTGGTGAGGCGAAGATCCAGAGCGCGACGCCGGTGGTCGCTCCGAAGGCTCCGGTTGCCGCACCGGCGACTACCAAGCCGGCCCACAAGGCGGTGGTCTACCAGATGTTTACCCGGCTGTTTGGCAATACCGAAACCGCTAACCTGCCCTGGGGCACGGTGGAGCAGAACGGCGTCGGCAAGTTTAATGACATCACCGACGCGGCCCTGACGGGGATCAAGGAGCTGGGGACCACCCACCTCTGGTACACCGGGGTGCCCCACCATGCACTGGTGGCGGATTACAGCGAGTACGGGATCAGCAACGATGATCCGGACGTGATCAAGGGTCGGGCGGGCTCTCCCTACGCGGTGAAGGACTACTACAGCGTTAACCCGGACCTGGCGGTGGATCCCGCCAACCGGATGGCGGAGTTCAAGGCGCTGATCGACCGCACCCACGCCCACGACATGAAGGTGCTGATCGACATCGTGCCCAACCATGTGGCGCGTTTCTACGAATCCAAGGGCAAGCCGGAGGGGGTCGAGGACTTTGGTGCCAATGACGACACCTCGGTGGCCTACGCCCGGGACAACAACTTTTACTACGTGGTCGGTGAAGCGTTCGAGCTGCCTAAGTACGAGGCAGGGTTTGAACCCCTGGGGGGGCAGGATTACCCCGGGCTCGACGGCCAGTTTACGGAAAACCCCGCCAAGTGGACCGGCAACGGCAGCCGCAGCGCCCAGCCCCACGTCCACGACTGGTACGAGACGGTGAAGATCAACTACGGCGTGCGTCCGGACGGCAGTCACGACTTCCCTGAGCTGCCGGCGGGCTTCGAGAGCAAGGGTGTCGCCGAGCACTACGCCTTCTGGCAGGATAAGGCGGTGCCGGACTCCTGGACCAAGTTCCGGGACATCACCCTGTTCTGGACCGAGTTTGGTGTCGACGGCTTCCGTTTCGACATGGCGGAGATGGTGCCGGTGGCCTTCTGGAGCTACCTCAACAGCCACATCAAACAGGCCAATCCTGACGCCTTCCTGCTGGCGGAGGTGTACCAGCCCCACCTGTACCGGGACTACCTGCATCTGGGTAAGATGGATTACCTCTACGACAAGGTGGATCTCTACGACACTCTGAAGGCGATCATCCAGGGCCGCGCCAGCACCGATGCCATCGTCACCATCGAGCAGATGAAAGCGGACATCGAGCACCATATGCTGCATTTCCTGGAGAACCACGACGAGCAGCGCATCGCCAGCCCGGCGTTCGCCGGCAGCCCGGAGCGCGCCCTGCCTGCCATGGTGCTTTCCGCCACCCTGAGCTCCTCGCCGACCATGCTCTACTTCGGCCAGGATGTGGGCGAAGCGGGGGAGGGGGACGCCGGCTTTGGTAAAGCCACCCGCACTACCATCTTTGACTACTGGGGCGTCCCGGCCCACCAGCGCTGGATGAATGGCGGCAAGTTCGATGGCGGCGCCCTGAGCGAGTCGGAGCGGGCGCTGCGGGACTACTACGTCCGCCTGATGCAGTTCACCGTCGACAGCCCGGCGCTGATGGGCAAGGCGGTGCATATCCACACCGACAGCCGCAGCAATCCGGGCTATACCGACAAGCTGTTCAGCTTCGTCCGTTTCGACGACGATCAGAAGCTGGTGATCGCCACCAACTTCGACGACCGCCGGAGCGCCTCCACCACCCTGACCGTGCCGGCGGCGGTGATCCGCCAGTGGGGAATGGCCGATGGGGTCTATCCCCTGGAGGAGCGCCTATTTGGTGAACTGGCCGGTGAGATGCGGGTCACCCATCAGGTGGGCACCATCGCCCTGACCCTGCAGCCGCTGCAATCCGTGATCTGGGAGGTCAAATGATGCGCCCCGGTTTTGCTCTAACTCCGCCATCTCCCCTCAAGCGTACCGTGTTTTTGCTGGGCGCCCTGGTCAGCCTGGGCCAACCGGCCCTCGCCGCCGAGGTGCAGAAGCACCACTTCGATGGCAAGCAGCTGGTGCTGACCACCGATGAGGGGACGGTCACCCTGACCGGCTACGGCGACGGCGCCCTGGGGGTGCACTACCAGAACACCGGGGTGAAACAGCTGCCCTCCTACGCCATCGATCCCGGCGCGCCCGTGGTCAAAGGGGAGTTGGTTAAAAGCGGCGAGGCACTGGAGTACCGGCTGGCGGATCTGACCGCCCGCATCGAACTCTCGCCGCTGGCGCTCTCCTACTACCACGATGGCGAGCTGGTGGTGGCGGAGGAGGCGGGTCACTTCGCCCATGACACGTTGCGCGGCTTCCGCTTCGCTTTGCAGGAGAGTGAGCAGTTGATGGGGGGCGGCTCCCGGGTGCTGGGGATGGATCGTCGGGGGGAGCGGATGCCGCTCTATAACCGGGCCGCCTACGGCTACGAGGGCAAGCCCGGGGACCGGGTCGACCAGATGTACTATGGCCTCTCGGCGGTGCTCTCCTCCCACCACTACGCCCTGGTGTTCGATAACGCCGCGTCGGGGTACCTGGATACCGGGGCTACCGAGCCGGATGTGCTGCAGTTCGAGGCCCAGGGGGGGCGTACCGCCTACCTGGTGGCGGCGGGCGCGGACTATGGCGAAGTGATCGAGCACCTGACGGAGGCCACCGGCCGTCAGCCGCTGCCACCGCGCTGGTCCCTGGGCAATTTCGCCTCCCGCTTCGGTTACCACAGTGAGGCGGAGGCCCGCGAGGTGGTGGCCAAGTTCGCCGAGGCGGATATCCCGCTGGATGCCATCGTGCTGGATCTCTACTGGTTCGGCGAGGATGTAAAGGGGCACATGGGCAACCTGGACTGGGACCGTCAGCACTGGCCCAAGGCGGAGCAGATGATCCAGGATTTCAGTGAGCAGGGGGTCAACACTGTCCTGATCACCGAGCCTTTCATACTGACCACCTCCAACAAGTGGAAGGAAGCCACCGAAGCCCGGGCGTTGGCTACCAACCTGGCGGGGGAGCCTAAGCGGTTTGACTTCTACTTCGGCAACACCGGACTGGTGGATGTGTTCAGCGAGGCGGGCCGCGACTGGTTCTGGCGTCAGTACGCGCGCATCGCCGAGTCCGGTGCTGCCGGCTGGTGGGGGGATCTCGGCGAGCCGGAGGTCCACCCCCATGATGCCGTGCACCGGGTGGCGCGGGATGGGGCGGAGGCGATCACCGCCACCGCCAACGAGGTGCACAACGCCTACGGCCACGAATGGGCCCGGCTGGTGGATGAGGGGCTGCGCCAGCTGCAGCCGGATCGTCGCCCGATGATCATGATGCGCTCCGGGTTCGTTGGTTCCCAGCGCTACGGCATGGTGCCCTGGTCCGGCGATGTGGCCCGAAGCTGGGGGGGACTGATGCCCCAGGTGGAGCTGAGTCTGCAGATGGGCGTCCTGGGGATGGGTTACATGCACTCGGATCTCGGCGGCTTTGCCGGCGGTGAGCAGTTCGATGCGGAGCTCTACACCCGCTGGCTGCAGTACGGCGTGTTCCAGCCGGTATTCCGCCCCCACGCCCAGGAGGAGATCGCGCCGGAGCCGGTCTTCCATGATGCCGACACCCTGGCCCGAGCCCGGGAGGCGATCCGCCTGCGCTACGCCCTGATGCCCTATCTGTACACCCTGGCCTACGAGAACAGCACCACCGGCATGCCGCTGATGCGTCCGCTGGCGTTTGAGGACTCGGCGCTGTTCGAGGAGGCCCACAGCTACCTGTGGGGGGATGCTTTCCTGGTGACACCGGTGCTGGCCGCGGGAGCGACCGAGGTATCGGTGCCCCTGCCGGACGGGGTCTGGTTCGACTTCTTCACCGGTAAGCGTTACCAGGGGGGGCAGCGCGTCTTAGTGCCGGTCACCCTCGATACCCTGCCGGTGCTGGTTCAGGCCGGCAGTGTGGTGCCCATGGTGGCGCCGGTGGCGACCCACCGCTACTCCAGTGGCGAACTGGCACTGCACTACTACCACGATGACAGCGTGGTCCGGGGCGGTGGCCGTGTCTACGAGGATGATGGGATCAGCCCGGACAGCCTGGCGCGCCAGGCCTACGAGCTGCTCTCCTTTGAAGTTGATTCTGACCAGGAGGAGATGAGGGTACGCCTTGGCAAGCAGGGGCTGGGATACGAGGGCGCGCCTAAGCAGCGTCGCATAACCCTGACCCTGCACGGCATGAACGAGTTGCCCAACTCCGCGCACCTGGCCGGTAACACCGTCGCGGTGAAAGCGGTCGAGTCCGGCCTGCAGCTGACCTTTGACTGGGATGGCAGTGCACAGGAACTGAGTTTGACCTGGTAAGCGGGAGGAGCAGGAAGCGCGTTCCTAGGGAAAGCGGTTCCTGGTTCCTAAGAGCCTGGGTGTTGGGAGGCGCGGTTCCTGGTTCCTAAGAGCCTAGGTTCTAGGGAAGAGCCTAGGTTCTAAAAGCAAGAAGCCGGGTACCCGGGAAATACGGTGTAGGATCCTGCTAGCACCTAGCACCTAGCACCTAGCACCTAGCACCTAGCACCTAGCACCTAGCACCTAGCACCTAGAACCTAGAACCTAGAACCTTGCTTTTTGGATCCAGGAACTCGCGCCGAGGAACTCAGTTGGACAACAAAAACGCCCACGGATCCCGTGGGCGTTTTTGTCTCGCGCTCGGCGTAGCTCAGAAGGTGTAGGTGGCGCCGACGGTGTACATCCAGGTCTGGTCGAAGATATCCATGTACTCCACTTCGCCGCGGATGGCGAAGCTGCCGAGCTCAAACTCCAGCCCGACACCGGCGGCCACTTCGAAGCCGTCATCACTGTCCTTCATGCCATCAAACCGGGTGTCGGCATCCCAGTAGATCCCGCCGACTTTACCGAAAAAGCGGATGGGGCCCAGGGGCACACCGGCAACACCGTAAACATCGATACCGTAGGGATCTATGTTCAATCCCGTTGCACTGGGTGAGCCAAAGTCACGATAGCCCCCCTCGATGGCGAGGATGGGGCCAAACTGGTAGCCAGCGAACACCTTCCAGGCGAAGTCGTTCTCATCGAACTTGAAATCACCGAGATCCGGATCCGAGCCTTTCTGCTCGACGTTGGCGGAGCCCACGGAAGCACCGAGGTAGAAACCTTCATCTTTTGCCAGGGCCGAGGCACTGCCCAGGGCGGTGAGGACCACCAGGGCGACACCTGTGGTCAGGGGAGTCAGGGAGTTCATCATCATCTCTCCTTGTAAGGCACCTTATATCGACGTTATGTCGGGATCGGTCCCGTACCGCTTTTACCTCTTGGCAAAAGGGCATTGCCACCGAAAATCGGGAGCATCGGAACCGTCCAGTCCGGTGATGCCTGGCGCCGGAGCCTATTGGAGACTAGACCAGTGTGACAGGGTTGCCAGGAGGAACCGGGGATTATGGAGCTCCCTGTGGAGCTCTCGCAGCCCCTGATATGGGCGGCCGCAGGGTAAGGGACTGATATCCGCGGTGGGAATCGGGGAGGGGGCACAACTATCCCGGCCAGGAAAAAATTGATGCCCAAAGCCAGCCAGGGGGCGAAAAATGCGGGCTTACTGTCGAGTTCCTAGTTCCGAGTTCCTAGTTCCTAAGAGCATTAACGGCAGAACGCTAGGTACTAGGAAAGAGCCTAGGTTCTAAGAGCAAAAAGCCGGGTACCCGGGACATTCGGTGTAGGCTCTCACCTAGAACCTAGAACCTAGAACCTAGAACCTAGAACCTAGAACCTAGAACCTAGAACCTAGAACCTAGAACCTAGAACCTCCAAACTAGGAACTAGGAACTCTTGCCTTGGAACCGCTCCTGGCTCTCAGCAACCAGAAACTTTTCCCTAGGAACCGCCCTGACACCGTAAAAACAACAACGCCCACGGAGAACTCCGTGGGCGTTGGCTGGCACTTAGAGGGGCGAAAGGGCTTACTGGTATTTCTGACCCTGCTTGTCCTGTCCCTTCTCCATCTCGTGGTGCTTCATACCCTTATGATGGTCATTGCCGTGGTGGCCTTTACCATGATGGGCATTACGGTATTCTTCGTAGCGGCTGAACTGTTCATCGTTGAGCAGGGCTTTCATGTCAGCCAGGTGCTGCTCCTTGGCCGCGGTCATCTGGGCGTGGCGCTCCTCCTTGGAGAGATCCCCCTCTTTGATGCCTTTGCGCTGCTCGCGGTACTCTTTGTGCAGCTGGTCAAACTTTTCCCGCTGGGCGTCATCCAGCACCAGGTAGTCGGCTAACTGGCGGTGGGTTCCGGCGTGGTACCCCGCGCTGTGTTCGGCGCCTTGAGCGCCCTTGGCCTTCTCTTCGTGATGGCCGGCGAGGGCCGTGGTGCTGAGCAGTAGGGTGGCCAGCAGTGTGGCGGGCAGGATAAGAGTGCGTTGCATGTTGTGTCTCCCTAGTGGTCGAGTGTGGCACCCAGGACAGCCGATAAGCAGCGTCTGAGGGGCCAAAGTACCGTGATGAATACGTATGCAGGCGCTTGTTGCGATCAGGGCAAAGTGACTAACATCGGCCAAGATAGTGCGGTTCCGGACCTGACTTCCCCTGGGCTGCGCGCTGGCAAGACGCCAATAACTATGGCAGAGAACGCTGATTTTTAAAGTTAAATTCTGCATTTGTGTTGCCAGCATCAAGGAATAATAACAAGAGGAATGGATGGTGACCGATAAACCCCGCTTGAGTTTCTGGCAGATCTGGAACATGTGTTTCGGCTTTTTGGGCATCCAGTTTGCCTTTGCCCTGCAAAATGCCAACGTCAGCCGAATCTTCCAGACCCTGGGTGCTGACATGGATCTCATCCCGATCCTCTGGATCGCCGGGCCGGTCACCGGCTTGATCGTCCAGCCCATTGTCGGCCACTTCAGTGACAAAACCTGGACCCGCATGGGCCGTCGCCGTCCCTATTTTCTCTACGGTGCATTGGTGACCAGCCTGGCGTTGATCGCCATGCCCAACTCCCCCTATCTCTGGTTTGCCGCTGCCATGCTGTGGATCATGGATGCCGCCATCAACGTCTCGATGCAGCCGTTCCGTGCCCTGGTGGGGGATAACCTGCCTAAGGCGCAGCAGCCCACCGGCTTCGCGGTTCAGAGCTTCTTTATCGGTGTCGGGGCGGTAGTCGCCTCCATGCTGCCCTGGCTGCTGGCACTTTACGGTGTCAGCAACGAGGCGGCACCCGGTGAGATCCCCGATACCGTCCGCTACGCCTTTTACTTCGGTGCTGTTGTGCTGTTTCTTGCGGTGGGCTGGACGGTGCTGCGCACCCGGGAGTACACCCCGGAGCAGTTGGCCGCCTTCGAGCAGGCGCAACAGAAGACCGTGGTGCCGGAGAAGCCCCGCAGTGCCGAGCGCTGGTTCCGCGGTGCGGTGACCTGGTTCCTGCCGGCGGCCATCGGGACCGCAGTGATCGCTTTCTGGCAGTTGGATGCTCAGCTCTACATCCTCAGCATTTCGGTACTGGTGTTCGCCCTGATGCAACTCTATGTGGGCCTGCGCCGCCGCGCCGGCAAGGACCATAACGGTACCGACGTGGTGATGGCGGATCTCTACGCCATGCCGCAGCCGATGAAGCGCCTGGCCCTGGTGCAGTTCTTCTCCTGGTTCTCCCTATTCGCTATGTGGATCTACACCACCGCAGCGGTGACCTCGGTGCATTACGGCACCATGGACACCAGCTCGGCCGCTTACAACGAGGGCGCCAACTGGGTGGGCATGCTGTTCGCCGGCTACAACGGGTTCTCCGCCCTGGCGGCACTGGTGATCCCGCTGATGGTGGCGCGGATCGGGATCCGCTTTAGCCACGCCTTCAACCTGCTGCTGGGTGCGGCGGGTCTGGCCTCCATCATGGTGATCGAGGACCCTCTCTGGCTGATGCTCTCCATGGTGGGGATCGGCTTTGCCTGGGCCTCCATCCTGTCGCTGCCCTACGCCATGCTGGCCGGTTGCCTGCCCGCCAACAAGATGGGCGTCTTCATGGGGATCTTTAACCTCTTCCTGGTGATCCCCCAGCTGCTGGCCGCCAGCGTTCTGGGCGTCCTGCTGCGCTTGGGCTTCAACAACGAGCCGATCTACGCCATGTTGATCGGTGCTGTCAGCTTTGCCCTGGCCGCCCTGTGCATGCTGGCGATGAAGCAGCCAGAGTCCGTCCCCGCCCCCCAGGCGGCCTGAACCCCCTCGATAACCGGAGCCTCGCAGGCTCCGGTTGACGTTATCGGAGAGTCATCATGAAACCGACCCTATCGGCCCTGTGCGTCCTGGCGAGCCTCATCTCTTTAGCGGGCTGCGGTACGAGCCCGCAAGCCGGTTTGCCCCCGGCGCAGAGCCCGGATGCAGAGCGGGCGCGTTACATCGGAACCGAGCACCCCTTCGCCAGCGAGGCGGTCTATTTCGTCGTCACGGATCGCTTCGTCGATGGCGATCCGGGCAACAACTACCCCGAGGAGAGCGGCTGGGATCGGCCGCTGCGGTGGGAAAACGGCGACACTGCCAATGTGGGCTACCTCGGCGGCGACTGGCAGGGGATCCTGAACAACACCGACTACATCCGCGAAATGGGGTTCACCTCGGTGTGGATCACCCCCATCGTGGAAAACCCCTCAGAGGCGTTTAACGGCGGGACGCCCATTACCCAGGGCAGCATCGGGACGGACCGGGGCAAATCCGGCTACCACGGCTACTGGGGGGTGAACTTCTACCGGGAGGATAAGCACTGGGGATCTCAGGGCCTCAACTTCCGACAGTTCACCGCCGCCATGCGCGAGCAGGGACTGGGAACGGTGCTGGATATCGTGCTCAACCACGGCAGCCCGGCCTACAGCATGGATCCCCCCCAGCCGTTGTTCGGCCAGCTGTACGATGGCCAGGGGGATCTGGTGGCGGATCACCAGAACCTGGCTCCGCAAGCGCTGGACCCGGAGCACAACCCGCTGCACGCCTTCTTTCGCAACCAGCCGGACCTGGCCCAACTGGCGGACATGGATGAGCGCAAGCCGGAGGTGATGGACTACTTCGTTGGTGCCTATCTGCAGTGGATCGAACAGGGCGCCTCGGCGTTTCGTATCGATACCGTCAAGCATATCGACGCCGCTTCCTGGGGCACCTTCGCGGCGCGGATCCGCGAGCAGCACCCGGAGTTTTTCATGTTTGGTGAGGTGTACGACTACAGCGCCGAGGGGATTGCGCCCTACACCTACGAGCCCTTCGGTGGCATGAGCGTGCTGGATTTCCCGATGAAGGCGGCGTTGGGGGAGGTGTTCGAGCAGGGCAGGGGGTTTGACACCCTGCTGCCGACCCTGAAACTGGAGCAGCGTCTCTATGCCAATCCCTATGAGCTCACCACCTTCTACGACAACCACGATATGCCCCGGCTCAACGCCGACGACAACGGCTTTATCGATGCCCACAACTGGCTCTTTACCGCCCGGGGGATCCCGGTGGTCTACTACGGCTCCGAGATGGGGTTTATGCGTGGCAAGGCGGAGCACAGTGGCAACCGTAACTACTTTGGCCAGGAGCGGGTGGAGCAGGCGCGAACCCACCCCATCCGTCAGCAGCTGATGGCGATCGCCCGGGTGCGCCAGGCCACGCCCGCCCTGCAGCGGGGTGTGCAGCTGAACCTCTCGTTCGAGCAGGACACCGCCGCCTTCTACCGGGTGCTGCAGGATGGAGAGCAGGCCCAGACCGCCCTGGTGCTGCTCAACAAGGGGGATGAGCCGGCGGCCTTTACGGTCCGGGAGTACCTGCAGGCGGGGGGCTGGCAGGAGCAGTTGGGGGGAGAGTGGGTCACCATCGAGCCCGGTACTGTGCTGGAAACCCAGGTGCCTGCCCACGGAGTGAAGGTGTTTGTCCGCAATGGGACCGTCGAAGGGGCGGCGCTCAACGCCGAACTGGCCCGCCTGATGGCCCTGCGCGACGGCATCCTGGTCTCCGGCGAACGGTGATGGCTGCCAAGCGCCGGGCCTGAAACTAACCAGGGCGTCCTTCGGGACGCCCTTTGCTTTGGGAGCTGAGCTCCTAAATAACGGTTCCGACTTGTGCTACACCCTACCGTTCGCGACGGCAAACTGATGCAGTGGAGCATAAAGCTCTTAGGAACTCGGTTCTAGGCCCTAGCTCCTAAGAGCCGGAGCAAAGCCCAGGGAGCTTAAGCTTTCACGAAAGGGGAGCATATTTAGGAACCGTCATTTAGAACCCAGAACGTAGTTCCTGTTTCCTCGGCTCTGGCTCTTAGGATCTAGGAACTCGCACCTAGCTCCTAGCACCTCTCCACAGCTGTCCCGGACCACCAACCGGGTGTCGATGGTGGCAGGGGCGGTGGGCTGGCCGGTGATCTGCTTGATTAGGCTGCTGACCAGGGCTTCCCCCGCCAGGCGCGTGTCCTGGCGAACGGTGGTGAGGGCCGGAGTGCAGAAACGGGCCACGGGAATGTCATCGAAGCCCACCACGGCGATATCATCCGGCACCCGATATCCCCGCTCCTTGAGTGCCTGCATCGCCCCGATGGCGATGAGATCGCTGGCGGCGAAGATGGCGTGCAGATCGTTGACCCGCTCCAGCAGTGTCAGAGTCGCCTGATAGCCCGCTTCCTCGTTGGTGATGGCGTCCTGCTGCAAGCTGGGGTCAATGGCCACGCCCGCCTGCACCTGGGCTTTGACGTAGCCCTGGTAACGCTGGAAGAACTCGGGATAGTGATTGGAGGCGGTGCCGATAAAGGCGATGCGCCGGTGGCCCCGTTCGAGCAGGTGTGCCGTGGCGTCGAAGCCACCCTGCAGGTTGTTGCAGCCGACGGCGATGCCGCAGGTGGACTCCATCTGTGGGCCCCAGCGAACAAAGGGGGTGCCCTGCTCCTCCAGCTGTTTCAGTTTCGGCTGGTAGTCGATGGCATCGCCATAGCCCAACAGGATCAGGCCATCCGCCTTGTGGCTGTCGGCGAAGTCGCCAGTCCAGTTGTCGGAAAGTTGCTGGAAGGAGATCAGCAGGTCGTAGCCCTGCTTTGCACAGGCGCGGGTGATGGAGCCGAGCATGGCGTGGAAGAAGGGGTTGATCAGCGAGTCGTCCGAGGTGGGGTCTTCGAACAGCAACAGGGCCAGGGTTGCGCTCTGCTGGGAGCGCAGGCTGCTGGCGTGCTTGTCCACCTTGTAGTTGAGCTGGCGGGCGATTTTATGCACCAGCTCTATGGTTTCCGCCTTGACCAGCGGGCTGTTTCTCAACGCCCGGGAGACGGTGGACTGGGATACGCCAGCCAGGTGGGCGATATCGAAAGAGGTGGCTTTCTGCTTGGTGAGGTCCGTGCGTCCGCCTGGGGAGATGGTTTTCATGGATTCGCTGACGCACTCGCGGCGTTATCGTGATATTGCTGAACAATATACCGGAAGATCGCGCCGGGAAAAGTGTTAAGTGGCTCTCACTCGGGCGCAGGCAGCAGATACTTTGGTGGCTGAACCCATCCTCTTGTTCCCCTTGCATCAAACCGGGTATCGGCCTGGGCATAAAACGTGCTTTATTATTCCTAGGTGGAATATTTGCTTTGGTTTTTATAAGCAATAATCGTGAGCAGTCGGTAGCGGATGAGACTGCCGAGAACAGCAAATCGAGAGGGACAGGATGGGTGAACGGCAACAGCGGACGCACTTACAGGATTTGGAAGCGGAGAGTATCCATATCCTTCGCGAGGTGGTGGCGGAGTTCGACAATCCGGTGATGCTTTACTCCATCGGTAAGGACTCCTCGGTGCTGCTGCACCTGGCTCGTAAGGCATTCTATCCAGGAACCCTACCTTTCCCCCTGCTTCACGTGGACACCGACTGGAAGTTCAGGGAGATGATCCAGTTTCGGGACCGCATCGCCCGAGAATATGGGCTGCGACTGCTGGTGCACAAGAACCAGCGGGGTCTGGAGATGGGGATCAACCCCTTCGTCCATGGCAGCGCCATTCACACCGACATCATGAAAACGGAATCCCTCAAGCAGGCCCTGGATCACTACCGCTTCGATGCCGCCTTCGGCGGTGCACGTCGGGACGAGGAGCGCTCCCGGGCCAAGGAGCGGGTTTACTCTTTCCGGGATCAACGGCACCGCTGGGATCCCAAGAATCAGCGGCCGGAGCTGTGGTCGCTCTACAACGGGCGCGTCAATCCCGGTGAGAGCATCCGCGTCTTCCCCCTCTCCAACTGGACGGAGCTGGATATCTGGCAGTACATCTACCAGGAGAATATCGAGATCGTACCGCTCTACCTGGCGGCGGAGCGCCCCGTGGTAGAGCGGGATGGCAGCCTGATCATGGTGGACGATGAGCGAATGCCGTTGGCCCCCGGAGAGCGGGTCCAGCAGCGTAAGGTTCGGTTTCGCACCCTGGGTTGCTACCCCCTCACCGGTGCCGTGGCATCCGACGCGGACACCCTACCGGCGATCATCCAGGAGATGCTGCTAACCAAAACCTCCGAGCGCCAGGGTAGGGTGATTGATCGCGACAGCGTCGGCTCCATGGAGAAGAAGAAAGTGGAGGGGTACTTCTGATGTGGCCTTTGAGCGTGATGACCCACCAAACCCGGACCATGCAGAGGGAACTGACCTTACGATGAACGCACATAACGCCCTGATCGAGCAGGATATCCTGGCATACCTTAAACAACACGAGCAGAAGGAGTTGCTGCGTTTCATCACCTGCGGCAGCGTCGATGACGGCAAGAGCACCCTGATAGGGCGCCTGCTACACGATGCCAAAATGATCTTTGATGACCAGTTGGCAGCGCTCAGTCGCGACAGCCAGCGCTCCGGCACCACCGGTGAGAAACTGGACCTTGCGCTGCTGGTCGATGGACTGCAGTCGGAGCGGGAGCAGGGGATCACCATTGATGTGGCTTACCGTTACTTCGCCACTGACAAGCGCAAGTTCATCATCGCCGACACCCCCGGGCACGAGCAGTACACCCGCAACATGGCGACCGGGGCCTCGACGGCGGATCTGGCGATTATCCTCATTGATGCCCGCCACGGGGTTCAGGAGCAGACCCGGCGGCACAGTTACTTGGTGGCCCTGCTCGGGATCCGGCAGGTGATCGTCGCGGTCAACAAGATGGATCTGGTGGCCTTCGATGGTGACCGTTTCGATGCCATCGTTGCCGACTACCGTCACCTGGCCGACGCCCTCGGGCTTCAGCAGGTACAGTTCGTCCCCCTGTCGGCGCTGGACGGGGATAACGTGGTCGGGCGCAGCGCGCGCACGCCCTGGTATAGCGGTGAGCCCCTGATGACCCTGCTGGAGACGCTGCCGCTCAGTCGGGACAGCTCTCACTTGGCGTTTCGCTTGCCGGTGCAGTACGTGAACCGTCCCCATAGCGACTTTCGGGGGTTTGCCGGCACCCTGGCCGCGGGGCGGGTCTGTGCCGGCGATGCGGTGGTGGCGATGCCATCGGGCCGCGAAACCTTCGTCAAATCCATCGTCACCTTCGATGGCGAGCATGCCGAGGCCCACGCGGGCGAGGCGGTGACCCTGACCCTGGCGGATGAGATCGATCTCAGCCGGGGGGAGATGCTGGTGGCCCCGGAAGCATTGCCCTGCCTCTCGACCCGGCTGCAGGCCAACCTGGTGTGGATGGCCCAGACCCCGATGCAGCCTAAGCGAGAGTACGGCATCAAGCTGGCCACCCAGAGCGGAACCGCCTGGGTGGAGGTGATCGAGGAGCGGATCGATGTCAATACATTGGATCGGCACCCGGCCCAGTTGCTGGGTCTCAACGAGATCGGTAGCGTGATCCTGGGCAGTGCCAAGCCACTGCTGTTTGACCGCTATCGAGATAATCGAACCACCGGGGCCTTCATTTTGATCGATAAGATCAATCACGAGACGGTGGCCGCGGGGATGATCCTGAACCCCCTGCCCGAGAAACCTCAGCGTGTCCCGTCCGGCGAGTCCTACAGCGAGTTTGAACTGGCGCTCAATGCCCTGGTGCGACAGCATTTCCCCCACTGGAACGCTCGGGACCTGCTGGCGGAGTCCGGAGCGAGGCCGGAGCAGGACGATACCCCTTGATGGTATCCCTGACGATGGCACAGGGGGCGACCTTGGCACTGATGCTGGCCCTGGTTTTGGGGCTGGTGTTGACCCGGATCCGGCCGCAACTGCTGTTTGCGACGGCGGCGCTGCTGCTGGCCATCGGTGACCTTGTGCCGGCACCGAGATTGCTCGAGTTGGCGGCTAACCCGGCGGTAATCACCCTGCTGATACTGCTGCTTATCTCGGCGGCGCTGGAGAAAACCGGTGTGCTGGCACTGATCGGCCGCTACCTGTTCCGTGGCGGTTACACCCATACCCTGGCCCGTATGGGGGCGGGAACCATTCTCAGTAGTGCGCTGCTCAACAATACCGCTGTGGTGGCGACCATGGCCGGTGCGGTCCAGCGCCAGCGGACCCATCTTCCTTCGCGGCTGCTCCTTCCGCTCTCCTATGCGGCGATCCTGGGGGGCACCCTGACCCTGATCGGGACCTCCACACACCTGGTGGTGAACTCGGTGTTGAGTGAGCAGGGCAGGGCACCGCTGGCGCTGTTTGATTTTCTGCCGGTGGGCGCCGTGGTGGCGCTGGCGGGGCTGGGGCTCCTGATGCTGCTGGCTCCGACGTTGCCGGTGCGGGCGGAGGCTGCCGAGGAGGAGCCGCCCTACTTTATCGATGCGGAGATCGCTGAGGGCAGCCCGCTGATCGGCCGCAGCGTCGAGGAAAACGGCCTGCGCGCCCTGCCGGGGATGTTCCTGGCGGAGGTGGTGCGTCAGGGGCGTCTCATCGCCCCGGTGACGCCGGACCTGATCCTCGCCGATGGCGACAAACTGGTGTTTTGTGGTGCCATCGACAGGATCAGCGAACTGGATCGTTTCAAAGGCCTGAGCCTCTTCGCGGGAACCAATGGCCTGCTGGGCAGCAACCTGATCGAGGTGCTGCTCAGCCCCACCTCCAGCCTGGTGGGGCAAACCCTGAAGCAGAGTGATTTCCGGGCCCGCTTCGATGCCGCCGTGGTGGCGATGCGGCGTCGGGGAGAACGGCTCTCCGGCAAGCTGGGCAATCGCCCTCTCCAGGGGGGGGACATCCTGGTGCTGGCCACCGGAGAGGGTTACCGGCGCCGGCGCCGCGTCAATCGTCACTTCTACCAGATAGGTGGTACGGTACTGGCTCCCGGGCTCAGTGCCTGGCAGGAGTGGCTGGCCATCGGTGGCTTTGCCGCCGTATTGGCGAGCCACCTGGCCTTCGGGGTCCCCCTGCTGCTGGGACTGGGGGTACTGCTTACCGCCTTGTTGGCCAGCGGGGTCCTGACCGGCAACGATATCCGGCAACGTTTTCCCTTCGAGCTGTGGGTGATCATCACCGGGGCATTAGCGATGGCGGAGGCGTTTCATCAGTCCGGCCTGGCGGCCGATCTGGCGTTCGGGTTGCAGGCGCAGTTGCAGGGTTCCGGGCTCTATGTCGCTTTGGCGGGGGTCTATTTCGTGGCGCTGCTGGTGACGGAGCTGATGACCAACAATGCGGCGGCGGCGCTGGTTTTGCCGCTGGCACTGGGGCTGGCGGATGCCTTCGGGGTCTCGGCGATGCCCTTTATTATGGTGGTCGCCTACGGGGCCAGCGCCAGCTTCATCAGCCCCTTCAGCTACCAGACCCACCTGATGGTGATGAACCTGGGGAACTACCGTAAGCGGGACTACCTCAGGCTGGGGTTGCCCCTGTCGCTGCTCTACAGCACCCTGGTGTTACTGTTGGTGCCCCGGGTGTTCCCGTTTTAACGCTTGAAGGGAAGAGCCTGGGTTCTAAGAGCAAAAGGCAAGAACGAGTTCCAGATTCCAGCGCTTAGAACCTAGTACCCAGAACTCAGGCTCTTGCCCTTAGGAACCAGGAACTCGCTCTTAACACCCAGACCCTTAAGGAGGGAGAGGGGATGACCCAAAATATTGTCTGGCACCCCCAGGGTGTCACCCCTGAGCAGCGCCGTGCGCTTAATGGCCATGGCGCGGCGGTGATCTGGTTTACCGGCCTCTCCGGGGCGGGCAAGTCGACCCTGGCGAACGCGCTGGAGGCCCGCTTGCTGGCGATGGGGGCCCACAGTTACCTGTTGGATGGCGACAATGTGCGTCATGGCCTTAACGGTGATCTCGGCTTCAGCGAGGTGGATCGGCGGGAGAACATCCGCCGCATCGGCGAGGTCAGCCGGCTGTTTGCCGACGCTGGCCTCATCGTGTTAGCGGCTTTTATCTCCCCCTACCGACAGGATCGTGAAGCGGTAGCCAGGTTGTTGCCGCCGGGCCAGTTTATTGAGATCCACCTGGATACCCCCCTGTCGACCTGTGAGCAACGGGATCCCAAGGGCCTCTATCGCAAAGCCCGCGCCGGCACCTTGACCCAGTTCACCGGCATCGACGCCGAGTACCAGGCGCCGGAAAAGCCGGCGCTGCGGCTCAACACTGCCCAGATGACGGTGGCGGAGTGTGTGGAGGCATTGATCGCCCTGCTTGAGCAGCGCGCTGTCCTCCCCGCTGGGCGCCAGACTGTCCGCGGCAGCTCTGAAGCGGCGGAGCCGGCGCTGAGCCCGAAGGCGTAATTATTGGGAAGGATCTCACTCGCCGTTTCTACGGGGACTTGGTGCCTCGCGGCAAATGACACTTGAGACGCTGGCCCCACCGGTTACATTGGACTTGGGCAAGGTTGCGATAGATAAACCAGGGCAGGGAGATGGCCGACTTCGATCTTTTTAATGGTGATGCGGATGGGATCTTCTCCCTGCTGCAACTGCGCAAGAGCGAGCCCCGGGAGGCGACCCTGGTCACCGGGGTTAAGCGGGACATTGCTTTGTTGGAGCGCGTCACCGTCCGACAGGGTGACAGGGTGACGGTGCTGGATATCTCCCTGGACAGGAACCGGGATGCGCTCAAGCGCGTTCTGAACCAGGGCGCTTGGGTGCACTATATCGACCATCACTTTGCCGGCTCGGTACCACGATCGCCTCGCCTCACCACCCTGCTGGATCCGGCCCCGGGAACCTGTACCGCGTTACTGGTGGATCGCTACCTGGATGGCGCGCAGCGTGAGTGGGCGATCGCCGGTGCGTATGGCGACAACCTGCTGTCCGAGGGGGATGAACTGGCAAACCGCTGTGGCCTGAATGCACAGAGGCAGGCCCAGTTGCGGCAGATGGGGGAGTTGGTTAACTACAACGCCTATGGCCGCACCGAGGCGGATCTGCACTGCGCACCGGCAGCCCTGTTTCATGAGCTGATGCAGTATGCCTCCCCTTGGGCGGCCTGGGAGGATCAGGACTCGGTTATCCATCGCCTTAAGGCGGGCTTCGAGGAGGATCTCCGGCTCGGGCTGGCCGTGCCGCTGGAGCGGGCGGGTAGGGGCGGACTCTGGCTGGCGTTGCCGGATGCGCCCTGGGCCCACAGGATCATTGGTACCCTAGCCAATCGGCTGGCTCGAGCCCACCCTGAGCAGGCGCTGCTGCTGATGATCCCAACAGGCGATCACCATCACCAGGTCTCCCTGAGGGCTCCCTTGAACGCGCCTTTGGGGGCGGACCGTCTCTGTCGCCGTTACCCCAGCGGCGGTGGGCGGGCCAGCGCAGCGGGCATTAATACCCTGCCCAATGATCAAATCAGCGATCTCCTACAAGATTTCTCCACACACTTTCCCGGCCTTTGATGGCATAATGTGCGCCAAATTTCCCCGTGTCCGCCGGTGATAACTCAGCTTCTGCCACACCCGTGGCAGCTTGTGCGTTTCGGCGGCCACCCTGTGCCGGGCCTGCCTTCATGATTTTTTTCCGGTGGGCCCGAGCGATCTCCCTGTCCGTTGCCCCGTGGGCCACGGACGCTGCGGTACTGAAGCCGCGGCCAAAACAGAACGGTTGAATTATGAGTCGAAAGTATTTTGGTACCGATGGGGTACGGGGCTTGGTGGGGCAGTACCCCATCACGCCGGATTTTGCCATGAAACTGGGCTATGCCGCCGGCACCATCATGGCCCAGGAGGGCACGCGGGAGGTGATCATCGGCAAGGATACGCGGATCTCCGGGTACCTGCTGGAGTCGGCCATGGAGGCGGGATTCAGCGCCGCCGGGGTCAACGTGGCGCTTACCGGCCCGCTTCCGACCCCCGCCATCGCCTACCTGGCCCAGACCTTCCGCGCCGATGCCGGTGTGGTGATCAGCGCCTCCCACAATCCCTACCACGATAATGGGATCAAGTTCTTCTCCAATGGCGGCACCAAGCTGACGGACGAGAAGGAACTGGCCATTGAGGCGCAACTGGATCAGCCGATGGGGTGCGTGGCATCAGAGAAGCTGGGCAAGGTGCGCCGCATCGATGATGCCGCCGGCCGCTACATCGAGTTTTGCAAGAGTACCTTCAGCAAGTCCGGCAGCCTGGAAGGGATGCACATCGTGCTCGATTGTGCCCATGGTGCCACCTACCACATTGCCCCCGCGGTGTTCCGCGAACTGGGCGCCGAGATCACCGTGATCGGCGATAAGCCCAACGGTATGAACATCAACGATCACTGTGGTGCCACCCACCTGGATGCGCTGGTGGCCAAGGTGACCGAGATCGGCGCCGACATGGGGATCGCGTTTGACGGGGATGGCGACCGGGTCATGATGGTGGACAGAGATGGCACCGTCGTCGATGGCGACGGGATCCTCTACATCATCGCCCGCCATCTGCATCGCAGCGGTGAGATGCAGGGGGGCGTGGTTGGCACCCTGATGGCCAACCTTGGCCTAGAGCTGGCGCTGAAGGCGCTGGATATCCCCTTTGCCCGTGCCAAGGTGGGCGATCGCTACGTCGTGGAGATGCTTAAAGAGAAGGGTTGGGACCTGGGTGGGGAAAATTCCGGCCACATCCTCAGCCTGCGTCACCACAGCACCGGGGACGGCATCGTCGCTTCGTTGCAGGTACTCAATGCGCTGCAGGCGATGAATGAAACCTTGGGTGAGGCCCTGGCGGGCCTCACCATGTTGCCGCAGGTGCTGGTGAACGTACGCTTCTCCGGTAATACCGCCCCGCTGGAGGCGGAGTCGGTGAAGGCGGTAGTGGCCGAGGTGGAGGCCGAGATGGGTGAGCAGGGCCGGGTGCTGCTGCGCAAATCCGGTACCGAGCCACTAATCCGGGTGATGGTGGAGGCCCAACCGCATTTTGATGTCGAGGGGCTGGCACAGCGCATCGCTGACGAGGTGAAACGGATCGACGCCGCCTGATACCGACTCTTGGAAACAAAGCCCGCCCAGTGCGGGCTTTTTTCTGCTCTGTTCGAGTTAGCTATTGTTTTTATTAACCCTTTAATTGTTCCTGACATTTACCAGCAATAACTTTGCCGGCTGCAACCAAGGGGGCGTCCCGCCCCCTTGGAACCCCGTTTGCCTCCGGTCGTCGCTACCCCTCTCTTTCGTGGCCAAAGTCTGCGGCTCTGGCTCGAGTCGATATCCCTATCTTCGTGAGCCACTCAGGCCATCCTGGCCTTCAGCCTGGTCTTTGGCCACTTCGTCCGGGCGACTCCAAGTTGGCGAAGAGCTGGCGGGACATCCAGCCCCATTGACTGTCATTGCTAGCGGGAGCTTCAACCCTTATTGGGACAGAGGCCTTTTTTCTGCCTCGGTTTTGGGTGCCGGGTTGGTGGAAGCGAGAAGGGCAGTGGGCCCGGCCAGCAGTCGTTTGAGAGACCAAGGTCATTGCCGTCGGATCCGCCGCCGGGTTCCGGTAAGATTGTTCGGTCTGAACGGGATTGTGGGAGCGAGAATGGAGTTTTGGCTTAAAAAAGCGGTGGCGGCGACCATCTTGCCGGTACCACTGGCCTGCCTGCTGGTGATTGCGGGCTGGCTCTTGTGGCGCTTTGGCTTGCCGCGCACGGGGCAAGGGGTGTTGCTGCTTGGGCCTCTGTTACTGGTGCTGCTGGCCTTCTCCCCCATCAGCCAGAAATTGGCCGGATCACTGGAGCGACGCTACCCGGTGTGGCAGCCGGATGGTGAGGTGGCTTACGTGCTGGTGCTGGGCAATGCCCACCACAGTGATCCCAACCGGACCGCCCTGCAGCAACTCTCCAATGTGGCGATGGCCAGGCTGATGGAGGGGATCCGGATCTGGCGGGCAAACCCCGATGCTGTGCTGGTGGTTTCCGGCTACGGCGGTTTCGACCCTATCTCCCATGCGGAGATGCAGCGACGGGCCGCGATCAGCCTCGGGGTGCCCGATGGCAAGATCCTGATCCTCCCCCAGGCACGGGATACGGCGGAGGAGGCACGCTTGACGGCGTCCGAGATCGGCGCTGCCCCAGCGGTGCTGGTGACCTCCGCAACCCATATGCCAAGGGCGATGCGCAGTTACCAACTGGCCGGCTTGTCCCCTCGGCCCGCCCCCACCGATTTCATCGCTGTGCCGACACATCCCTGGCGTTTGAGTGCCCGAAATCTTTGGGTAAGTGAGCGGGCACTTCACGAGTACCAGGGACTGCTCTGGCTGGCTTTGAGACACTGAGCCGTCATCACGGCCAATAACGAGATATCAAAACGATGCCGCTGCTTTGGTTTGCCACCCTGGTCTGGGCCTTCTCCTTCTCTTTGATCGATCAGTACATCGCCGGCCAGGTGGATCCCTACTTCGCCGTGTTGTCACGGATGCTGCTGGCTTGTCTGCTGTTTGTTCCCCTGCTGCGCCCCATCCCGGTCAAACTGGCAGCGCAACTGACCGGCATCGGGGCGATACAGCTCGGATTGATGTTTACCCTTCTCTATCATGCCTTCGCGTACCTGACGGTGCCTGAGGTGCTGCTCTTTACGGTGATGACACCGGTCTGGGTGCGGCTTCTCGAAGACTTGCGTTTGCGACACTGGGAGTGGCGGGGGCTGCTGCCGGCGCTGGCGGCGGTGCTGGGGGCGGTCATTATCCGTTACGAGCCGGTGGCGGAGCGCTTCTGGTTTGGGTTTGCCCTGGTCCAGGGCGCCAACCTGAGCTTTGCCCTGGGCCAGGTCGCCTACCGCAGCCTGGCTCGGCAGCATCCGGTACCTTATCACCGCGCATTCGGCTGGTTTTTTATCGGTGCGGCCCTTCTGGCCCTGGTTAACTGGTGCTGGCTGGGCAACGGGGAGCGCCTGCCTCAAACGTCACTGCAGTGGGGAATACTGCTGTGGCTGGGGCTGGTTGCATCGGGGATAGGTTATTTCGCCTGGAACCTGGGGGCCACCCGGGTCAGCGCCGACCAACTGGCGGTGATGAACAATGTGCTGATCCCGGCCGGGATTTTGGTCAACGTGCTGATCTGGCAGCGGGACGCGGATCTGGTGAGGCTGGCTGTGGGCGGGGCGGTTATCGCCCTGTCTCTGTGGTGGAGCCGACCAGCGCCGCGTCGCGATAGCGGCGCAACAGGGTAACCATCGCCTCCGGGGTGCGATCCAGCATCGACATCGGCAGGTAGAGATCAAATCCCAGCCCCTGGCGCAACAGGGTCACATGGCCGGCGTAAGCGGCCAGGACACCCGTAAGGCCGCTGTGATGCTCGGTCATGGTGGGTAAACAACTGCCGTCCTGACAGGGGCTCACCAACCGCTGTAGGGGGCGTTGCTCCATCAGAAGCGCCAGGGCCAAACGGGGTTGAATGCTATGAAAGTGGGTTTCGTTGTGCCGCAGCCGCACGCCGACGAAATTGAGCGGCTCCATGCTTTCTGTGTGGCGGGGCTGATCCAGTCTCTGCATCGCCTCCCAGGGAACAAACCAGGTGCCCTTGCGGTGGTAGTAGTGCAGGCCTTCGGGGGTCAGCTTGAGGCTGATGGGAGGATCCAGGCGCTTCAAGACGCCAAGGATGGTGATCACCATGCCGACCAGACCGGTGGAGAAGCCCAGGATCGGGGTGATCCCGAAGGCGTACATCAGCAGGCTAATGGCCACGAGGAGTAGGCCGCCGAAGAGCATCGTCAGGCTGTTACGGCGGCTGATAGGCGTAAAGGTCAGGCTGTCCATTTTTTCAGCCTAGCACCGCTGGGCTGGGTTGGAGTCAGGCTGCGCTGGTTTTGGCTTTCGCTTTGGGTTCAGCTGCTTCCGCAGGCTTGGGGCTTTCCAGGCGCAGCATCGCTTCTTTGAGGCGGGTGCCGACAAATTGGCCTCCTTCGAAGATCTCGATCTTTTCGGAGAGGACCTCACCGTCCACCATGCCGTTAGCGGTGATGGAGAGGCGCTGACACTTAAGTTTGCCCTTGAAGTTGCCCGCAACGCGGACTTCGGCCGCTTCCAGTTCCCCTTCGATCCGGCCTGATTGCTCAATAGTCACAGTGCCCTTGGCGGTGATCGTCCCCTCCAGGTTGCCTTCGACAAGGCAGTCACTGTCGAGGGTCAGTTCCCCTTTGAGGCGGCAGTCTTCGGCGATGTAGGTGAGGGTAGATGAAGCGCGGCTTTTGCTATTTTTTCCAAACATGGTGGCGGATCTTTCCGGTTATAAATCAAGGCAATTGGGTGAGGCGGTGGCGACAGCACGCCCCTGCCAAGCAGGGACTATGCCGCTGATAGGGAAAAAAATCCACCGCCTAACTCATTTTTTGCTGACCAACCGGTTAGGGGGAGGGCTCCGGAGAGTGGGCGATCTCGTTCAGCCGCTGCCGCAGGGGCTCGCTGAGAGCCGGATGGCGAAGGGCGTATTCCAGGTTGGCCAGTAGGTAGCCCAACTTGCTGCCACAGTCGTGGCTGCGCCCCTGCATGGCGAAGGCATCGACGGATTCGGTCGACAGCAGTTTGGCAATGGCGTCGGTCAGTTGCACCTCTCCTCCGGCCCCCGGCGCCTGTTGTTTCAGCAAGGGCCAGATCGACTTGGAGAGCACGTAGCGACCGACGACCGCGAGGTTGGATGGGGCCGTCTCTGGCTCCGGCTTCTCGACCAGGGCCTGGATCGGGGCGGAATCGCTGGGGCCGATGCTGTGCGAGCCGATGTCTGCGATCCCATAAAGTCCCGTGAGCTCCGGCGGTACCGTCTCGACCAGCACCTGGCTGCGCTGGCGCTGATGGAACTGTGCCACCATCATCGCCAAGTTGTCCCGGCTTAGATCGCAGGCGAAGGGATCGATCAGAACATCCGGCAGGATCACCGCGACCGGGGCATCGCCGACGATGGGGTAGGCGGTGAGGATCGCATCGCCCAGACCCCTGGGCTCATGCTGGCGGACGCTTATCACCGTAACGTCATCGGGGCAGATGGCCCGCACCTCTCTGAGAAGTTGGCGCTTGACCCGACGTTCCAGGGTGGCCTCCAGTTCGAACGAGGTGTCGAAGTGGTTTTCGATGGAGTTTTTGCTGGAGTGGGTGACCAGGACGATCTCTCGGATCCCGGCAGCCACGACTTCATCGACGACATGCTGTATGAGTGGCTTATCGACCACCGGCAGCATCTCCTTGGGGATCGCCTTGGTGGCGGGAAGCATGCGAGTGCCAAGACCGGCAACGGGGATCACGGCTTTCTTGACCAACTCTTGCATCTCAAGACCTCCTGTTAAATGCGTGGGATACACGGTGGGAAAGCCTGACGAAGTGTAGTCACGGGATCTGTGCTGTGAAGGAATATCGAACGCTCAGGACGTAAAAAAGGGGAAGCGATAGCTTCCCCTTTTTTACGTCCTGATACCCGAGTTCAGAGTTGAATGCGGCTCAGGTTCTTAGCCAGGGTTTGGGCGCCAATCCCTTTGACTTCCGTCAACTGCTCGGGAGTTCGGAAGGCCCCCTCTTGCTCCCGGTAGCGGACGATGGCTTCCGCCTTTTTAGGGCCAACGCCGATGAGGGCTGCAGCCAGGGTTTCGGCGTCGGCGGTGTTGATGTTGACCTTTTCAATGGCGTGTACCGATTCAGTACTC
Source organism: Ferrimonas gelatinilytica (assembly GCF_039544205.1). Classification (NCBI taxonomy): domain Bacteria; kingdom Pseudomonadati; phylum Pseudomonadota; class Gammaproteobacteria; order Alteromonadales; family Ferrimonadaceae; genus Ferrimonas; species Ferrimonas gelatinilytica. The sequence goes on along the minus strand of NZ_BAABLF010000001.1, from coordinate 182,213 downwards.
GGTGAGGCAGCCGGATTATTGACAGGTTCAGCCGCCAGCGCGGGCTGGCAGAGGAGGGCGAGGCAGATCGGTAGAAGTTTTTTCATGACACATCCTTGTTGAAGTTTCCGAAGGTGGATCGGAATTTTGACTCTAGACGCAGAGCTGCATGGGAGACAAAAACAAAGGTGTGGACCGGTGAAGTAACTCCCTCATTCCTTGCGTTTAATCGACCCTCAACCGGCGGGAGGCGAAAGCTTACGGCGTTGCTCACCGGGCTTTGAGTTCAGAAAACAGGGCATGGTTTCGAATGGCCAATCGGCACACTTATGGCTGATGGGTGTCAAGCCAGGCAGTTAACCCGATTGTGCTGAGTCGAGGGCGCAGGTTCGAAAGAGAGCCGGAACGAGGTTGACGACAAAGTGTGCGAACGCACACAGAGCGGGGCGAATTCTTCGGCCGTCCCTTGCATCGGGCTTCGCCCCCAGTGATAATGCCCCAGCGTTTTCGGACGCACCTGTCTATGGTGCCCCGGTCCTCTCGCAATGCTAATTCGTGCACCTGGTCAGGCCCGGAAGGGAGCAGCCAACGCGGAGGACGCATGTGCCGGGATGTGGCTGGGGCGCCACCCAACTTACCTCGAAGTTGTGAACTCCCACCAAAGCTTAATTCGACCCTCAAGTGAACGTTTCGGGTCAATACTCTCCTTTAATCAAAACCCTGGATTTTACCTGGCTTCAGCGAGGCACCATCGGCTTTGGGCACAGTGCGCCTTGAATCTTGCCCGTTGATGCTTAGGCAGATCGAGTAGAACGCCTCTTTGCTACGCTTTGAACTCGGACGTACTGGCTCTCGAGCTCAATGAACCACCAATCTCTCTCCAAATCCCGCCCTTTTTATCTCCTGCACTCATGTGTGGTCGTGCTGCTGGTTTGCTATCTAGCCGGTTGTGCATCGTCAACAAAGCCCCAGGCCACAGACTACCGGCTTCGCGCACAGCAGCAGGAGCGGGGGGAGATCCGGGTGTCGGCCGTTGTCCTCAGCGCCGGAGAGGCCCTGCATCATTTCCAATTGCCGATGGAAAAGCAGGGGATTCAACCCATCTGGATCTCCATCCGTAACGGCGGACAAAGCGAGCTCGTCCTGCAGCTTCTGAGTGTCGACCCTGACTACTTCGCGCCCTCAGAGGTGGCTTGGCGGCTTCGTAAACGCAGTTCGCTCAGCTTTGAAGCACTCCAACAACAGCTGTTAGAGCAGCACATACCCGTGGTGATCCCCGCGGGACAAACCCTGTCCGGCTTCGTGTTTACTAACGAAGACCCCGGGGCTAAAGCCTTCTCCATCGAGCTGTTCGGGGAACAGGTCTACCACAGTTTTGAGTTTGCGCAGCTTGTCCCCGGGCTTGAAGCGGATTTCGTGCGCGTCGATTTTGAAAAACTGTATCCAGCAGAGCAGTATCGTGAACTGGATAGGGAGGCCTTTCGACAATACCTGCAGGCCTTGCCCTGCTGCACCTTAGGGGGCGATCAACGCAGTGATGGGGACCCGCTTAACCTGGTGATCGTTGGCGATGGCCGACACCTGCTTGCTACTTTGGTACGCCGTGGTTGGGATCTGACGGAAACGCTCCACCGAGGCTCGGCCTGGCGCACTGTCCGCTCGTCACTGTTCGGGGCCCAGTACCGTACCTCACCGGTGTCCCCGCTCTACCTGTTCGACCGTGCGCAAGACTTTGCATTACAGAAAACGCGGAGTAACGTCGATGAACGTAATCACCTGAGGCTTTGGTTGGCGCCAGTGACGGTGGATGGACAGCCGGTGTGGCTTGGCCAGATAAGCCGGGATATCGGGATCAAATTCAGCAGCAAGACCCTGGTCACCCATAAGATTGATCCGGTTATCGACGAAGCCCGGCTCTACATCACTCTGGACCTGGTTGCGTCCCGCTATTTGGCCGCCGTTGGCTACGTGGAAGGGGTCGGACGGGCGAGTTGGGAAGACCCTAAGTTTAACTACACCAAGGATCCCTATTTTACCGATGGACTGAGAGTGGTGCTTTTCCTGGCACCCAGCCCAACGGCCCTGGGTGATATCGACTTCCTCTCTTGGGCAACGCCGGGTCTTTAGTTTCGTTGCGCTTTCCGTGTTGTCGCAGACCGCTCACGAAGCATCAGCGAGGTCCTATCACGTGCCAGTTTTCATTTCTCGCAATCACAGGCGGTGGGGTTAAAACACTTTTGTCTTCCCCGCTAACCGCCTTTTTGTGCTGACTCTGTGGGGAACTCCACCCAGAACAGCCCACGCCATTGGCCTAACTGGTACCCGGTAGCCTCATCCTCCGGGTAGTAGTGGCTCAGGAGTGCCCGCGTCTCATTGGCGATTTGCTGGCCATGGCAGGCTAAGCAGGGCGGCGCGATGGTGATGGGCTCCGCATAGCCGGTGGTCTCCTTGGTGATCTCAACCGTGACGGGAGTGAGCTCGCCCCGCTGGAACTGGGACAGGATTGGCTCGACCCAGGCGGGAGGGCGATTCTCCGGGCTGCGTAGCTTGTCGCTGCTGCGGCCCATCTGGATACCGTTGTTGGAGTGCCGACGGGCGATGGCGGGGGCTTCCTGCTGGCATAGGGTAACGGCGCTCTCTGGCCCCTCCTCCAGGCCCTTCATCAAGGTCTGTTTCAACTCCATTTTGAATGGGGTGAGTAATTGGGCCCCTCTCTCTGCCGGGGCAGGAGCAGTTTGGGCCAACGTCGGCAGTATCAACAGGGGGAGAATCATCAGGCGCATAAACAGACTCCATGGGGTTTATCTGGGCGAAGGGGGCGGCTCTGTTTCCCCTCTTTGTATTTTACTAGTTTAGTTGGATCTAATGTTTGCTGTCGCTGGGTGATGGAACCATAAATTGGCCTTCTTCCCAGTTGTATTCTTCGTGTTGGGATAGCCGACACGACTTGCTGAGTAGAAAGCACAATCGTCGTCCACATGCTGAACTAAACTCCTTAACTCATAGATATGAGAGGGTTGTGCTTTGGAATCATGGCTCAGTCGCAGGATTTCGGCGTTACGTTTCCTATTGGTGGCCGGGCTGGTTTACGTCCACTTCGGCCCCTTACCCCACTCTGCCAGCAACCCCTTTCGCGGCGTCGCCGATCTCTCGAACCTAGTTCCGGAGATGGCGAACAGCCTGGTGCTCTACCTATTTTTCAGTGCCGTACCTCTGTTAAGTCTGATCTCCGGCTACCTTTTTTTCCTTGGTGATCGCCCCCTGCTAGACAAGTTAAGGCGGCGGGTTCATACGCTGCTGCTGCCCTCGCTCTTATGGCTGACCCTCTGGCTCTTGGTGGGGTGGGCGCTGGCCGGCCTTTTGCCTGCGGCGGTTCAGTCATTGAATGTCGCCAAAGATCCCGGCGCGATTGTCACGGCATTGACGGGATTTCAGTGGCCAGAACACCCCCTCCCCAGCGGCGTGCGTTCGCTTTACCGGTGGCTCAATGACGCCACCGGGCAGCCGGTCGCTTTGCAGTTCTGGTTTATCCATGATCTCGTGTTGACCCTTTTGGCGACTCCCATTCTAGCCTGGCTGCTTAAGCGCCATGCACTGGTCACCCTAGGTTTCCTCGCCATGGTGTGGCTCAGCGGATACGAACCACCCCTGATGTTCAATGCCAACGTCCTCTTTTTCTTTTCCATCGGGGCAGCGGTTGCACTGAATGGATGGCGAGGGCCGATCCCGGGCAGTACCCTGTTCTGGTGCTCTGGCCTGGTGGCGATGCTGCTGACCCGTGTCCTTGTCCCCGCCTGGACTCAGCCGGTCGGCACCATGCCTTTTGAGCATTGGCTGGAGTGTGGGATCCGTCTCTTTGGCACCGTGACAATGCTTCGCCTGGTCTGGGCATCACCCGGAGTGGTGCATCGAATTCAGCCTCTGGCGCCAGCGGCGTTTTTCCTTTTTGCCAGTCACTACCCCACGGTGGTTTTACTCAAGCACCTAGTGGCGCCCTGGGTGTCCGGGCCCATGGGCCAGCTGTTGACCTGGTTGTTGATGCCCCTGTTGTCCATTACCCTGCTGGTTGGTTTCGCCTGGTTCCTGGCGCGATTCACCCCGAGGGTTTTCGCCCTGCTAAACGGCCAGCGCGGTTGGCCAGGAGCCGCCGGCGGCGCAAGTCCTGAAAACCAGGATGCGACATCGTCGCCGCCGGGCTCGGCTGAGCGCCATCCACTACTGCGACGCCTCAGGGGAAAGCTCGAACGCTGGTACCTGTTTTACGTGCGAGACTTACGGTTCTGCTTCGGCGGACTGCATTTCCAGGTGTTGGTGGAGAACGACCGTCGCTTTAATTTCGCTTACTTTCAGTGGCTAAAAGAGAACCGCCCGCAACTCTATCGGCATCTGCGCTTCACCGTGGTGGGAGGCATCTTCTCTAGGCCGCGACGTGGTTCCGCATTACTCTTACCCTGGCTCCAGGACCCGGTTAAGGAGCGCTCCCTGGCGCTCTACCGTCGTGTGCGTCGGATTGAGCGCTGGTATGAACGACGGGGACTCCCGGTCATAAACTCAGTACGCTCTCTCAGTAATACCAAAAAGTCCGAAGCGACCCTTCTTGCACGAGAGCTGGGTTTGCTGGCGGCGCGCTTCGTGCCCTGTCCGCCCAGCTGCGGATTTGACCGGCTTACGGATGAGCTGGGCCTGCCCTTTATCCTCAGAGACAATGCGGCTCATCGTTGTCGCATGCACTTGATCACAGACCGCGAGAGCTTCGATCGTATCGATCGGATGCCCTTCATCGAACCGGTTGCCTGTGAGTTCATCGATACCGCTCAACACGGCTGGTTTCACAAGTTTCGCTGTGTACTGATCGGGGATAAGAGCTACCCGAGACACCTGGTGATCTCCCGGCACTGGTGTGTGCATACCGCAGAGCGCAGCTTTGATGAGCATCATCTGGCACTGGAGCGTGATTACCTGTTGAAGGAGCAGGGGGCCCAGTTCCAGCGGCTGCAATTACTGCGTCAGCGGATGGGGTTGGACTGGGTTGCCTTTGATTACTCCCTGACGATCGCAGGGGAGTTGGTAATGTGGGAGCCGAACCCTTTCCCGGTGCTCTGGCACTATGATGCTCCGCTGCCGGATGTCCTGGACCACCAACGCCAGGCCAATGACAAGATTTTTGAAGCTCTGACGGAGTATTGTCTTGAGCGCGCGAAGGTCACCCTGGATGACGACGAGTCCCTGGTGCCGATCTCGGCGTAACTTGGCTTACAGGGAGGTTGTGCCGGCGGTGCCATATCTTAACCGGCACGCCAGCTCTTCTTGATTGCGATCAACTGCCCTCGGGGCGCTCTATTCGGTGAGTTCCGAAACTCTTCCCGCTTGTTCCCCTTTACTCAATCCTCTTTAGGCTTCGGGTCTTCTCGATCTTTTTTCTCTGTTTGGCTGTTCCTAGCCCCAGGCTTCCTATCCGTTTCGGGGTCTGCAGCGTCGTTGTTATCGACCATCTTCTCGGGAGAGAGCAGTGCTTCGAGGTACGCCGACTCGAGATCCGTCATCTCCCTGGCAACCTCTAAAATGGGTCGACCACTGGCCTGGGCGGTTTTGGCGATCTTTGCCGCCTGGCTGTAGCCGATATGGGGAGCCAGGGCGGTGACCAGTATGGGGTTGCGGGCCAGAGGCGCCTCGATGGCGTCATGCCGCAGACTAAACCGGGCCAGAGCCTGGCGATTGAGCAGTGTCACGGCATCGGTGAGCAGTGCAATGCTGCCGAGCAGTTTCTCCGCCACCAGGGGCAACATGACCGTGAGTTCGAAGTTACCCGATTGTCCAGCCAGGGTCACCGTAGTGTCATTTCCGATCACCTCGCTGGCGGCCATCAGCACCGCCTCCGGCACCACGGGGTTAACCTTACCCGGCATGATGGAGGATCCGGGCTGCAGCTCCGGCAGTTGGATCTCGCCGATGCCGGCGTTGGGCCCGGAGTTCATCCAGCGCAGGTCGTTGCTTATCTTGACCAGGGCGCAGGCAACGCCTTTAAGGTCGCCGGAGAGGGTCAGGCTTGGATCCAGGGCCGATATCAAGGCGCCGGGATGCGCTGCAGGCGACAGTGCGATATTTGTAAGCTGGGACAGTTCCTGGTGGACCTGTTTCCTAAAACCCACAGGGGCGTTGATACCGGTGCCCACGGCCGTCCCGCCCAGGGGTAATTGAGCCAGGGGGAGCAGGCTCTGTTGCAGGGCATTCTGATGGTGTGCCAGCTGGCACTCCCAGCTTCGCAAGCACTGGCTGAAACGGATGGGCAGGGCATCCATCAAGTGTGTCCTGCCGGTCTTGATCACGTCATGCAGCTCCTCGGACCGCCTGACAAGGAGCGCGCGGATCTCATCCAGGGCGGGAAGCAGCTGATTCTGCAGCGCCAGGTGGCAGCTGATGTGAATGGCAGAGGGGACCACATCATTGCTGCTCTGGCCGAGGTTCACGTCGTCATTGGGGTGGAGCCGCGATCCCAGTGCCTGGCTGGCCAGGGTGGCGATCACTTCGTTGACGTTCATATGGCTGCTGGTGGCGGATCCGGTCTGGAAGCGACTCAGGGGGAAGTGGCGATGACGCTGGGGATCGGCCAGCAGAGACTGGCAGGCCCGGGCAATGGCGTCTGCACGGGCCTGGGGTAGGGCGTTAAGCGCTCCATGGCTGCGGGCCGCGGCGAGCTTGATCATCAAGATGGCATCGATAAAGTCCTGGGGCAGGGGCGACTGGCGAAAAGGCAGGTTATCCAGCGCCCTCTGGGTTTGGGGGCCATGCAGAGCATCGATAGGGATCCGTACCAAACCCAGTGCATCCTCCTCTTCGCGAAATTCGCTCATCTGCGCCTCCTCTTGGTCAGTCGTGGAGAAATAAATCCTCTCCTAACGATAGCCTGTCCCGGTCTGCCTCCTTTGTTCCCCGCCCGGGAGTGCCATTTTCAGTCGATGTTCAGCAGACCGAGACGCTCAAAGCGTTGACGCAGCATCGCCAGGGGCATGTTGCCGGCCTCAAGGAAGTGCGCATGAAACGCTCGGTCCTGTTCGTCGCTGCTCAGGTGTGAGTGAGCGGCGTTAAACTCCCGTTTCAGCCTCCAAACCAGGGTATTCCCCAGCAGGTAACAGAGAGGGTATCCGCGCTCCTGTGAATACCAGTTGAGTTCGGCCTGAACGCGTTCATCGGTAAATCCGGTGACCGCTTTGAGCAGGACGCCGGCGTTGGCGAAGGGGTCATCGCTCTCTAAGGAGACTGGGTAGCCGATCTCCAGGTAGCGCGTTTGCCCGGTCATGAAATAGAGATCGATCGCCACCCGGGCGCTGATCCGGCTGATATCCAGTTTGGCGATAAAACGTGCTTCGTCCGTCAGGTCGCCCATCAGGCCCTGATCGAGCATGTAATCCTCTAGCATGGTAGTCCAGCCCTCGGCCAGTTCCATGGCGGGGAACACCCGGCGGACCAGCGAAGGGTGGCCGCAGGCGGTGGCCAACTGCAGGTGATGCCCGGGGATCCCCTCATGCACCATCATCACCGGGATCCCAAGCTCGGTATGTTCATCTCTCAAGGATTCGCTCAGGGTCAGGTAGATCTGAGAGACCTTGGTGCCCGGACGCAATGCCGCCGGCTGCATCATGGCGCCAGCCGGGATCATCGGTGCCATGAACGCGGGGGTCTGCATGATGTTCATGGCCTGATCGGCAGGCAGCGGAAACAGCCCCTTCTCCTGGATGAACTGTGCGATCCGCTCTGCCTCCTGGTGGTAGCGCTCGAGTATCGTCTGGAGATCCCCGTCAGGGGTGGCCACTGCAAAGCGTTGGTTCAGGAATTCCTGCAGTTGCGCCACTGTGGTGGACGCCGGGCGTTGATACTTGGTGCAGAGTTGTTGGCGCAACCGCTCGATATCGTCCCGCGTACGGCGTACGAAGTCGCAGGCATACTGGTGAACTTCATCCAGGCTTTGCTCTATACCGTTACAGCGCAGCAGTGCTTGTGCACTTTGGGGACCAATGGCGAATGCCTGTTCGGTTTCAAGCCCTTTCAGTGCCCGGGCATAGCGCTCCATGGCGTCGTCGGCGACCGTCACTGCCCGCTTAAGGGCTGGTAGCTGGGGGTAGTCTTCCTGCTCCGCCCATTTCTGGATGCTGGCAAAGAGATCCGGCAGGCCAGCGAGGGTCTCCAGATCGATCTCCACCCAGCGCTGGATTGGCCTGTCCAGGCGGCTGAACATGGCGCTGAGGAACGCTGGCGCCTGCTGAAGGCGAGAGAGGATGTCATCGAGCCGCTGGTGGGCAGGGCGGGGATCCGCCACTACCAGCAGGAAGATCCCGCTACTGAGTGTCTCGCCGGCTCGGGGGAGCTGCGTTAGGTGAGGACGGTCGTTGTAACGCAGCTCAGCCTCGAAGCACACTCGCTGGGCGGTCAGCGCCATCAAGGTAAGATCCTGTTGCTGGTCAAAGTCCGTGGCATCGGGGTACCGGGCGATCGCGTCCAGCAGCTCCTGCGCCCGCTCGGCATCAGCGCGATGAGCACTGAGCGAGGGGTCAGGCAGATCGCCGAGACGCTGCGTCAGGCCCAGTTCAACACAGGCATTGGGATCCTGGCTTATCAGGTCGAGATAAAGATGTTCGATGCGGGAGTAAGCGTCCATAGCGGCTCAACGGTCATAAGGGTCCGACGATGTTGGCACAGCACGCCGGGAGCGGCAATCGGATGGAAGGGAAAAAGCTTTTAGAAACAACAAAGCCCATCTAAGTGGTGCCTTAGATGGGCTTTATCAAACGCGTTTGGTGGAGTCGGCGGGAGTTGAACCCGCGTCCGAAACACCTACACCGTCGGTACTACATGCTTAGTTACTCTTTTAGTTAACCTTTTCAGACGCCGAGCAACAGGCTTCGTCGAGGCGAGTCCGATTGGTTTTAACGCTTCACCTCCGGACAAAGGTTCCACGCGATCTTGCAGGGTTTGACTGCCTATAATCCTCAGCCAGCAAGCGGGGCGTTGGAGGCAGGCACTCTACTGCTTATTAGGCAGCGAGGGCGTAGTTTTCGTCGTTTGCGACTATTTTTTTGCGGCTTTTTACGTGGCCAACCGCCCCACGGCATGCACCTTGGGCTTCGAGTATCCCGTCGAATCCTGAATCGACCCCAAGTACAGACGAAGAGTACCACCGAACCTGCGAGGTGGCAATCTTCTCCTGTATGAATCTACAGCGTCAGCGCATCTTTCCTTTCATGACTCGCGCTTTTTCTCGCTGCCAGTCCCGCTCTTTGCTGTCCTGGCGCTTATCGTGTTGTTGCTTACCCTGGGCCAGGGCGATCTCCAACTTGGCGAAGGACTTCTTCCAGTAGAGGGCGACGGGCACTATGGTGAGGCCCTTCTGCTCGACTTGGCCTATCAACCGTTCCAATTCCCGCTTATTCAGCAGGAGCTTGCGGGGACGCATCGGCTCACAGACCACATGGGTGGAGGCGGTATTCAGTGGGGTGATGTTACACGCCACCAGGTACGCCTCTCCGCGCTGGATAAGTACGTAACAATCGGTCAGGTTGACTTTGCCTGCCCGCATGGATTTGACTTCCCACCCCTGAAGGGCAAGACCCGCCTCGAACTTCTCCAGGAACTTGTATTCGTGTTTCGCTTTTTTGTTAAGAGCGATAGTGGAGGACGTCGGCTGGGATTTTTTCGTGTTTTTCTTTGCCATAGGCTGCGCATTATACCTGTCGCGAACCATTTTGGTATCGCCACTGGTATGGCAAAATGCGGCCATCAATGATGGGAGGGTGAGATGCCAGAAATCAATCGAAGCGCATTGGTGCGTTTCAGTGCCGCGCAGATGTACGACTTGGTCAACGATGTCGCCTCCTACCCCCAGTTCTTGCCCGGCTGTGTGGACAGCGAGATACATGAGCGTGAAGATGCGCGCATGATCGCCTCGGTATCAGTGAAAAAGGTGGGGATCGCCCAAACCTTCACCACGGAGAATGCTCTGGAGGCCAACCGCAGTATCACCATGAAGTTGAAGAGCGGCCCCTTTCGACAGTTAGAGGGCGTGTGGCGCTTCACCGAGTTGCGCGAGGATGCCTGCAAGGTCGAGCTGGTGCTGCAGTTTGAGTTTGCCAATGTCCTGGTGGAGAAAGCCTTCGGCAGGGTGTTTAACGAACTGGCCCAATCGATGGTCCACTCTTTTTCTACACGAGCCAAAGAGGTGTACGGTGGCTGACCAGATCCAGGTTGAGGTGGCGTATGCGCTGCCAGAGAAAGCGTTTCTAACCAAGATGGTGTTGCCGACAGGCGCCACCGTCGAGGAGGCGATCCACCAGTCCGGTGTCCTTGATCGCTATCCGGAGATCGACCTTGGCAGCCAAAAAGTCGGGATCTTCAGTCGCACGGTAAAGTTAACCGAGCCGCTCAAAGCGGGGGACAGGGTCGAGATCTATCGCCCCCTGCTGGCGGATCCTCGGGAGGTCCGTAAGCGTCGTGCGGAGAAAGCCAAGCTGGAGGGTCGTGCGGATAGGGTGACTGGAGGCAAGCTCAATCCGTTGCGCAACGACGAGTAACCAAAGACTCTTCTGGCAGCCGCGGGTGACACCGCTTCATCATCACAAAGGCGGTCAAAGGGTCGCCTTTTTTGTGGCAGCGAGGTAGTGTTGTAACGTGTTGTTAACCAGAAAGAAGGAACTTTCTAATGAAAGTATGGATACTCTCATTGGGCTTATTGCTGCTCACGGCGCAGACCAGCGCTGCTGTCACTCCCTGGCTCGACTTTACCCTCAAAAATGGTCACATCTATGTACCAATGACTGTAAACGGCATTGAGGTCGAGGCGATTCTCGACAGTGGAGCGGAGATAAATCTCATCTCTGAGGCAGTGGCTGAGCAGTCCGGGGTGCAGTTGAACGTTTCCAATATGACCATCTCGGGCGTTTATGGGAAAACTCGCGCCAAGGCCGCGTCCGGCGTGCCCATCACTCTCTTCGGTTTCGATACCAAGATGGGTTTCTATTCGGTCGACAGCAGTGTACCCGTACTGATCGGCAAGCCTTTCTTTGATGAGTTCATTGTTCAGTTTGACTACCCCAACCAGCGCATGCGACTGCTGACCCGTGATGCGGTTGAAGGGGATTGGGATAACCTGTCGATCCGGCAGGAGCGAAATTCGACGCTGCCTGCTGTTCAGGTCCGGCTGGATAATCGCGAAGATGTCTGGCTGACACTGGACACCGGAGCCAGCAGTGGCCTCCTGCTGGATCGCCTGTTTGCGCTGGAGCATGAGTTGGTGACTGAAGAGAAGGAACTGCAGCATCTCTCGGGTGTTAACGAGAGCGCCGTGGCGGAAGCGTTCTCGATGCCGCTGGTGACCTTTGGCCCCTACCAGCTGGAGCAGGTTGAGACGGTGATCCCAGGGGAAGGGGAGGCCACTAACCTGAGGAAGCTTAATCCTGTGTTAACCGGGACCCGGATCCAGAAAGGGGTTAAGACGAAAGGCTTGCTGGGTTACGACGTGTTGAAGCACTTCCTGCTGACGCTGGATACCCGGGAATACAAGGCTCATGTGATTGCTCAGTAGGTTTACCAGTAGCCTTTAAAGCGATAGAAAAAACGCAGCCGAGAGGCTGCGTTTTTTTAGATAAAGAGTATTGAACCAGACCTAATCAGACACTTCGTTCGGAAAAACAGAGGGTTACCAACTTTGATCGAAAGTGCACAACTAATCATCAAACACAAGTTCTGCTTGCTCAATCTGGTCGAGGAACTGGGTAAAGTATTCAAAGTCTGCAAGGTCATAGTGGAATACCCAAGGTCCTATAGATACCTAAAAATTGTAATGCCAAGGTCTGATAGATACTTAAAATCCTTATTTTATGCGTCTATGAAAGTCGGGGTGATTCATTTACCAAATTGGCCCCGGCTAGGTGTGTCGAGATTTATGGTGCATTCGCTTAAAAACTTACACACACTAGGTATCCTGCTAAGAATATATATGGCGTTAGAGTTATTCACTTTTCTACATGTCCTTTCGGAGAAAGTGGGAAACTGTTGATATCGAATTTCCTGATATCTATTGCGGACTTAGTAATAAGCATAGTAAAGATGCTGTGTGCCACAAAGCTAAAAGATCGGCATGGAGGCCGTATGTCCCAACGAATGACGCTTACTGTTTCTCTTATCGACGATGAGTCCTGCCTCAATAGCATCTTCCTCATGTTAGGCGTGAGTCAGTACGTCGAATCAACCTCTAATTCGTGCGAAGCAGCAAGGTGCGATGACGTTCGCATAATAATTAAACTTTCCAGGCCTGCTTTGATAATAATTTGGTGTCTCAGATTATATGATTTCGCAAAGATTCTTTGCTGGTCGGTTCGAGCACAGGCGGAGCCTGTCTGGCACAGTTCTCTACCTTTATTAATCATATATTTACATCGAAACACTATACATCCTATTTTTTATTAATGTTTTTTATGCAGGTCTCTTATCTTTATTTGTCCAAAGTTAATGTTTATATTTTTTAAAGTTGTGTTAGGTATTTAGCTCGGAATGCTAGCATTGAGTGCAGAACGGGAAGACATATCATGACCGAGGAATGGTATCGCCAGTAATACCTGTTTTCACAAAACAACTTTGATAATGAATATGAAAATCAATACAGAGCTGGATAAGAGAGTTGTTAAGACTAGTTCTATTAACCTTTCGCCTAGGTACTTGGCCCAGAAGGCCACGATAACTCCTGCCAGAGTCATTGCAACACTTAAAGTGGTTGGTACAAGCAGCACCTGGGCTACGCCAAATGCTCCAAATCCCTCCGCAGATTGTACCAATAGATATAAGCAACTAAACATGACGGCCGGTATTGGGCTAAGGATAATAAATACTATTCTCAGCACATCAAAGGCCTTGTTTACATTTTTCATTTCTCGACCTCCAAATTCTGGCATGGCATCTATAAATGGTAGAAATCGACGTAGAAATTCAAGTAAGCGACAATCAAGACTCTTCACCCGATGTCTGGTTGGAGGCGGTAATTAGCGCCGACAGCGAAAACGAACGTGGAGATGGTAACACTTCGCGGGACATAGATATTAAGGAGGACGGGCGCATCTTCCTGCGCGCCGAACGATCAGGTTTACTTGATAATCGTATCTACACAATCGTATTCAAAGCCAAGGACGACGCTGGCAATGTTACTTCCGAAAAGAAGACAGTCACCGTTACCCACGATGAGGGCAGAAAATAGATAACACTTCAGGCATTCTGATGGTGTTTGTTCATCCCCCCTCAACACCCCTTCTGCCGTATGGCAGAAGGGGTGTTCTATTCGTTAAATTCGTACTGGATGGGTCGGCCGAAATAGATGACTAGAGATAAAACCGTGTTTAGGGGCGACCGGCGTCCAATGGGGTATAGAAGTCATCCCCGACCTCATAATCTCCCTTGAGCGTGCTGACTTTGCCGTCAGTGAAGTTGACCACCAGCTCTTTTCGGGTCAATTCATTGGTACGGCCATTCTTAAACTGATACACGTAGTACCAGGTGTCGGAAGCGAAACTGTCACGAAGCACAGGACGTCCCAGGACGAACTCAACCTGCTCCGGCGTCATCCCTACACGCAGCTTATCTACTTGAACTTGCTCAATAAAGTTCCCTTGTGGAATGTCGATCTTGTAAACCATCCAATCAAAGACCGAACACCCTGACACCGCTGTGGTGAGGGTCGCAGCCAATACCAGCGTCCGAAACTGCTTCATTTTATTCTCTGCGTTGCTTTTTTGTTTAGGAGCGCATCATACCTCAAGGTTTCACGGGAAAAAAAGGGCATCAGCCAGTGCCTGGGACGGCAAGGAGATAACGGCGCCTTTCCATCCGCTACCGAGCGCGTTACCGGGTTCAGTGCACCAGTAGCTCGCTGGCATTGGCGCGGGTATTGTCCGTGATGACATCGCCTCCCAGCAGACGGGCCAGTTCATCGATTCGTGCTTCACCCTGCAGAGGCAACATCTGGGTTTCCGTACTGCGCCCCTGGGTCTGTTTTGAAACAAACATGTGCTGGTGACCGTTACCGGCGACCTGGGGGAGATGAGTGACGCAGAAGACCTGGGTAGATTGTCCCAACTGACGCAGCATCCTGCCCACCACCGCAGCGGTGGGGCCGGAGATCCCCACATCCACCTCGTCAAAGATTAAGGTAGGCGTGGCCACCTTGCGAGCGGTGATCACCTGAATCGCCAGACCGATTCGGGACAGCTCACCACCGGATGCGGTGCGTGCCAAGGGCTGCATCGGCTGGCCCGGGTTGGTGCAAACCATAAACTGGACGCGATCCGCCCCCTCGGCGCTGAGGCGTTCAGGCTGATGTTGAAGATCGATCTGGAAGCGGGCGTGGGGCATCGCCAATGCTTTCATGTTGGCGGTCACCAGCTTATCCAGTTCCTTGGCGTAGCGTTGACGGCTCTTGTGCAGCTTGAGGGCCGCCGCGCTGACCTCCTCCCGGGCCAGTTGTCGCTCTCTGTGCAGTTGTTGCAATTGGTCATCATCGCCGGCCATCTGGACCAGTTCATCCGCCAGGGACTGGTGGTGCGCCGCGAGGTCAGAGGGAGGAACCTGGTGTTTGCGCGCCAGGCTCATGGCCCGGGATAGCCGTTGCTCTAGCTCATGGAAGCGCTCCGGATCCAACTCCAGTTTACTGTGGTAGGCATCCAGCTCGTTGCTGCTCTCCTGGATCTGGATTATCCCCTCATGCAGCATGGTCAGGACGTTACTCAGGCTCGGGTCATTTCCATGCAGCGACTCCACTTCGCTGATGGCTTGGGACAGCAGACTTTGTACCGACACGTCCTCACCCTCGCTCAGCAGGTAAAGCGCACGTTGGCTCTGCTCCATCAGGCTGCCGCTGTTGGCGAGGCGCTTATGCTCCAGTTCGATCTGCTCGAACTCGCCCGGCTGTAGGGAAAACTCGTCCAGCTCCTGCACCTGGTACTCAAGCAGTTGAGCGCGTGCCTGGCGCTGGGACTGGGCCTGCTCCAGGCGCTCGATGGCGCTGTCGATCTCCTTCCAGCGCTGATAGCCCCGGCGACAGTCATCGATAAGTCGTTGGTGTCCGGCGTATTGATCCAGGAGGTCCAACTGCACGTCACCATGGAGCATGCTGTGGTGGGCGTGCTGACCATGGATACTGACCAGCAGTTCCCCCAGGCTCTTAAGCTGTGCCAGGGGCACCGGGTGACCGTTGATCCAGGCCCGGGAGCGGCCCTCGGTGGAGATGGTGCGGCGCAGGATGCACTCTTCATCGTTCTCCAGGGCATTATCCTTCAGCCATTGGCGTGCCGCCGGAATGGCGGAAAGCTCGAAGCGTGCGGAGAGTTCCGCACGTTCGGCGCCGGCACGCACCATGCTGGCTTCGCCACGGCCGCCGAGACAGAGGCCAAGGGCATCGATGGCAATGGACTTACCCGCTCCGGTTTCCCCGGTGATGCTGGTCATCCCGGCGCAGAAATCCAGCTCCAAAAATTTCACGATGGCAAAGTGACTGACGGTCAGCTGAGTGAGCATACTGCATCCTTGTCGAAGTACTGTATGAATAAACACTGTATATGGAGACAGTATATGGGGAATGTGTGTGCAGTAAAGGCCGGCGGCAAGAAAATTTCATCGGCCCCGGGAGGGTCGGAAGCCTCCGCTATTGAAAGCGCGGATTGATGAGGGAGGGAAGAGGTAAGTTCGACGGTTTACGAGCGTCATTAAAGAGGGATGTGCCTCCTATATCTGGGCGTAGAGGAGGGGAAGAGGAGCCGTTTAGAACAGTTTGCTGCCCCAGCCTAGCTTGCTGCGCAGGACTTCGAAGTAGTTGCGTCCCTTGGGATGGATCAGGCGCAGGGCATGGTCCGCTTTGCGGATGATGATCTCGTCGCCGGGCAGGGCGGCAAGGGTAACATGACCGTCGCAGCTGACCTCCAACGGCCGATCACCCATCTCGGGGGAGGCGATCAGCTTCACTTCGCTGTTGCCGTCGACAACGATAGGGCGGCCGGAGAGGGAGTGGGGGAACATCGGTACCAGGATCAGGGCATTAAGATTCGGAGTCAGGATTGCCCCGCCGGCGGAGAGGGCGTAGGCGGTGGAGCCGGTCGGCGTCGAGGCGATCATGCCATCCGCGCGCTGGCTGTACATGAACTGCCCATCAATATAGACCTCGAACTCGATCATATTGGCGACCCGCCCCGGGTGGAGGACCGCTTCATTGACCGCGCTGTTGGAGGCTTTGAGTTCACCGTGACGATACACCTCCGCCTGCAGCAAAAAGCGATGCTCGGTGTCAAATTCGCCATCCAGCACTTTACTCAAGGGTGATTCGAAGCCATCCGGCGGCAGGTCGGTCAGGAAACCGAGATTGCCCCGGTTCACCCCGATAACCGCCACATCGTACCGGGAGAGCACCCGGGCAGCGCCGAGCATATTCCCGTCACCTCCGACCACAATGGCCAGGTCGCATCGCTCCCCCAACTCGTTAAGGGGCAGGTTCTGGGCTTCGACATCCTCCAGCTGCTTTCCGACCCGCTGCTCAAGCAGCACCTCGTAGCCCTGGCCCGTAAGCCAGTGGTAGAGTAACTCTATGGTCTGATTGGCGCCCTCGTGGTTGGGCTTGCCGATGAGGCCGATGGTATGAAAGGTTTTGGTCATCGATTTTCCGGGCCAGAGGGGCCTTGAAGTGGCAGATTTCGTCCCCATAATAGGCTCAGTGTTTTCGTGAATAAAGTGGTTTGGCGGAGTTGTGATGAGCGACGAGCAGCAAAAAGTAGTGGATCAAGAAGAGATTAATAATGAGCAGGCCGCGGAGGTGGAAGCCGAAGAGGTGAAGCAGGACGCGGTAGAGGTTGATCCTAACGTGCAGCGTATCGCGGAGTTGGAGGCAGAGCTCGCGGCAGCGAAAGAGACCATCAACAATCAGAAAGATTCTGTGGTCCGTGCCGCCGCCGAGGTGGAAAACATTCGCCGTCGCACTGCTCAAGATATTGAAAAAGCTCGTAAGTTTGCTTTGGAGAAGTTTGCCTCCGAGTTGTTGCCTATCCTGGATAACCTAGAGCGCGCACTGGAGATCCCTAACCGGGAGGAGGAGCTGGTGAAGCCCGTGCTTGAAGGGGTAGAGCTGACCCAGAAGAGTTTCCTCGCCAGCATCGCCAAGTTTGGTATTGAGCCGGTTGATCCCCAGGGTGATGAATTTAACCCGGAACTGCACCAGGCGATCTCCATGGTTCCGAGCCCCGATCACCCGGCCAATACGGTCATGACGGTGATGCAGAAGGGGTATACCCTCAATGGGCGCCTGTTGCGCCCTGCCATGGTGATGGTGTCCCAGGGCTAACACCTTGCTGATTGAACCAAATAACAACGCCTCCCCTTGGGAGGCGTTGTTATTTCTAGGCTGCGCGAAGCGTTATCGACTGACCATGGTTACAGGGGTCTGCAACTCCGCCAGGCTGGCCTGTATCTTGTCGTATTTCTGCTCCACCCACTCCGGGACGCCGGCGGGGCGGATCAGCGGTTCAAGGCGGGGATCCCGGGGGGTGATCACCATCTCGATGTTGTTCAGACCAATATCGTGGGCCAGAACGAACAACTCCTCGATGTTGTCGTCGCCCATGGCCAGGCACCCCCAGGAGACCTCCTGACCGTGGATGAAGATGTTGTTACCCAGGGCATCCCGCTGTTCCAACTCACCGTAGAGGCGATCCAACCGGTTGGGGTAATCGATGCGCAGCGAAAGGTGGAAAGCACTGTTAGGGTTGGCTGCATCGATGCGGTACACCCCTTCAGGGACTTGAAGGTCTCCTTCGCGCATCTTGGGGCGCAGGCTGCCACTGAGTTTCAGGATGGGGTAGTCCCGCAACTTGTGCCAGTTCAGGCCCTGATCCTGCAGCCAGACCTCCATCCGCTGGGCATCCTTGATGGCAACCCACTTGGCGGCCCGGATCTCCATGTCAAAAGGCAGCTGTTGCCAGTAATCAAACAGGCGCTCCCGAGCCACCGGCCCGAAGTGTTCCATCACCTCTTCAACGGTTCGCGCCTGCCCCCAACTCAGGGCGGGCAGCAACAGCGCGAACAGCCCCCATTTCCAGTTTTGCACCTTGTTCCCCGCTCCCGGCAAATTGATTTTGGGCGGCCATTCTCCACACATCGGAGGGGCAATCAATCCCTGCACCCAATCCCAAGCATAAGCAGTTGCAGGGATCCGCTGCAAGCACCGGATATGTCGAAACAACTTTCTGAGAAAAAGATTGTCATCGCCCAAGGTTCAGGGCTTCGCGGTGGCGTCCTGGCGACGCCACCTTGGCCCCAGTTGCTGGATTGCCAGGCCAACGACGATCAATCCGAGGCCTGCCAGTGTGCTCATGGCGATCGCTTCGCCAAGGAAGCGGCTGATGAAAAAGAGCGACAGGAAGGGGCCCAGGAACACCAGGTTGGAGAGGGGGGCGGTATGGGTCGCGCTGCGCATGGCACTGAGCCAGAGCACGAATGTCAGCCCCATCTCGAACAGGCCCACATAGAGTGCGCCGACAATGCCCTGCCAGGGGGGGAGAACCAGTTCTCCGCGCCAGAGGCAGACAAGTGCAATCAGCGGGATGGCGATCAGGAAACTCAGCAGCAGGCTGGCGGTGGGATCCCCGCTGTCCTTGGTGTTGACGATCCAGTAGAGCGACCAGAATAGGGTCGACAACAGCGCCAGCCCGACGCCTACGGGATTGTCGAACTGCAGTTGGAGCAGGTCGCCACCGGTCGCGATCACCACCACTCCGGTGTATGCCAACAGGGCCGCCAGCAGGTCCCAGGAGCGCAAGCGTTGGCCCAGCATCGGCACAGCGAGCAGGCTCAGGAGAATGGCCCAGGTGTAGTTAAGGGCCTGAGCCTGCTGGGCCGGCAGCCGGTCGTAGGCGGCAAACAGGGTCAGGTAGTAGAGGAAGGGGTTGAGCACGCCGGCTTTGATGAAAAGAGCTGGGGTCTTACGCCACTGCACTCTCAGCAGGCCTAATCGGCCCTGGTAGGCAAGGATCCCGGTAAGGGCAATCGCGCTGCTGAAACTGGCAAAGAGCAGCAGCTGCGCCGGGGTCATGTAACTCAACGAGAGCTTGAAGGCGGTGGCGACCGTGGACCACAGCAGTACCGCCATCAGCCCCAACTGCATTGCCCGACGTTGATTTTTCACCCTTTACCTCCAAGCCTGGTCTGGGACCGTGAACGATTATTGTCCCCCACACCTTTGTCGTTCGGTGCGTTGGCGCGAAGGGCGCAATTATACCCGCGGTAACGCCGCCGTGGTGGCGCCGATGAACTTTTTTCCCGGCCTGCCCTTGAAAGCCGTTGGGGCGCCCCCATTTACCTTGTCAGCAGAGGGGTGAAAAAAGTTGGTGGCGAGTGCTTGAAAGCGTCGGACATCAACCCCAAATACCCCTTAATACTTAAGAACCGCGTTGTTTCAAGATTTTTGGAGGCACTCGATGGGTAAGATCATCGGTATTGACCTGGGCACCACCAACTCCTGTGTGGCTATTCTGGATGGCGGCAAGCCGCGTGTAATTGAAAACGCCGAAGGCGACCGCACCACCCCCTCTGTTATTGCTTACACCGACAGTGAGATCTTGGTGGGCCAGCCGGCGAAACGTCAGGCAGTAACCAACCCGCACAACACCCTGTTTGCGATCAAGCGACTGATTGGCCGCCGCTTCAAAGACGAAGTGGTGCAGCGTGATATCAACATCATGCCGTTCAAGATCGTTGAAGCGGACAATGGCGACGCCTGGGTCGAAGCGCATGGCAACAAGATGGCTGCCCCTCAGGTTTCTGCGGAAGTCTTGAAAAAGATGAAGAAAACCGCAGAGGACTACCTTGGTGAAGAGGTGACAGAAGCGGTTATTACCGTACCAGCCTACTTCAACGACGCACAGCGCCAGGCGACTAAAGATGCCGGTCGTATTGCGGGCCTGGAGGTCAAGCGTATTATCAACGAGCCGACCGCCGCGGCCCTGGCCTACGGCATGGACAAAAAGCAGGGCGATAACATCGTTGCTGTCTATGACCTGGGTGGCGGTACCTTCGATATCTCCATCATCGAGATTGACGAAGTGGACGGCGAGCACACCTTCGAAGTGTTGGCGACCAACGGTGATACTCACCTGGGTGGGGAAGACTTTGACAACCGTCTGATCAACTACCTGGCGGACGCCTTCAAGAGCGAGCAGGGGATCGACCTGAAGAATGATCCGCTGGCGATGCAGCGTCTGAAAGAGGCGGCGGAGAAAGCCAAGATCGAGCTCTCCTCTGCCCAGCAGACTGACGTCAACCTGCCCTACATCACTGCCGATGCCACTGGTCCGAAGCACCTGAACATCAAGGTAACCCGTGCCAAGCTGGAATCCCTGGTGGAGGACCTGATTGTTCGCTCCCTGGAGCCGCTGAAAGTGGCCCTGCAGGATGCCGACCTCTCCGTTTCCGAGATCAACGACATCATCCTGGTGGGTGGTCAGACCCGGATGCCGAAAGTTCAGCAGGCGGTAAAAGATTTCTTCGGCAAAGAGCCGCGTAAAGATGTGAACCCTGACGAAGCCGTGGCCATGGGTGCCGCAGTACAGGGGGGCGTTCTTGCCGGTGACGTGAAAGACGTGCTGTTGCTGGATGTGACTCCGCTCTCCCTGGGTATCGAGACCATGGGTGGCGTGATGACAGCGCTTATCGAGAAGAACACCACAATCCCGACTAAGAAGTCCCAGGTGTTCTCTACCGCCGAGGACAATCAGTCTGCCGTGACCATCCACGTGCTGCAGGGTGAGCGTAAGCAGGCACAGGGCAACAAGTCTCTGGGTCAGTTCAACCTGGAGGGGATCCAGCCGGCGCCCCGTGGTATGCCGCAGGTCGAAGTGACCTTCGACATCGATGCCGACGGTATCCTGCACGTATCTGCCAAGGACAAGAACACCGGTAAAGAGCAGAAGATCACCATCAAGGCCTCCTCCGGCCTGTCCGAGGATGAGATCAACGCCATGGTGAACGAAGCCGAAGCTCACGCGGAAGAGGACAAGAAGTTCGAAGAGCTGGTTCAGGCGCGCAACCAGGCAGATGGTCTGGTGCATGCTACCCGCAAGCAGGTGGAAGAGGCCGGTGAAGCCCTGCCTGCCGAGGATAAGAGCAAGATCGAAGAAGCGGCCAAGGCTGTGGAAGAGGCTTGCAAAGGCAGTGACAAGGAAGCCATCGAAGCGAAGACCCAGGAGCTTATCCAGGCCTCCGCCAAGTTGATGGAGATCGCCCAGCAGAAGGCACAGGCCGCTCAGGGTGGTGAGTCTGCTCAGGCCAAGACCGCTGATGACGTGGTTGACGCTGAGTTTGAAGAAGTTAAAGACGACAAGAAGTAACCTCTTGTCTTCCCCTTCTAAACTCTAAATAAGCGGGCGACCGGCCTTTCCCGGCCGCCCGTTTTGCTATCCAACAAGGGATAACGGCAAACAAATGTCTAAACGCGATTATTACGAAGTGCTGGGCGTGGCCCGCGACGCCAGCGAACGCGATATCAAGAAAGCTTACAAGCGTCTGGCCATGAAGTACCACCCGGACCGCAACCCCGGGGATGCTCAAGCGGAAGCGTCCTTCAAGGAGGTCAAGGAGGCCTACGAGATCCTCACCGACGATCAGAAGCGCGCCGCCTATGACCAGTTTGGTCATGCCGGCGTGGACCCGAACCGTGGTGGTGGCTTCGGCGGTGGTGCCGGCGGAGCGGACTTCGGCGACATCTTTGGTGATGTGTTCGGCGACATCTTCGGTGGCCGTCGTGGCGGCGGACGCCAGCAGGCTCGGGGCGGCTCGGACCTGCGTTACAACCTGGAGCTCTCGCTGGAAGAGGCGGTGAAGGGCTGCAAGCGGGAACTGAAGATCCCGTCACTCTCTACCTGTGACAGCTGTGATGGCTCCGGCGCCAAGAAGGGCACCAGTGCCACCACCTGTAGTACCTGTCATGGCCAGGGCCAGGTTCAGATCCGCCAGGGCTTCTTTGCCGTGGCCCAGACCTGTCCCTCCTGTGGCGGTCGTGGCAAGGTGATCAAAGATCCCTGCAGCAAGTGTCACGGCCAGGGGCGGGTCGAGAAGACCAAGACTCTCTCGGTGACCATTCCTGCCGGGGTGGATACCGGGGATCGCATCCGCCTGGCGGGTGAAGGGGAAGCGGGTGAGATGGGGGCCCCGGCGGGGGACCTCTATGTCCAGGTACACATCAAGGATCACCCGATCTTCACCCGCGATGGCAACAACCTGTACTGCGAAGTGCCGATCTCCTTTGCCAATGCCGCCCTCGGTGGCGAGATCGATGTCCCGACCCTGGATGGCCGGGTCTCCCTCAAGGTGCCGGCGGAAACCCAGTCCGGGCGCATGTTCAGACTGCGCGGCAAGGGCGTTAAATCCGTTCGCAGCCACGCGGTTGGCGATCTCATCTGCAAGGTGATCATCGAGACCCCGGTTAACCTGACTGAGCGTCAGAAAGAGCTGCTGCGCGAACTGGAAGAGACATGTGCCGCCTCCTCGAAGCGTCATAAGCCCAAGGCGGAAGGGTTCTTCGACGGGGTGAAAAAGTTCTTTGATGATCTGACCAGCTAAGCCGGCATCAAGGCATCGAATCAAAAACCGCCTCCTTTTCAGGAGGCGGTTTTTTTGGGGCAGAATTTTTGCGAGGGGAGACGGAGATGGCGCAGTAGGGGGGCTCAGTCCCTGGGCCTGTAGCCGAGAGCTGGCTCGGGGTGGGGCGATGGAGTGCACCGGAGCACAGGTTCTGACGGAGTCATCTATTGCTTTATTCACTGCCTTTATGGCCGAACCCTGCATCGGTTCGTTCCCCCATCAAGAAGGAAAGTGTTATGCGACTACTGCGATACTGCCTGCTGATGCTATTCGTCCTGTTTTGCCAGCCTGCCATCGCTGCCGATCAGAGAGTGGATCTCCTCTTTGTCGTCGATGACCTGGTGCTGGAAAACCACGGTGATGCTGAGGTCAACAGGTCAATTTTACACTGGGTCGAGATCGCCAATACCATCTTTGCCTCTACGTCGACGACACTGGAGTATCGCGTCGTCAACGTTGCAGCGACGGGCAACTCCGAGCGAAGCGAGCGCTTCGCCGCAGGAGAGAAGTCATCGACGATCACCTACGAGATGATGGACAGTCTGCATCAGCAGCTGCCTTCGCGGGAGCTGAGTCTGATGACCCAGTACGGTGCCGATATCGTGGTTTTGGTGATCGAAGCGGACCGTCCGCTCTCCGTGTTGGGCAATGCCCAGGGAAACCAGGTGGCGACCCTGGGGTATACCAATACCAATGAGGCAGACGTGCTTTTGGCCCATGAGCTGGGCCACCTGCTTGGTATGGTTCATCCCGAGGATAGCCAATGCAGCGCCGAGTCCCGCTCGATCATGTGTGACGGCGTTACTGCCTTTTCGGACTATCAATCTCCCTACCTTTCGACCGAGGAGGCGTCGTTGATCGCCAAGGCGGTGGCGGGGGAGGCGGCGGTTGAGTCCGACTGGGGCACCCTAATCGGTGGCGGTGGGGTTCGCCCTCCGATGGAGACCCTGGCGGTGGTGGTCGCAGAGCGGCTCGACGTTCGTGCTGAAGGGGACGATACCTGGGTCGAGGGCCGGATCGCGCTCCAGGATGCTTCGGGCAATGCCGCAGCGTTGGAGACCGACAGCAGTGTGGTGGTATACAGCCGCGCGGTCGGGCTGGAGGAGGGCGTCGAGTATGAGCTCGACCTCACTGGACGAGTGATCTTCATGGCCGGTGAGACGGAGAAGCGAGTCACTCTGCACCTGTTTCCTACAACCACCAGCGAGCAGGTCAGAACCGTATACGTGGGCGCTCGCTACGGCGATAAGCTCGATACCAGCGCGATGCCGGAGTTCAACTATGAGTTAAGTGCAACACCCGCCGAACAGGGACCGGACCAGTTGCAGGGGCCCGCCTCCAGCGGTTCCGGTGGTGGAGGTGCGCTGAATCTTGTTTCTTGGCTGCTGCTGGCCGGAGCGGTTTGGTCAACCCGCCGGGGGCGAGGCCAACGGCGCCGGCTGCGGGGGGCTGGTGACCGGGTAACCGCCTCTTGATGACACCTGGCATTCGCTATGGGGCGTCTTAGCTCCGCGCTGAACAGAGCTCCAACCTCTCTTGTGCACTGCTACCAGGCCACCTTTGAGGTGGCCTGGTGTGTTGGTACCCAGGAATTTTCCCATTCGAAAGGAAAAGATGGTTTCCAGTGGGGGGAGTTCGGTAAAGTTTCTCTCACCATGGGTTCTCAAATTAAGGAAGTGAGGATGCGAGCAGAGGGAAAGCTGTTATCTGGCGTGATCATGACGCTGCTGGTCGGTTGTGCCACCCATCAGTCGCCTACCGGGCGCGATCAGATGTTGATGTTTTCCGCTGACCAGATGCGGGAGCTCGGTGCGCAGTCGTTTGAAAAAATTAAACAGCAGGAGACGCGATCCACCGATGCCAGGGTCAATGCCTATGTGCAGTGCGTTGCCGATGCGCTGACCGCACCTGGCGTGTTGGCGCAGGTGGATCCGGGTCAGGTTGAGCGCTGGGAAGTGGTGGTGTTCGAGTCGAAGCAGGTGAACGCGTTTGCCCTGCCGGGAGGCCACATCGGCGTTTATACCGGCTTACTCGATGTCGCCCAGACGCCAGACCAGCTGGCGGCAGTAATGGGGCACGAGATTGGCCACGTGCTGGCGGATCATGGCAATGAGCAGGTCTCCCGGGGCCAGTTGACCAATGCCGGGCTCCAGATCGCCCAGGTGGCACTGGGGGCGTCCGGTACCGAGAACTCCGATCTGATCATGGCTGGCCTTGGCCTTGGGGCTCAGGTGGGGATAATGCTGCCCTTTGGCCGTCAGCAGGAGAGTGAGTCCGACGTTATCGGCCTCTCCCTGATGGCGTATGCGGGGTTCGACCCTTCTGCTGCGGTGACCCTGTGGCAGAACATGGCCAAGGCATCCGGCGGTGCGCCCCCGGAATTTCTTTCAACCCACCCTTCCAGTCAGACCCGGATAAGCCAGCTTTCCTCACTGCAGAGTGACGCCGTGCCCATATACCAGAAGGCGCTGGCCCAGGGGCGAAAACCCACCTGTAAAGCGCCAGACTGAGGTGCCCGGAAGCGGACTTCTGCGCTGTGCCGTCGTTCAAATGCGCCGGGTGCGCTCTGGTCGCCTGCCGAAGTGGTGCTGGCGCCTGAGGCCGCTTGTGCTGGTGAGCGGCCTCGGTTTTGTTTCAAATCAGCCCTCCTGAACAGGCCCACCTGAGCGCGGCCACGAATGCGGAATGTTCACCCCGGTTTAGTGGCATCAGACTCTGAGTGCGGGTGTCCCAAATGGGTAAAAACGGCGGGGGAAAGCTGTTACACTGCGGCCTTTATGCACTCCAAAAATGGGAAGTAACCATGACTTTTGAGTCTGTTGAACAGAAAGTAAGCTACGGCGTCGGTCGTCAGATGGGCGAACAGCTGGCAAGCCAGAGCTTTGAGGGCGTTGACGTTGCCGCCGTGCAGGCTGGCCTGGCCGATGCCCTGAATGGCGTCGCCAGCCAGGTACCTCAAGAGCAGCTGCAACAGGCGTTCGCAGTTATCTCCGAGCGTATGCGTGCCGAGGCCGAAGAGAAAGCCAAAGCCGCTGCTGCGGAAGGCGAAGCTTTCCTGGCCGAAAATGCGCAGCGTGATGAAGTGACCGTGACCGAGTCTGGCCTGCAGATCGAAGTGCTTAAGCAGGGTGAAGGCGAAACGCCGACCCGTGAGTCTACCGTTCGCTGCCACTACCACGGCACCTTCACCGACGGCCGAGTGTTTGACAGCTCTGTTGAGCGCGGTCAGCCGGCAGATTTCCCAGTTGGCGGTGTTATCGCTGGCTGGACCGAAGCCCTGCAGACCATGCCGGTCGGTTCCAAGGTGAAGCTGTATGTTCCGCACCACCTGGCTTACGGCGAGCAGGGTGCTGGTGGCGCGATTCCGCCGTATGCCGCCTTGGTATTTGAAGTGGAACTGCTGGAGATCCTGTAACGGGTTCGATGGTAGAAAAAGGGAGGCTTCGGCTTCCCTTTTTTGTTGGTCACAAAGGCTTTATAGTTCCCCCTATTCAAAAGGCAGAGGAAGAGAATCGTGGGAGATATCCGCGTCGCCGTTACCGGTGCCAGTGGCCGAATGGGCCGGACATTGATTGAAGCCGCTTTAGCCCATCCTGGTGTGGCCTTGGGCGCCGCCATTGAGCGGTCCGGTTCAACCCTGATCGGCTGTGATGCCGGTGAGTTGGTGGCCAGGGGGCATGCCGACGTCAAGCTCTCGGGTGATCTGGCCTCGGTCAACCAGGATTTCGACGTGCTTGTCGACTTCACCTCGCCGGAGTCCAGCCTGTCATTTCTTCAGTATTGTGTGAGCCACAACAAGCCGATGGTGATTGGAACCACGGGCTTTGATGATGCGCAGAAGGTGCAGATTGCCGAGGCCGCTAATAGTGTCCCAGTGGTGCTGGCGCCCAATATGGCGGTCGGGGTCAATTTGATGTTCAAATTGCTCGAGGTGGCGGCGGATGTGATGGGCCGTTACAGCGATATCGAGATCATCGAAGGGCACCACCGTTTCAAGAAGGATGCGCCCTCGGGGACGGCCCTGAAGATGGGGGAGGTGATTGCCGAAACACTGGAGCGAGACCTGTCCCAGTGCGCCATCTACGGTCGGGAGGGGATCACCGGGGAGCGAGATCCCCAGACCATAGGGTTCTCAACCGTGCGGGCCGGGGACATTGTCGGCGAGCACACCGCGCTGTTTGCGGACATCGGTGAGCGACTGGAGATCACCCATAAAGCGTCCAGCCGCATGACCTTTGCAAACGGGGCGATGCGGGCTTCCGCTTGGTTGGTGGATCAGAGTCCTGGACTCTACGATATGCAGCAGGTGTTGGGCTTTAAGGCCGTTTAGTTTCAGAGAGATCAAGGCGCACTTCGGTGGGCCTTTTTTTCAGTTTGATGTAGGCAAATGGTAACTTCGCTGTTAGAATGCGCGGAATTTGCCAAAAATATAAAAAGCGAAGGTAAGGAATGCCTTTGTTTGGCTAATAAACAATAACTTATAAATATATCTGGTGGGAGGTCAAGTTGAACAAAACTGCCCTGTTAGTGCTCCAGGATGGGACCGTATTCCGTGGTAAATCCATAGGTTCAGACGGTTTGTCATCGGGAGAAGTCGTTTTTAACACTTCCATGACCGGCTATCAAGAGATCCTAACGGATCCATCCTATTCCAAACAGATCGTCACGCTCACTTATCCCCACATTGGCAACACCGGTGCCAACTCCGAAGATGTCGAATCCGACCGAATCCATGCTCAAGGCCTAGTCATCCGCGATCTCCCCGCCCTGGCCTCCAATTTCCGCAATGAAGAATCCCTCTCTGATTACCTTAAGCGCCACGGCATCGTCGGCATCGCCGATATCGATACCCGCAAGCTGACCCGCATTCTGCGCGAAAAAGGGGCACAGAATGGTGCCATCATTGCGGGGGTTGAAAATGTGGAGGAGGCTGAACAGGAAGCCTTGCAGGCCGCCCACGCCTTCCCGGGCCTGAAGGGGATGGACCTGGCAAAAGAGGTGACGATTACCACGCCATACAGCTGGCGCAAAGGCAGCTGGAAACTGATCGGTGGCCTGCCGTCTGACACCCCTGCCTCCGAGCTGGGTTACAAGGTGGTGGCCTATGACTACGGGGTGAAGCAGAACATCCTGCGGATGCTGGTGGACCGTGGCTGTGACGTGACCGTGGTGCCGGCGCAAACACCGGCGGCCGAAGTGCTGGCGATGCAACCGGACGGGGTTTTCCTCTCCAACGGCCCCGGGGACCCGCAGCCTTGTGACTACGCCATTGCGGCGATCACCGAACTGCTCAATACCGAGATCCCCCTGTTCGGGATCTGCCTGGGCCACCAGCTGTTGGCTCTGGCCTCCGGTGCCCAGACCGTGAAGATGAAGTTCGGTCACCATGGTGGTAACCACCCGGTGAAGGACCTGGATAACAACGTGGTGATGATCACCGCGCAGAACCACGGTTTTGCCGTGGATGAGGAGACCCTGCCCGCCAACCTGCGCGCGACCCACAAGAGTCTCTTTGATGGTTCCCTGCAGGGAATCCACCGCACCGATAAGCCGGCGTTCTCCTTCCAGGGGCACCCGGAAGCGAGCCCGGGCCCGCACGATGCGGCACCGCTGTTCGACCACTTTATCGAATTGATGGCCCAGTTTAAGGCTGGCAAGTAAGCGTACCGAGAAGAAGACGATGCCAAAACGTACAGACATTAAAAGCATTCTGATCCTGGGTGCAGGTCCAATCGTGATCGGCCAGGCCTGCGAATTTGACTACTCCGGCGCCCAGGCCTGCAAGGCGCTGCGTGAAGAGGGTTACCGGGTGATTCTGGTTAACTCCAACCCGGCCACCATCATGACCGATCCTGAGATGGCGGATGCCACCTATATCGAGCCGATCCATTGGGAGGTGGTGCGCAACATCATCGCCAAGGAGCGCCCGGATGCGGTATTGCCCACCATGGGCGGTCAGACAGCCTTGAACTGCGCCCTGGAGCTGGAAGCCAAGGGCGTACTGGCGGAGTTCGGCGTAGAGATGATCGGTGCTACCGCCGATGCTATCGACAAGGCGGAGGATCGTTCCCGCTTTGACAAGGCGATGAAGTCCATCGGCCTCGAGTGCCCCCGCGCTGGCATTGCCCACTCTATGGAGGAGGCCTACGGCGTCCTGGATCAGGTGGGATTCCCCTGCATCATCCGTCCCTCTTTCACCATGGGCGGCACCGGCGGCGGTATCGCCTACAACCGGGAAGAGTTCGAAGAGATCTGTACCCGTGGTCTGGATCTCTCTCCCACCAATGAACTCCTTATCGATGAGTCCCTGATCGGCTGGAAAGAGTACGAGATGGAGGTGGTTCGTGACCGGGCGGACAACTGCATCATCGTCTGTGCCATCGAGAACTTCGATCCCATGGGGGTGCACACCGGTGACTCCATCACCGTCGCGCCGGCCCAGACCCTGACCGACAAGGAGTACCAGTTGATGCGTAACGCCTCCATGGCGGTACTGCGTGAGATTGGTGTCGAGACCGGAGGGTCCAACGTCCAGTTTGGGATCAACCCCAAAGATGGCCGTATGGTGATCATCGAGATGAACCCTCGAGTCTCCCGCTCCTCCGCCCTGGCCTCCAAGGCAACGGGCTTCCCCATCGCCAAGATCGCCGCCAAGCTGGCCGTGGGCTTTACCCTGGATGAGCTGTCCAACGACATCACCGGCGGCGCCACACCGGCCTCTTTCGAGCCCTCCATCGACTACGTAGTCACCAAGATCCCGCGCTTCAACTTCGAGAAGTTTTCCGGTGCCAATGATCGTTTGACCACCCAGATGAAGTCCGTTGGCGAAGTGATGGCGATCGGCCGCACCTTCCAGGAATCGATGCAGAAGGCGCTGCGTGGCCTGGAAACCGGTATGACCGGCTTTGATCCCATCGTTGACATTAACCAACCGGAAGCGCTGGCCAAGATCCGTCACGAGCTCCAGGATGTGGGCGCTGAGCGCCCCTGGTACATCGCCGATGCGTTCCGAGCCGGGCTGTCCATGCAGGCGATCTTCAAGATCACCAACATCGACCCCTGGTTCCTGGTCCAGATTGAGGAGCTGGTGAAGCTGGAGGAGCAGGTGAAGGAGCGCGGCATGGCCGAGCTCGACTACGACTTCCTGCGTACCCTCAAGCGCAAAGGGTTCTCCGATGCCCGCCTGGCCACCCTGCTGGGTGTGTCTGAGGGTGAGGTGCGCAAACTGCGCCACAAGCATGAGCTCTTCCCGGTCTATAAGCGCGTTGACACCTGTGCCGCCGAATTTGCCACCGATACCGCCTACATGTACTCCACCTATGAGGAGGAGTGTGAAGCGAACCCGTCCGACAGGGACAAGATCATGGTGATCGGTGGCGGCCCGAACCGAATCGGTCAGGGCATCGAGTTTGACTACTGCTGTGTTCATGCCGCCCTGGCGATGCGCGAAGATGGTTACGAAACCATCATGGTCAACTGCAACCCGGAAACCGTTTCCACCGACTACGACACCTCGGATCGCCTCTACTTCGAGTCGATCACACTGGAGGATGTGCTGGAGATCGTCCGGGTGGAGCAGCCCAAAGGAGTGATCGTCCAGTACGGCGGCCAAACTCCGCTGAAACTGGCCCGCGCTCTGGAGGCGGCCGGCGTACCCATTATCGGTACCTCGCCGGATGCCATCGACCGCGCCGAGGACCGCGAGCGGTTCCAGCAGGCGGTTGAGCGACTCGGGCTGAAACAGCCGGAGAACAGCACAGTGACCACGGTCGAACAGGCGGTTCGAGAGGGGGAGCGCATCGGTTACCCCCTGGTGGTGCGTCCCTCCTACGTGCTGGGTGGCCGGGCGATGGAGATCGTCTACGACGAGCAGGATCTGCGCCGTTACTTCAATGATGCGGTCAGCGTCTCCAACGAGTCGCCGGTGCTGCTGGATCGCTTCCTCGATGACGCCACCGAAGTGGACGTGGACGCGGTCTGTGATGGTACCGACGTGGTGATTGGCGGCATCATGGAGCATATCGAACAAGCGGGTGTCCACTCCGGTGACTCGGGCTGCTCCCTGCCGCCGTACACCCTGAGCCCGGCGATCCAGGACCAGATGCGTGAACAGTGCCGTAAGCTGGCTCTCGAGCTGGGCGTGGTTGGCCTGATGAACATCCAGTTCGCGGTGAAGGATGAGGTGATCTACCTCATCGAGGTGAACCCCCGTGCGGCCCGTACCGTACCCTTCGTTTCCAAGGCGACCGGCGTGCAGCTGGCCAAGGTGGCAGCCCGGGTTATGGCGGGTAAGAGTCTGCAGGAGCAAAACTTTACCCAGGAAGTGATCCCGCCGTACTACTCCGTCAAGGAGGTGGTACTGCCGTTCAACAAGTTCCCGGGCGTGGATCCGCTGTTGGGGCCGGAGATGCGCTCCACCGGTGAGGTGATGGGCGTTGGTGATACCTTTGCCGAGGCCTACGCCAAGGCGCAACTGGGGGCCATCAAAGATGTGCCGAAAAACGGCCGCGCCCTGTTGTCTGTCCGTAAGGGCGATAAGCGTCGGGTGGCGGACCTGGCCCAGAAACTGATTGCGCTGGGCTACGAGCTGGATGCTACCCATGGCACGGCGGTGGCGCTGGGCGAGGCGGGTATCAACCCGCGCCTGGTGAATAAGGTGCACGAGGGGCGTCCACACATCCTGGACCGCATCAAGAACGGCGAGTACAGCTACATCGTGAATACCACCGAGGGGCGTCAGGCCATCGAGGATTCTCGCCAGCTGCGCCGTGGTGCCCTGCAGCACAAGGTCAACTACACCACGACCATGAATGCCGCCTTTGCCTCCTGCATGGCTAACCAGGCCGATGACCGGGAGAAAGTGGCGTCGGTGCAGGAGTTGCATAAGCGCAGCTTGGTCTAATCACGCAGCTTGGTCTAATCACGCAGCTTGGTCTAATCGCGCAGCCTGGTGTAATTCAGCCAGGATAGGGTTGAGGCTACCCCCTCTCCAGGGTGGCGGATGGCTTCAATCCCAGCGCGCGAATTCACATGCGTCGTGTTCAGGCTCGTTGCTCATGGTCGCTGCCGTGGGGATGACGACAGGAAGATCAAAACGCCGGACGGGATGACCCGCCGGCGTTTTCCTATTACAATCTGCTGCAAAGAATCACTGAATCCATCCCCTGATCTCGCTGATAGCGCCCAGCTCTTGCCGGGCGTGGCGGGTTTTTGTTTGGAGAAAAGGAACCACTATGGCTCAAGTCCCAATGACAGTCCGCGGTGCCGAGCTGCTGCGTGAAGAACTGGATTACCTGAAGCACACCCGACGTCCGGCCATCACCGAAGCGATCGCCTCGGCCCGTGAGCTTGGCGATCTGAAAGAGAATGCCGAGTACCACGCCGCTCGTGAAGAGCAGGGCCTGGTCGAAGCGCGCGTGCGGGACATCGAAAGTAAGCTGTCGGTGGCCCAGATCATCGACGTGTCCAAGATGACCAATAACGGCAAGGTGATCTTCGGTGCCACCGTAACCCTGGTGAATGTGGATACGGATGCGGAGGTGACCTACCGCATCGTGGGCGATGACGAGGCGGACCTGAAAAATAACCTGATTTCGGTCAACTCCCCCATCGCCCGCGCAATGATCGGCAAAGAGCTGGATGATGTCGTTGTGGTCAAAGCCCCTTCAGGCGATATCGAGTACGAAGTGATCAAGGTCGACTACCGCTGAGGGAACAGGCATCATGAGAAAAGCCGCCATCGGTTCCCCGGGGCGGCTTTTTTGTTGCGAAGCAGATTAGGGCTCGGCGGCAGTTAGCGCGCCTTGGGGATCTCAATCTTGTGCTTTTCTGAAGGGCGGTACAGCACCTGGATATGACCGATGGTCTGCACTTCAGTGGCACCGGTTTCCCGCACGATGGCATCCATGATGGCGCGTTTCATCTCGCGGTCTTCGCTGGCGGCTTTTACCTTGATCAGCTCATGGTGCTCCAGCGCCTGTTCGATTTCGGCCAGAACCCCTTCGGTCAGGCCGTTGGCACCGAGGATAACCACGGGCTTCAGACCATGGGCCAGACCCTTGAGGTACTGCTTCTGTTTGGTGGTCAATTGACTCATCAGGCACTCTTTAATTGACTTGGTGGACTTGAAAACGGCGTATTCTAGCCGCATCTACAGCGCAATACTAACTTCTTACCATACTGAGGGTAGACAACCTCAGCTGACGAGGCTGCATAAGCGGCATAACGACGGGTATGACCAAGAAAAAACACTCTGCCAGCTCCAAGCGCTGGCTCACGGAACATTTTGACGATCATTACGTCAAGCAGGCGCAGAAAAAGGGACTGCGCTCCCGCGCCATCTTTAAGCTGGAGGAGATTCAGGGTAAAGATCGCCTGTTGAAGCCCGGCATGACGGTGGTGGATCTCGGGGCAGCCCCTGGTGGCTGGTCACAATTCGCGGTCGAGCAAGTTGGCCTCGACGGCCTGGTGATCGCCTGCGATATTTTGCCTATGGATCCCATTGCCGGAGTGGACTTCCTGCAGGGCGACTTCCGTGAGGAAGCGGTGTTGAACGCTCTCCTGCAGCGCGTGGGCGATCGTAAGGTCGATGTGGTGATGTCCGATATGGCTCCGAACTTCTCCGGCGCCGGGGCCGTGGATCAACCCAGGGCGATGTATTTGGTGGAGCTGGCCCTGGAAATGTGTGACCAGGTGCTGGCACCTAAAGGCGCTTATGTGGTCAAAGTGTTTCAGGGCGAGGGCTTTGATCAGTATTTGCAAGAGGTGCGTAAACGGTTCGGTAGTGTAAAAATTCGTAAGCCGGACAGTTCCAGGGCCCGTTCGCGGGAAGTCTACATTGTGGCTAGCGGATACAAAGGTTAAGCTAACCGCAGTAAACCAAGGGAAGATGAGAGGTTCCACACCTTGAGTGATATGGCAAAAAATTTGATCCTGTGGCTGGTGATAGCCGTGGTGTTGATGACAGTGTTCCAGAGTTATTCTCCGGGCTCCAGAAGCAGCAACGCCATGAACTACAACACCTTCGTACAGGCCTACGAAAACGGCCGCGTGAACAGTGTTGAGTTCCAGCAGGATGGCATCACCATCACCGGTGAAACCACCAGCGGTGAAAAGTTTGTCACCTACATGCCGGATCAAGACGGTGCGCTGATTGATGAGCTGTTGCGTAACGACGTGCAGATCTCCCGTCTCCCGCCGGAACAACCCAGCGTGTTGGCCCAGATCTTCATCTCCTGGTTCCCGATGCTGTTGCTCATTGGTGTGTGGATCTTCTTCATGCGCCAGATGCAAGGGGGCGGTGGCAAAGGTGCCATGTCCTTCGGCAAGAGCAAGGCTCGCCTGATGGGCGAAGACCAGATCAAGACCACCTTCGCCGACGTTGCGGGCTGTGATGAAGCCAAGGAGGAGGTGGAAGAGCTGGTGGATTACCTGAAAGATCCCACCAAGTTCCAGAAGCTCGGTGGCCGAATCCCCACTGGTGTATTGATGGTGGGGCCTCCGGGTACCGGTAAGACCCTGCTGGCGAAGGCGATTGCCGGTGAAGCCAAGGTACCCTTTTTCACCATCTCCGGCTCCGACTTCGTCGAGATGTTTGTGGGCGTCGGGGCCTCCCGCGTTCGTGACATGTTTGAGCAGGCCAAGAAATCGGCACCGTGCATCATCTTCATTGATGAGATTGACGCCGTTGGCCGTCAGCGTGGAGCGGGTCTTGGGGGCGGTCACGATGAGCGTGAGCAAACCTTGAACCAGATGCTGGTGGAGATGGATGGTTTCGAGGGCAACGAGGGGATCATCGTGATCGCCGCGACCAACCGCCCGGATGTCCTTGACCCAGCACTGCTGCGCCCCGGTCGATTTGATCGTCAGGTCACCGTGGGGCTGCCGGATGTCCGTGGCCGTGAGCAGATCCTCAAGGTACACATGCGCAAAGTTCCGCTGGCCGATGGCGTTGACGCGGCGGTGATTGCCCGTGGTACCCCAGGTTTCTCCGGTGCGGAGCTGGCCAACCTGGTGAACGAGGCAGCCCTCTTCGCGGCTCGATCTTCCAAGCGCGTGGTGGCGATGGAGGAGTTTGAAAAAGCCAAAGACAAGATCATGATGGGGGCCGAGCGTCGCTCCATGGTAATGTCGGAAGAGGAGAAACGGATGACGGCATACCACGAAGCGGGTCATGCCATTGTCGGTCGCCTGGTCCCCGAGCATGATCCCGTTTACAAAGTGTCGATCATTCCTCGCGGTCGGGCTCTGGGTGTCACCATGTACCTGCCTGAGCAGGACCGTTGGAGCCATTCCAAGCAACACCTCGAATCGATGATCTCGAGCCTCTACGGTGGCCGCATTGCAGAGCAGCTGATATACGGTGATGAGAAGGTCACCACCGGGGCCTCCAACGACATCGAGCGCGCCACGGACATCGCCCGTAAGATGGTGACCCAGTGGGGCCTTTCGGAAAAGTTGGGTCCGATGAATTACGCCGAAGATGATGGCGAGGTGTTCCTGGGACGCTCTATGGCCAAAGCCAGCCACATGTCTGATGATACGGCGCAGATGATCGATGAAGAGATCAAGGAGTTCATCGATCGCAACTATGCCCGTGCCCGTCAGATCCTGGTGGATAACATGGACGTTCTGCACTCCATGACCGATGCGCTGATGAAGTATGAAACCATCGATGCGAATCAGATCGATGACCTGATGGAGCGACGTGAAGTGCGGCCTCCGGCAGATTGGAGCGACAGCGATCGTCCGGCGTCAGGTAACGATGACGATGGGAGCAGTGTTGAAGCCGATGAGGTGAAGCCTGCCTCCGGCGACGGTGAAGAGGCTCCGGCCAAGTAAAGGTAACCGTCGAGAAAAAACCCCGCTGGTCGGGGTTTTTTACTGTGTAAAGGAAAGTAGAGATGAAATTGAAGTGTGGGTCCCGAACCCTGGATCTTAGCCAGCCCCAGATCATGGGGATCCTGAATGTCACCCCGGACTCCTTCTCGGATGGTGGGCGTCATTGCGATCTGGAGGGGGCTATGGCGCAGGCTCGACGGATGGTAGAGGAGGGCGCCTCTATTCTCGATGTGGGCGGAGAGTCGACCCGCCCCGGTGCTGCTGAAGTCAGCTTGGCGCAGGAGTTAGATAGAACGCTACCGGTGATAGAACAGATCCGCGCTGAGTTGGACGTGGTGATCTCCATCGATACCTCCAAGGCGGAGGTGATGCGTCAGGCGGTGGCCGCCGGTGCTGGCATAATCAACGACGTTCGTGCCTTGCAAGCGCCCGGGGCGCTTGAGGCGGCGGCTCAGAGCGGGGCTGCAATCTGCCTGATGCATATGCAGGGGCAGCCGCGCACGATGCAACAAGCCCCGACCTACGAGAACTTATTCCTTGAGATCAACCGGTTTCTCCAGTCCCGTGTGCAGGCCTGCCGGGAAGCGGGGATTGTAGCCTCAAGGCTTATCCTGGATCCGGGGCTGGGATTCGGCAAAACCTTGCAGCATAACTTCCAGCTATTGGCTAACCTCGATCAGTTAAGGGAGCATGGGTTGCCACTGCTGATCGGCTTGTCACGCAAAAGCATGATCGGCAATCTGCTGGAACGCTCCATTGACCAGCGGATGGTGGGGAGTGTGACCGGTGCTTTGCTGGCCATTCAACAGGGCGCGGAGATTGTGCGAGTTCACGATGTGGCCCAAACCCGGGATGCGGTACGGGTATGGCAGGCGACTCAGGCACAACGCTCAACGCCATTACTTTAGTTGGACAGGGGAAATCCGGTTGAGGACTGGGTGGCCAGTACTGCACCTGAGGCGAATTCATGGAACCGGTTAGCTTAAACCCTGGCCAGTTTGAGCAAAGAAGCATCGGTTGGATGGATTTGCTCATATTCCCCCTTGCCACATGAAAGTCAGTTAGATACTATCTCGCTCGCTTTCACAGGAGACGTTTATGGCGACAAGACGACCCATGGTCGCGGCAAACTGGAAAATGGCGGGTAGCCTCCAGTTGGCTGAGGAGCTGATTCAGAAGTTCTCGAGACTTCCCGATATCTCCCCGGACGTGGTGCTATGTCCGCCGAGCGTTTATCTGGATAACATACAAAGCAAGTTGGAGGCGAAAGCCAGCAGCTTGATGGGTAAGAATCTTACCCTTGGTGGTCAGAACCTGAGTCACCAAGAGTTCGGGGCTTACACCGGTGAAATATCCGGTACCATGCTCAAAGAGTTTGGGTGCAAGTATGTTATCATCGGTCACTCCGAGCGCCGTCGTATGTACGGAGAGACCAGCGACATGGTGGCTGAAAAATTTGCCATGGCGCAGCGGTGTGGATTAACCCCCATCCTCTGTGTCGGCGAGTCCCTGGCGGCACGTGAAGCGAACCGAACCTTTGAGGTTCTCAGTGGTGAGCTTGATGCGGTGCTGGATAAATGTGGAATCGTGGCATTTGATAACGCAGTCCTTGCCTACGAGCCCATTTGGGCTATCGGAACTGGCAAGAGTGCGACTCCCGAGCAAGCTCAGGAGGTT
Organism: Ferrimonas gelatinilytica; assembly: GCF_039544205.1. NCBI lineage: Bacteria > Pseudomonadati > Pseudomonadota > Gammaproteobacteria > Alteromonadales > Ferrimonadaceae > Ferrimonas > Ferrimonas gelatinilytica. The sequence continues at coordinate 145,067 of NZ_BAABLF010000001.1, read as the reverse complement.
CATGCCTTCCTTCGTCAAAGGTTATCGGACCTGTCGCCTTATGAAGGCGAAAAGATCCGGATCTTGTACGGTGGCAGCGTAAAGTCCAGCAATGCGGCTGAGCTGTTTAACCAGCCGGATGTTGATGGTGGTTTGGTTGGTGGTGCGAGCCTTAATGCCAGCGAGTTTGTTACGCTGTGCCGCATCGCCTCACAAGCGGAATGAGTGAAAGATGTTTGAAGCTTTGATGGTTATCTACCTGTTGGTTGCCCTGGCGATTGTTGGCCTGGTGATGCTCCAGCAGGGGAAAGGAGCCGGCATGGGTGCCTCTTTCGGTGCCGGTGCATCAGCAACGCTGTTCGGTTCATCCGGTTCAGGGAATTTCCTGACCCGCACCACCGCCATCTTGGCGACGGTGTTCTTCGTTGTTAGCTTGCTGCTCGGTCGCATGAGCGCCCACAGCAGTCAGCCGACCGACGAATGGAACCAGATTGAGGTTCCGGTGGTTGAGCAGGCTCAACCCAGTGACGTGCCCGCAAGCAGCGACGTACCGAACTGATGATGCCCCCAGTCAGGGCTTAAAAGACTAGAGAATTTGTGCCGAGGTGGTGGAATTGGTAGACACGCCATCTTGAGGGGGTGGTGAGCATAGCTCGTGCGGGTTCAAGTCCCGCTCTCGGCACCATTTGTTTGCGTTAAGGTTGCCATTCTGGTAACGTGACGCCACTTCTTCCCGGAAGTAAAACGGGATGACGGACGCGGGGTGGAGCAGCCTGGTAGCTCGTCGGGCTCATAACCCGAAGGTCGTCGGTTCAAATCCGGCCCCCGCAACCACTTCTCTTTTGAGAATTTATGCCGATATGCAGTCTGTCATGCCCAGCTGGATATCGCTCCGTGGCTTATAAGCCGATCGCAAGATCAAAAACCGTGGCGGAGACGGTGGCAGGGGAAACCGGCCGAAGCGAAAGCTTCAAACAGGGTATTGCGAACTTTAAGCCCCGTTTAAAACACGGGGCTTTTTGTTACATCAATCGCACCGGTGGCGGTTGTAACGCGTTATCCCTTGGGGTTTGACTATCCTAGATAGTCGGGTGAATGGGCGTTATGCCCTTTTTTTGTTTGTAGGGGTGAACCCATGGCGACGATAGAACAACGCCTGACCGAAATGTTGCGTGAGCCGGTAGAAGCCCTGGGCTACGAGCTCTGGGGGTTGCAGTATGTGCGCTCCGGTCGACACTCCATTTTGCGTCTGTTTATTGACCATGAAAACGGCATCAGCGTGGATGCGTGTGCCGAAGTTAGCCGGCAGGCCAGCGCCGTGCTGGATGTGGAAGACCCCATCAGCACGGAATATACCCTGGAAGTCTCCTCCCCAGGGATGGATCGCCCCCTGTTTACACCGGCCCATTATGAAAAATACATCGGCTCCGAAGTGATTGTGGTGCTGAATATGCCAATGGAAGGAAAACGCAAGTGGCGTGGGGAAGTGGCTGCCGTTGACGGCGACGTCGTAACCCTGCGTTGTGAAGGTCAAGATCAGATGGTGATGCTGTCCAACGTACAGAAAGCCAATCTGGTTCCAACATTTTAAGTTTCAGGGTGAAACGAGGCTGATAATGAGCAAAGAGATCCTGGCGGTAGCCGAAGCGGTATCCAACGAAAAAGCGGTTCCGCGTGAAAAGATTTTTGAAGCACTCGAATTTGCACTGGCCACTGCGACCAAGAAGAAGCAGGAGCTGGAGATCGACGTACGAGTATCCATCGATCACCGCACCGGTGAGTACGACACTTTCCGTCGCTGGGAAGTGATCGCCGACGATGAAGAGATGGAAGTCCCCACCCGCCAGGTTTACCTCTCCACGGCGCGCGCCATGGAAGAGGATGACTCCATTGAGGTGGGTGACTACGTCGAGGAGCAGATCGAGTCGGTGGTGTTTGACCGCATCACCACCCAGACTGCCAAGCAGGTGATTGTCCAGAAGGTCCGTGAAGCAGAGCGTGCCCAGGTCGTTGAGCAGTTCAAGGACCGAGAGGGTGAGCTGGTTACCGGTGTAGTCAAGAAGGTTAACCGTGACTCCGTCATCGTCGATCTTGGCAACAACGCCGATGCCATCCTTTTCCGGGAAGAGATGCTGCCCCGTGAGACCTTCCGTCCTGGTGACCGGATCCGGGCCCTGCTGCACTCTGTGCGGCTCGAGTCCCGCGGCTCTCAGCTGTTCTTGAGCCGCTCCCGTCCGGAGATGCTGATCGAGCTTTTCCGTATCGAGGTGCCGGAGATTGGTGAGGAGATGATCGAGATCATGGGCGCTGCCCGTGACCCGGGCTCCCGGGCCAAGATCGCCGTCAAGTCCAATGATAAGCGTATCGATCCCGTCGGTGCCTGTGTGGGCATGCGCGGTGCCCGTGTCCAGGCGGTATCCGGCGAACTCGGCGGCGAGCGTATCGATATCGTTCTGTGGAATGAAAACGACGCGCAATACGTGATCAACGCCATGGCGCCGGCAGACGTAGCCTCCATCGTGGTGGATGAAGATGCCCGTTCCATGGATGTTGCCGTTGAGAAGGACAGCCTGGCACAGGCCATCGGCCGTGCCGGTCAGAATGTGCGTTTGGCTTCCCAGGTGACCGGCTGGGAACTGAACGTGATGACCGCCGAAGAGATGCAGGAGAAGCATCAGGCTGAATCCGTCAAGATGATCGCCACCTTCGTCGAAGGTTTGGATATCGATGAAGAGTTTGCTGAAGTCCTGGTCGATGAGGGCTTTACCAGCCTTGAAGAGATCGCCTATGTCCCGGTAAACGAGCTGCTCGAAATTGAAGGCCTCGATGAAGAAACCATCGAAGAGCTGCGCGAGCGTGCCAAGTCTGCGCTCACCACCAAGGCGTTGGCGTCGGAAGAGGCTCTGGATGGTGCAGAGCCGGCGGAAGACCTGCTGAACCTGGAAGGGATGGAGCGCCACCTGGCATTCGTCCTGGCCAGCCGAGGTGTGGTGACGCTGGAAGACCTGGCGGATCAAGCCATCGACGACTTGACCGACATCGAAGAGTTGGACGAAGCCAAAGCGGGGGAGCTGATCATGGCGGCCCGTAACATCTGCTGGTTCAGCGACGAAGCGTAAACCCCGGTCAACAGAGGATACAAAGGATAATGTCAGAGAAAACGATTGAAGCCCTGGCCCAGGAAGTGGGTAAACCCGTTGACCGTTTGCTGTCCCAGTTTAACGACGCCGGCATCAAGAAAGCGGCCGGTGACTCGGTCACCCAGGCGGAACAACAGGCCCTGCTGAGCTATCTGGCTGAACAGCATGGCGGCAAGGCCGAGCCTACTCGCATGACCCTGCAGCGTAAAACACGCTCAACTTTGAGCGTGTCCAGCGGTGGCGGAAAAAGCAAGTCGGTTCAGGTAGAGGTACGTAAAAAACGCACTTACGTTAAGCGCAGTGCGGTAGAGGAACAGGCCAAGCAGGAAGCGGAAGAGCAAGCTCGCCGTGAGGCCGAAGAAGCAGCTAAGCGTGAGGCCGCAGAGGCCAAACGCCTGGCCGAAGAGCAAGCTCGCCGCGAAGCCGATGAGAAGGCCAAGCGTGCGGCGGAAGAGAAGGCTAAGCGCGAGGCGGCAGAAGCCCAACGCAAAGCTGATGCGGAAAGAGATCCGGAAACCGTTGCGCAAGAAAAGAAAGCCAAACAAGAGGCAGAAGCATTGTTAAAAGCGCAAGAAGCAGAAGCGGCACGGAAAGCGGAAGAACAGGCCGAAGCGAAGGCCGAAGAGGCCAAGAAGCTGGCCGAAGAGAACGCCCAGCGCTGGGCCGAGGAAGAAGCCAAGCGCAAAGAGCAAGAGAAGAACGCCGATTACCACGTGACCACCTCTGTTGAGGCGCGTGCTGCTGAAGACCAGCAGGACGCCCGCGCTGAGCGCAGCGGCCCCCGTCGCAAGAAAAAGGCTCCGGCTGACCGCAACGCCCGTGGGGGGCGTAACGAGCGTCGTGGTCGCGGCAAGGGCAAGATGTCTGCACCCAACTCCATGAAGCATGGCTTCCAGAAGCCGGCGGATAAGGTTGTACGTGACGTCGAGATTGGTGAAACCATCACCGTCGCTGAGCTGGCGAACCGCATGGCGGTCAAGGCCACCGAAGTGATCAAGACCATGATGAAGATGGGCTCCATGGTGACCATTAACCAGGTGATCGATCAGGAAGCTGCTCAACTGGTGGCAGAAGAGATGGGTCACAAGGTTGTTCTGCGCAATGAGAACGAGTTGGAAGATGCCGTAATGGCGGACCGCGATACCGAAGCGGAAACCGTTGAGCGCGCGCCGGTGGTTACCATCATGGGTCACGTTGACCACGGTAAAACCTCCCTGCTGGATTACATCCGTGCGGCCAAGGTGGCCTCCGGTGAGGCCGGTGGGATTACCCAGCACATCGGTGCTTACCATGTTGAAACCGACAGCGGCATGATCACCTTCCTGGACACTCCAGGCCACGCCGCCTTTACCAGCATGCGTGCCCGTGGTGCCAAGGCCACTGACATCGTGGTTCTGGTGGTGGCAGCGGATGACGGCGTGATGCCGCAAACCATCGAGGCGATCCAGCACGCCAAGGCGGCGGGAGTGCCGCTGGTGATTGCGGTGAACAAGATGGATAAGGAGACCGCCGATCCGGATCGGGTGAAGAACGAGCTGTCTCAGCACGGCGTGATCCCGGAAGATTGGGGTGGCGAGCACATGTTCGTGAACGTGTCTGCTAAGTCCGGCATGGGGATCGACGAGCTGCTGGAAGGGATCTTGCTGCAGTCCGAAGTTCTGGAGCTGACCGCTCGCAAAGAGGGCATGGCCCGCGGCGTGGTGATCGAATCCCGCCTGGACAAGGGGCGTGGCCCGGTTGCCTCCATCCTGGTTCAGGAAGGTACCCTGCATCAGGGCGACATCGTTCTCTGTGGCCTGGAGTACGGCCGTGTTCGTGCTATGCGCGATGAGAATGGTAAGCCTATCGATGAGGCCGGCCCGTCCATTCCGGTGGAGATCCTGGGTCTGTCCGGTGTCCCTGCGGCTGGCGACGAAGCCACCGTGGTGCGTGACGAGAAGAAAGCCCGTGAAGTGGCACTGCATCGTCAAGGCAAGTACCGCGAAGTTAAGCTGGCCCGTCAGCAGAAGGCGAAGCTGGAGAACATGTTCACCAACATGGCCGCTGGCGATGTGTCTGAACTGAACGTGGTACTGAAGGCCGACGTACAGGGCTCTCTGGAAGCCATTGCCGACTCGCTGACCAAGCTGTCTACTGACGAAGTTAAAGTGAACATCATAGGCCGCGGTGTCGGTGGTATCACCGAAACTGACGCCTCCCTGGCTGCGGCTTCCAACGCCATCATCGTTGGCTTTAACGTTCGTGCCGATGCCGTGGCGCGTAGGATGGTCGACAATGAGAACCTGGATCTGCGCTACTACAGCGTGATCTATGATTTGATCGACGAAGTGAAGCAGGCGATGAGCGGTATGCTGGCGCCTGAGTTCAAGCAACAGATCATCGGTCTGGCGGAAGTACGCGATGTGTTCAAGTCGCCGAAGATCGGTGCTGTCGCCGGTTGTATGGTGACCGAAGGTATCGTCAAGCGTCATGCCCCCATCCGTGTCCTGCGTGAAAACGTGGTGATCTACGAGGGTGAACTGGAATCCCTGCGTCGCTTCAAAGACGATCTCCAGGAAGTTCGTAACGGCATGGAGTGTGGTATCGGCGTGAAGAACTACAACGATGTTCGTGTCGGTGACCAGATTGAAGTATTTGAAACCGTCGAAGTGAAACGCACCCTGTAAGGGCTGCGGATTGAGCAAAGAGGGGCCGTGTGCCCCTCTTTTTGGTAGAGAAGAGTATGGCTAGAGAATTCAGTAGAAGCCGTCGCGTTGGCCAGCAGTTGCAGCGTGAACTGGCGATGGTGCTGCAGCGGGAGATCCGCGACAGCCGCCTGGGTATGGTGACCGTCAACGAAGTGGAAGTCTCCAAGGACATGGGTTATGCCAAGGCCTTTGTCACCTTCCTCAATGATGACGAGGCCGAAGTTAAGGCGCAGATGGCCGCCCTGGTGGAGTTGGCGCCGATGATCCGCAGCCTGTTGGCTTCCCGGGTCAAACTTAGAGTTATGCCGGAGATCCGCTTCCAGTACGACAAGTCGCTGGTCGAAGGGATCCGCATGGCGAGCCTGGTCAGCAAGGTTCGCGCCGAGGATGAGGCCAAGGCCAAATCGGCGGACGATGACAAGAGCGAGGAGACCGAGTAATGGGGCGTCGTCGTAACCGTGGCCGTCTGATTGACGGTGTCCTGCTGCTGGATAAGCCGCAGGGGATCTCCTCCAACGATGCGTTGCAGAAGGTAAAGCGGGTTTACAATGCGGCCAAGGCTGGCCATACCGGTGCACTGGACCCCCTGGCCACCGGCATGCTGCCAATCTGCTTGGGAGAGGCGACCAAGTTTTCCCAGTTCCTGCTCGATGCGGACAAGCGCTACACCGTCGTGGCCAAGCTCGGCGTTCGGACCACGACCTCCGACGCCGATGGTGAAGTGGTCTCTGAGCGTCCCGTTGCAGTGACTCTGGAACAACTCAACGAGGCCCTTGAGGGCTTCCGGGGCACTACCATGCAGGTGCCCTCGATGTATTCGGCACTCAAGTATCAGGGGCAACCTCTCTACAAGTACGCCCGCGAGGGGATCGAAGTCCCCCGTGAGGCCCGCCCCATCACCGTCCATGAGCTGGTCCTGAACCGCTTTGAAGGAGACGAGGTGGAGCTTGATGTGCACTGCTCCAAGGGCACCTACATCCGCACCATCGTCGATGACCTGGGTGAAGTGCTGGGCTGTGGGGCACACGTTATCGTGCTGCGTCGTACCCAGGTGGCGGGTTACCCCTACGAGCGCATGGTGAAGCTGGAGCAGATTGAAAACCTGCTTCAGCAGGCGCTGGACCAGGAGCGTCAGCCCAAAGAGCTGCTTGACCCGCTGCTGTTGCCGATGGACACCGCGGTGGCCACACTGCCGGAGGTCAACATGACCGAGGTGGTCGCCAGCTACCTGATGCAGGGCCAGCCAGTGCAGGTGCACGGCGCCCCCACCGAAGGAAGCGTGCGCCTGACGGTTGGCTCGGAGCGGGTGTTCGTCGGCCTCGGCCAGATAGACGATGACGGGCTCGTTGCCCCGAAGCGGCTGATCAATATCCACCAGGGTTGAGTTGTCGCGGTGAAACCGCTACACTCCCCGCCCTTCGTGCTGAGTTAGTGATCGGCACGAAGCCTGTAACGTTATTTTTGGAGAAAAGACTATGTCACTAAGCGCAGAAGCTAAGGCGAAGATCGTTGCTGAATACGGCCGCGGCGAAAACGACACCGGCAGCCCGGAAGTTCAGATCGCCCTGCACACCGTTCAGATCAACCACCTGCAAGGCCACTTCAAGCAGCACATCCACGACCACCACAGCCGTCGCGGTCTGCTGCGTATGGTTGCTCAGCGTCGTAAAATGCTGGACTACCTGAAGCGTAAAGATGCCGCTCGTTACCAAGAGCTGATCGCCAAGTTGGGTCTGCGTCGCTAAGTCGCACCAAGTTTGGAAAAGGGGACCTTCGGGTCCCCTTTTCTTTTACCTCGCATTTTTCCTGCCGGGTCCGCGGCGCCCCTTCAGCCTGTGACTGACACCGGTTGGCCGGAACCTACTCTCTAGCGGGTTCCCGCCTGGGCTCAAAACCTCCGAGCGCAGAAACTTTCCCCTCGTTTTCCTCCGTTCTCCCCAGTAGCCAGAGGTGCTTCGCATCTGTTTGCCGCGGTTTGGTAATTTTCCATAGAGGGGAGCGCTGCCGCTATCTTTCAGGGCGGTTTGCAGTATACTAACGGGCGAAATTTGAGACGAAAATAGATAAAGGAAACAGCTAGTGAATCCTGTCATTAAGAGCTTTCCCTACGGTAAACACACCGTAACTCTGGAAACCGGTGTCATTGCACGTCAAGCCGACGCTGCCGTTCTGGCCAGCATGGGTGATACCACGGTACTGGTGACCGTTGTAGGGAAAAAGCAGGTTCAGCCGGGTCAAGATTTCTTCCCGCTGACCGTAAACTATCAGGAAAAGACCTACGCCGCCGGTAAGATCCCGGGTGGCTTTTTCAAGCGTGAAGGTCGTCCTGCCGAGAGCGAAACCCTGACCGCCCGCTTGATCGACCGTCCGATCCGCCCGCTGTTCCCCAAAGGCTTCATGAATGAAGTCCAGGTGGTGGCCACCGTGGTGTCGGTTGAGCCGGCTGTTTCCCCGGACGTGGTTGCGATGATCGGCACCTCCGCCGCTCTCTCCCTTTCCGGCATCCCCTTCAACGGCCCGATCGGCTGTGCCCGTGTGGGTTACCAGAACGGTGAGTACCTGCTCAACCCCTCCGTCGAAGAGCTCAAAGAGTCCAAGCTGGACCTGGTTGTGGCCGGTACCGAAGGCGCCGTGCTGATGGTGGAATCCGAAGCGGATGTGTTGTCCGAAGAGGTGATGCTGGGTGCGGTGGTGTTTGGTCACCAGGCGCAACAGGCGGTAATCACCGCCATCAACGAGCTCAAAGCCGAAGCGGGTAAGCCCGCCTGGGAGTGGACCGCCCCGGTGAAAGATGAAGCCTTGGCCGCCAAGGTGGCGGAGCTGGCTACTGCGGGCATGGGCGACGCCTACCGCATCACCGACAAGATGGCTCGCATCGAAGCGGTCAATGCCGTGAAGGCAAAAGCCAAAGAGGCGATCCTGGCGGAAAATCCGGATCTGGATCCGCAAGAGATCGGCGGCATGCTCAGCAGCCTGGAGAAGAAGGTGGTGCGTTCTCGCATCATCGCCGGCGAGCCGCGCATCGATGGCCGTGACACCAAGATGGTTCGCGCCCTGTCCGTTCTGCCTGGCGTTCTGCCGCGCACCCACGGTTCCGCCCTGTTTACCCGTGGCGAAACCCAGGCACTGGTGGCCGCCACTCTGGGCACCGAGCGTGACGGCCAGATCATCGACGAGCTGATCGGCGAGCGTACCGATCGCTTTATGCTGCACTACAACTTCCCCCCTTACTGCGTGGGCGAAACCGGCTTCATGGGCTCACCGAAGCGTCGTGAAATCGGTCACGGTAAGCTGGCCAAGCGCGGGATCCAGGCAGTCATGCCGACGGCGGAGGAGTTCCCCTACACCGTACGGGTCGTCTCCGAGATCACCGAATCCAACGGTTCCTCCTCCATGGCCTCAGTCTGTGGTACCTCCCTGGCGTTGATGGATGCCGGTGTACCGATCAAGGCTTCTGTAGCGGGCATCGCTATGGGCCTGGTGAAGGAAGGCGACGACTTCGTCGTGCTGTCCGACATCCTGGGTGATGAAGATCACCTCGGTGATATGGACTTCAAAGTGGCGGGTACCAGCCAAGGTGTCACCGCACTGCAGATGGACATCAAGATCGAAGGCATCACTCAGGAGATCATGCAGATCGCCCTGAAGCAGGCCAACGAAGCCCGTAACCACATCCTGAGTGTGATGGACCAGGCACTGCCGTCCCACCGCTCTGAGCTGTCCGATCACGCACCGCGGATCACCACCCTGAAGATCAACCCGGACAAGATCCGTGATGTGATCGGTAAAGGGGGTTCCGTGATCCGTGCCCTGACCGAAGAGACCGGCACCACCATCGAGATCGATGATGACGGTACCGTGAAAGTGGCTTCCACCGATGGGCTGGCCGCCAAAGAGGCGATCCGCCGTATCGAGGCGATCACCGCCGATGTGGAAGAGGGACGTGTCTACAAAGGTAAAGTGGTTCGCATCGTCGACTTCGGTGCCTTCGTCAACATCCTGCCGGGCAAAGATGGCCTGGTGCACATCTCCCAGATCTGTGAGGAGCGCGTCAACAACGTCGCTGACCACCTGCAGATCGGTCAGGAAGTGGACGTGAAGGTTGTTGAAGTGGACCGCCAGGGCCGCATCCGCCTCTCCATGAAGGAAGCCGCGGTGAAACCGGCTGCGGAATAAGTCCGAACTGTGATAAAAAAGGGGAAGCTAAGGCTTCCCCTTTTTTTGTTTGTTTTCAAAACAGGCTCGTGACAACAGGAATGATAATGAGAAGATTGTGGCTCCCTATGGCACTGGCCGGACTCCTGCTGGGCGGCTGCGCCTCGGCGCCCGCACCCCAAGATGAGCGTCCGCAACTCCTGCTGGCCACGCCGCAGCAGGTGGATCCGCAGCTGGAGATCCAACTGGCCAAACTCGGTGAATTGTTGCAGGTGCCGGACCTGACCGATGAGCAGCGGGCCCGGTTCCTCTATGACCGGGGCATTCGTTACGACGCGGTGGGGTTGCGTACCCTGGCCAGGATCGACTTCAATCAGGCGTTACAGCTGCAGCCCAATATGCCCGAGGTCTACAACTTCGTGGGGATCTACGCTACCCAGGCGATGGAGTTTGACCAGGCCTACCAGGCGTTCGACGCGGTACTCGAGCTGGATCCGACCTTTATCTACGCCTACCTCAACCGCGGCATTGCCCTCTACTACGGTGACCGTCCCGAGTTGGCGGTGGAGGACCTGACCAGTTTCCTGCTGGCCGAGCCTTCGGATCCTTACCGGGCACTCTGGCTCTACTTCGCCCAGGTGGAGCTGGATCCTGAGCAGGCCAAGCTGCAATTGGCGGATCACCGCAGCCGCATGGATGAGAGCCAGTGGTCCGTCGGGTTGGTGGATCTTTTCCTCGGGCGCACCAGTGGCGGTGAGCTGCTGGCCAGCAGCCGCGAAGGGTTGAGCCAACAGGGGGAGCTGGCAGAGCGTTTGTGCGAAGCCTACTTCTACCTGGGCAAGCAGGCGCGACTGGAGGGGGATCCCGGTAAGGCGATGAACCTCTACAAGCTCTCCCTGTCCACCAACGTCTACGAGTTCGTTGAGCATCGCTATGCGCTGCTGGAGATGCGCCAGGTGGCAGAGGCTGCCATGGCTTCCGCAGAGTCGGAGGAGTCGCTTTAGTCGACTGCCAGCAGCAGTCGGCTGTGGCCGACTGTCCAGGTGAGGGAACAACCGGAGGTTGTTCCCTTCTTTTTATTCTCACCGGACTGCCCCCTCCCTGTTGGCGCTTGTGACACCCTCGTCATGGGGCCGGAAAAAGGAGCAGCCGGGCCACACCGCCTATTCTTTCAGCATGAACCCGGTATAATCCCCGGCAAGATCCGGGCGCCCGTCGCCCACCGCCATGACCATGGGGCCTGTTTTTCCGCCCCCGCCAGAGATAATCCATGTCAGATCAAAAATTTATCGACGAAGTGAACAGCCGTCGTACCTTTGCCATTATCAGCCACCCGGATGCCGGTAAGACCACCATCACCGAGAAGGTGCTGCTGTTTGGTCAGGCTCTGCAGAGAGCGGGCACGGTGAAAGGGCGGGGTGGCTCCGGCCAGCACGCCAAGTCCGACTGGATGGAGATGGAGAAGGAGCGGGGGATCTCCGTCACCACGTCCGTGATGCAGTTCCCCTACAACGATGCGCTGGTCAACCTGCTCGATACCCCTGGCCACGAAGATTTCTCTGAAGATACCTACCGCACCCTGACGGCGGTGGACTCCTGCCTGATGGTGATCGATGCCGCCAAAGGGGTGGAGGATCGTACCCGTAAGCTGATGGAGGTGACCCGGCTGCGTGACACCCCCATCGTCACCTTCATGAACAAGCTTGACCGCGACATCCGCGATCCCATGGAGCTGCTGGACGAGGTGGAGAACGAGCTCAACATCATGTGCGCGCCCATCTCCTGGCCTATTGGCTGTGGCAAAGAGTTCAAAGGGGTCTACCACATCCAGCGGGATGAGACCATTCTCTACCAGAGTGGTCAGGGGCATACCATCCAGGAGGTGAAGATCGTCAAGGGGCTGGATAACCCGGATCTGGACAGTGCCGTTGGTGAGGAGTTGGCCGCGCAGCTGCGTGAAGAGCTGGAGCTGGTGCTGGGCGCCTCCAACGAGTTTGACCGGGAGTTGTTCCTGTCCGGTGAACTCACGCCGGTGTTCTTCGGCACCGCGCTGGGTAATTTCGGCGTCGACCATATGCTGGATGGCCTGACCGCCTGGGCACCTGCTCCCCAGCCCCGTCAGACCCAGGAGCGGCTGGTCGAGGCCCAGGAGGAGAAGTTCTCCGGCTTCGTCTTTAAGATCCAGGCCAATATGGATCCCAAGCATCGTGACCGCATCGCTTTCATGCGGATCTGCTCCGGCCAATACAGCAAGGGGATGAAGATGCGCCATGTCCGCCTGGGTAAGGATATCGCGGTGTCCGACGCGGTGACCTTCATGGCTGGCGATCGCAGCCATGCTGATGAGGCCTATCCGGGGGACATCATCGGTCTGCACAACCACGGTACCATCCAGATCGGGGATACTTTCACCCAGGGGGAAGCACTCAAGTTCTCCGGGATCCCCAACTTTGCCCCTGAGATGTTCCGCCGCATCCGCCTTAAGGATCCGCTCAAACAGAAGCAGCTGCTCAAAGGGCTGGTTCAGCTCTCCGAAGAGGGGGCGGTGCAGGTGTTTCGCCCGCTGGACACCAATGACCTGATTGTCGGCGCCGTCGGGGTGCTGCAGTTTGATGTGGTGGTGGCCCGATTGAAAAGCGAATACAAGGTGGAAGCGATCTACGAGCCGATCAACGTGGCGACCGCCCGCTGGGTGGACAGTGAGGATCCGCGTAAACTCGATGAGTTCCGCCGCAAGGCCTCCACCAATCTGGCACTGGATGGCGGGGATAACCTCACCTACATCGCGCCGACCATGGTGAACCTGAACCTGACCATGGAGCGTTACCCGGATATCCAGTTCCGCAAAACCCGGGAGCATTGATGCCGCCTTTTGGCGATCCGTCAAAAATGGGCAGCTTCGGCTGCCCATTGTCGTTTGGCCTCAGTGGCGTTCCGTCAGCAGGGGCAGGGGAGAGGCTTGATCCCGGGGGCCGGGAAGGCTAAGTTAGTTGCAACTGCAACAAATAGTGGATGGAAAGGATGACCGTCGCCGCACTGCAATACCTGACTGGCTTTGGCAGCGAACACGAAACCGAGGCCCTGGACGGGGCGTTGCCAAAAGGGCAGTTCAGCCCCCAACGCTGCCCCTACGGACTCTATGCTGAACAGTTCAGCACCACGGCGTTCACAGCGCCCCGGGCGCATAATCGTCGTAGCTGGACCTACCGGTTGCGCCCCTCGGTCGTGATGGGCGGTTTTACCCCCTGGTCCCAGTCAAATTGGCTGACTGCACCACTTCAGGGGGGGCATCCCTCGCCGGAGCCGATGCGCTGGAGTCCCCCACCCGCCCCGGAGCAACCGCTCACTTTTATTGAAGGGGTAACCACCGTTGCGGTTAACGGCGATGCCCGCAGCCAGTGCGGCCTGGCGATCCACCTCTATCAGGCCAACCGGGGCATGGGGGATAGTGCGTTTTACAACGCCGATGGCGAACTGCTGCTTCTGCCGGAGCAGGGGGAGCTGTCACTGTTCACCGAGTTTGGTCGCCTGCAGGTGGCGCCGGGGGAGATCGCGGTGATCCCAAGGGGGGTCAAGTTCAAGGTTGATCCGGTAAACGGGCCCCTGCGAGGTTACCTGGCGGAAAACTATGGTGCTCCCTTGACCCTGCCGGAGCGCGGCCCGGTGGGCGCCAACGGTTTCGCTAACGAGCGTGACTTTCTCTATCCGGTGGCCTGGTTTGAGGACAGGAAGGCGCCGCACCAACTGTTCTGCAAGTTTGCCGGTGGCTTTCATTCCGCCCCCCTGTCCCACTCCCCCTTCGATGTGGTGGCCTGGACAGGGAACAGCGCGCCCTACAAATATGAGTTGTCGCGTTTTAACGTGATGGGCAGCGTCAGCTTCGACCATCCAGACCCCTCCATCTTCACCGTGCTCACCTCCCCCAGCGATACCGCGGGTTGGGCCAACCTGGACTTCGTGATCTTCCCACCCCGCTGGATGGTGGCGGAGCACACTTTCCGACCCCCGTGGTTCCATCGCAATGTGATGAGCGAGTTTATGGGTCTGATTAAGGGACAATACGACGCCAAGGCCGACGGCTTTTTGCCCGGCGGCATGAGCCTGCACAACTGCATGACACCTCACGGGCCCGATGCCGCCGTGCATGCCCAGGGGAGTACCACCGATCTTAAGCCCGAGCGTTACCGGGATACCCTGGCCTTTATGCTGGAATCCCGCTACCTGCTCGAGCCCACGCCCCACGCCCTGAACAGCACGCTACGCCAGCAGGATTACGCTCAGTGCTGGCAGGGCCTGGAGAGCCAATTCAACGGACACCGTTAAAGGATTAACCATGACACTACTGAACGAGACCCATGATCCCAGCCTGCGCAGTTGGGTGGACAGCGCCAACCAGGAGGGGTGTGACTTCCCCATCCAGAACCTGCCGTTTGCGGTGTTCTGCCGCCAGGATGAGGAGAACGCCATGCGCGGTGGCGTCGCCATCGGCGACCAGGTGCTCGACCTGGCAGCCCTGCAACGCCTGCGCCCCTTCATTGGCCTGGCGGCAGAAGCCTTGGAGGCGGCCAGCCAGCCCTACCTGAATCTGCTGATGTCGATGGGCCCCTCTGCCTGGTCGGCGCTGCGCCTGGCCCTCTCCCGGGCCCTGCGCGAGGGCGCGGAGGACGCGGAGGCGTTCGCCCAGTGCCTGGTGCCGATGGCGGAAGTGCGGTATGACCTGCCCTGTGTCATCGGGGACTACACCGACTTCTACTCCTCCATCCATCATGCCACGGCGGTTGGGAAGCTGTTCCGACCGGACAACCCCCTGCTGCCCAACTACAAGTGGGTGCCCATCGGTTACCACGGCCGCGCTTCCTCCATCGATGTCTCTGGCCAGGCGTTTCATCGTCCACAGGGCCAGGTCAAGGCGCCGGATGCCGCCGAGCCGAGCCTGGCGCCCAGCCGCCGGCTGGATTACGAACTGGAGATGGGGATCCTGGTGGGAACCGGCAATGAGCTGGGTGCGCCCATCAGCATGACCCAGGCTGAGGACCAGATATTTGGTCTCTGTCTGCTCAATGACTGGTCAGCCCGGGATCTTCAGGCGTGGGAGTACCAGCCGCTCGGTCCCTTCCTGGCCAAGAGCTTTGCGTCCACCATCTCACCCTGGATTGTCACCCTGGAGGCCCTGGCTCCCTTCCGCCAGGCGTTTACCCGCCCCGAGGGAGATCCGGCGCCGTTGCCCTACCTGGACTCTGAGCATAACCGGGCCCAGGGTGCGCTGGATATCGAGCTGGAGTGTTGCTTGCAAACCGCCGGGATGGCGGAGCAGGGACTGGCGCCGCAGCAGCTGGCCCGCTCCAACTTCCGGCACTCCTACTGGACGCCAGCCCAGATGGTGACCCATCACAGTGTCAACGGCTGTAACCTGATGCCCGGCGATCTGCTGGGGACGGGCACCCAGTCCGGCCCCCTGCCCGAGGAGGCGGGCTCTTTGCTGGAGCTGACCCAGGGTGGTAAGCAGCCACTGAAGCTGGACAACGGTGAGGAGCGGCTCTTTCTGGAGGATGGCGATACCGTGGTGATGCGAGGCTTCTGCGAAGCACCGGGCGCGGTACGGATCGGTTTCGGTGAGGTCCGGGGGACGGTGCTACCGGCCCGTCGTCGGGAGGGGGAATGAAACTTTACGGTTACTTCCGCTCCTCCGCCGCTTACCGGGTCCGGCTGGCACTGAATCTTAAGGGAATCGCTTACGAGTCGGTGCCGGTGAACCTGCTTGCCGGTGAGCAGCGGCTGAGCGACTATGCGGCGATCAACCCACAGCGGTTGGTGCCGGCGCTGGAGCTGGACGGGGGGCAGGTGTTGACCCAGTCTGGCGCCATCCTGGAGTACCTGGAGCAGAGTCACCCGGAGCCGGCGCTGCTGCCGTCGGATCCGCTGGAGGCCGCACAGGTCCGGGCCTGGTGTCAGCTGATCGGTTGCGACATCCACCCCATCTGCAACCTGCGGGTGCTCAATTACCTGAAGGCGGAGCTGGGGGTGGATGATGCGGGCAAGGAGGCCTGGATCCGGCACTGGATAGAGGAGGGTTTTGGCGTCCTGGAGCAGGGGTTGAGTACCAGCCCCAGTTACCGTCCAGAGCGCCTTAGCTGGCTGCAGGTTTACCTCATTCCCCAGGTGTTTAATGCGCTGCGCTTTGGTGTGGATATGAATGCTTTCCCCACTCTTCAAGCCAGCTACGAAGCCTGCAACCGTTTGCCGGAGTTCATCGCGGCCCAGCCGGGCAATCAGCCTGACTCGGTCTGATCCAGACGCTGCTCCAGGCTTTCGATGAGCGCGAGCAGCTGTTGCCGGGTCTCGGCGGGCAGGGTGTCGAGCAGCTTTGCCTCCCAGGCCTGGGCCATGGGACGGATCCGGTGAAACAGGGCCCAGCCTGGAGCGGTGAGGGTGATGATGGCGGCGCGTTGATCGCTGGGATCCCGGCGCCGTTCCAGCCAGCCCTTGGCTTCCATGGCGGCCAGCGCCCTGGAGATCTTGCTCTTCTCAAGATCGATACGGCGACCCACCTCCACCGCGGTCAGGCCGGGGTTATCCGCCAGTTGCGCCAGGATCCGCCAATGGACGGTGGCCAATCCCTCTTTGCGGTAGGTCTGTGCCAGGGAGCGGCTGACCCGCCCCGACAATCTGGCCAAGCGATATGGGATAAACTCCTGAAGATTAAAGGGTTCCATCTAGCCTCCGTTGCTTTATCTCATTGTGCCGAGAAAATACTCTCACTCGCAACTATTTCGCCACGCTGTTCAGAGAGCGGCAGAGGCCTGGAAAGATGTTGGTTTGAATCTCAGCGGTTATAGTGGGACCCAAGGTGGTGTTGGGAGATGAAGATGGGGTGGTTCAAAGCGTTGTGGCGTCGCTACTGCGACTTTTTGGATGGGCTTGGCCTGACGCCGGAGAACCGACGTTGCTGCGTTCCCTTATCGGAGCGGGCACAGCGGGCCATCCGTGAGGGCGGTGAAAGAGCCCCGGTGGCGTCAGAGAGGCCGCGGGATGAAGCTGGTCGATAGCCACTGCCACCTGGACCTGCCCCCGCTGGCCGAGGAGTATGAAGCGGTGTTGGCGCGGGCCGAAAAGCTCGGCGTCCAAGGGTGCCTGATCCCGGCCGTGCAGCGAGGCCACTGGTCCGGACTGGAGCGGCGCTCGAACCTGCCCAAGGTGGCGGTGGCCATCGGATTACACCCCTGTTTTGCGCATCGCCAGACGGATCTGGACGCCATGGCGCAGCGCCTCCAGTCTCCCCACCCCTACGTGGCCATTGGTGAGTGCGGACTGGACAAGGTGTCCGGGGTGTTGCCGATGGCAGAGCAGGTCAGTCTGTGTGAAGCACAGTTGGGGCTGGCGCGACGCCACGAACTGCCCATCATCCTGCATGTGCGCCAGGCTCATAACGAACTGCTTGCGCTGTTAAAGCGTCATCCCCCCAGCGCCGGTGGCGTGATTCACGCCTTCAGCGGCAGTCCTGAGCTGGCCAAACAGTACCTGCGCCACGGTTTGAAGCTCGGGATCGGTGGCGTCATCACCTACCCCAGGGCAGCCAAAACCCGCAACACCGTGGCCCAACTGCCCGCCGATTCCCTGCTGTTGGAAACCGACAGTCCGGATATGCCCCTCGAGGGGTTTCAGGGTCAGGCCAATGAACCTGCCCGTCTGCCCCGGGTACTGTCGGAGTTGGCGCGGTTACGAAGCGTGTCTGAAAACGCCCTCTGCGAACAGATCCTCAACAACACGCGGTCACTCTTTCCCCGTTGGCATGGCCTCTAATGGTGATGGGCAGAACTGCTATGGTTACTGCATCACTGAGGTGAGCTTCGTTCACCCCCATTGTGTTAGACCTCTCTGTTAAACCCTGTGATGAAGTGTTCCGGCAATGAGAAATTCCGTTCAGAATGATGCGGTGATCACACTTTATCTGGGATATTCGAAGTAATTTGGTGGGCGGACCAGTATAATCCGCCCGATTCTGCGGGTTGATGTGCAGATAACATCAAGTCCATCAAAATAATTAGAGGATATTGGGTTCATGAGTGTAGTAATGAGTTTGGTGGGGATCCTGACCCTGCTGGCCATTGCCTTCGGTTTGTCTTCAAACCGCAGTGCGATTAACTGGCGTACCGTGGGTGGCGCCTTTGCAATTCAGGCGGCTCTGGGGGCATTCGTCCTTTACGTGCCGGTTGGACAGGTTATCCTCGGCAGAATTTCTGAGGCTGTTTCCTCGGTTATTGGCTACGCCAACGATGGTATCAGCTTCCTGTTCGGCGACCTGGCTGCGTTTAAAGTCGGCTTTATCTTCGCCGTAAACGTGCTGCCGATCATCGTCTTCTTCTCTTCCCTGATTGCCGTGCTCTATTACATCGGCGTAATGCAGTGGATTATCCGTGTAATCGGTGGTGCCCTGCAGAAGGCGCTGGGTACCTCTCGTCCCGAGTCCATGTCTGCCACTGCCAACATCTTCGTGGGCCAGACTGAAGCGCCCCTGGTGGTTCGTCCCTTTATCGCCACCATGACCCGCTCCGAACTGTTCGCCATCATGACAGGTGGCCTGGCCTCCGTGGCCGGTTCCGTTCTGGCGGGCTACGCCGGTCTGGGTGTACCGCTGGAGTACCTGATTGCGGCCTCCTTCATGGCGGCGCCGGGTGGTCTGTTGATGGCCAAGCTGATGGAGCCTGAAACGGAAACTGCCAAGCAGGACGTACAGGACCTGGCCGAGCCGGAAGACAAACCGGCCAACGTGCTGGATGCCGCAGCAGCCGGTGCCTCCTCCGGTCTGCAACTGGCCCTGAACGTGGGTGCCATGCTGCTGGCGTTCATCGGTCTTATCGCCATGGTCAACGGCATTATCGGTTGGGCCGGTGGTCTGTTCGGTGTTGACGGCCTGAGCCTGGAGATCATCCTGGGTTACATCTTCTCGCCGCTGGCCTTCCTGATGGGTGTGCCGTGGGAAGAGGCCCTGACTGCGGGCTCCTTCATCGGTCAGAAGATCGTCGTGAACGAGTTTGTGGCGTACATCAACCTGGCTCCTTACCTGAGCGGTGAAGCGCTGATCAACGGCGTTGAGATGAGCGCACGGACCCAGGCGATCCTCTCCTTCGCCCTCTGTGGCTTCGCCAACCTGAGCTCTATCGCCATCCTGCTCGGTGGCCTGGGTGCCATGGCGCCGAACCGTCGTCACGACCTGGCTCAACTGGGCCTGCGTGCGGTGATTGCCGGTTCCCTGTCCAACCTGATGAGCGCGACCCTGGCTGGCCTGTTCCTGGCCCTGTAACTCTCGCTTTCATCGATTGAGCGGCCACCCCTTGGGGTGGCCGCTTTTTTGTGTGTTTGCTCCGGCCCGGTGGCGGAACAGGCGTGCTCGACTAAGGTTTAACAGGCCCGAGCAGGGGGGTCTTTGCCGCCCTGTCGTCTGGGCAAAAGAGCGAGGAGATGATGATGAAGAAGATAGCGACCCTGGCCGCTTTCGCCGTGCTTCTGTTGCCCCCGGCGCAGGCGGAATACCTGTACGGCTTTGCGGACCTGAATGTCAATTACCTGGATTGGACCACCAAGACAGAGCGAAACTCCGGGGGGTTTAAAGAGGATTTCTACTATATCGAGCTGGAGGGGGGAGCTGGCTTTGATTGGGGCGACTTCTACGGTTTTTTCGATATGGAGAACACCTTCGCCGGGAACGATTCGAAGAGTGACGGCGAAGGGGGCCGGTTCTACGGCAACAGCACCTTCAGGATCGCCTCCAAGTTTTCCATCGGTTACAACCTGGTCAATAACTGGCAGGCCTACTTCCAGACCTACTACGCCATGGGTAATGGTTTCTACGACAGCACCAACGTGTTTGGTGTGCGCTACAAGCTCTTTACCGACTCCGGCTTCTGGATGACGCCGTTCCTGGGACTGAACTATACCCGCACAGACGGCTGGACCGGCGTCAATGGCGGCATGCTGGGCTGGGTGTTTGGCTATGACTTCAACGCCGGTAGTCAGAAATTGTCGGTCACCAACTGGCATGAAACCGAGTTTGGCCGAGATGATAACTACCTCGGCTTCACCGATCCCGATGGCAACTTTATCCCGACCAATTCCGGTGAGGTTGGCCACAACGGTGCCTTGGCGCTCTGGTGGCACCTGCCGAAGAATTTCTCACTGGGCCTTCAGTATCGCTACTTCCGCAACAAGCTGGGCCAGGGGGGATATGGAGACGCCGTTATCTACACCTTTAAGTACAACTTCTAACGCCACTCTTCTGACGCCAGATGGCGGCGCGCCAGAGCTGAGGTATTCTGCGCGCCGCTGATTTGCATTCACACCCGTGAACAACCCTCCACGCGCCACGCCCACCCAAAAGTGATCGCCGCCTCGCCATTTATCCCCGAAGTGTGATCGAGCGCACAAAGTCTCAACAGGAAGTCACAGTTGTGATTGTTTCAATCTGTTAGCTGAATACAATTCCCTCCGCCAGCAGGGATGAAGGCAAACGGAATTAAAAAAATAACGAAACACACTTATTTGGTTTGTAGGTTGATGATGAAAAAAATGAAATCTTTGGCCCTGGCTGGCGCTGCGGCTCTGTCTATCTCCGCCCCGGCTTCTGCGGAATACCTGTACGGGTTTGGCTCTGCCTCCGTAAACTACCTGGATTGGAGCAACAAGGCCGAAGATCTGTCCAACGGCTTCAAAGAAGACTTCCTGTTCCTGGAGCTGGAAGGTGGCGCGGGCTTCTCCTGGGGTGAAATGTACGGCTTCATCGACCTGGAAAACCCGGGTTCCATCGGTAACGGTGACAAAGACGGTAAACCGGACGGTTTCCGCCTGGCCGCTAAAGGGACCATTGGCCTGAACACCGGTGTGAATAACCTGCAGGTTTACGGTCAGCTTTACACCCTGAATGAGAGCGGCTCTCAAGGGAACACCTTCCAGGTGCAGAACTACGTTGGGGGTCTGCGCTACAACGTCTTCACCGAGTCCGGTTTCTGGTTCAAGCCGTTCCTGGGTGCTCACATCGAAAGCAACAACTTTGCCGGCACCGGCTACAACGGTCTGATGGCGGGCTGGGTACTGGGTTACGATTTCAACGTCGGCAACCAGAAGCTGTCTGTGAGCAACTGGCACGAGACCGAGTTCCTGCGTGAAGATCAGTTCCGTCAGGGCGGCGCCCTGGACAGTGTTGGTCACAACGGTGCGGTTGCCCTGTGGTGGCACCTGCCGGCGAAGTTCACCCTGGGTCTGCAGTACCGTTACTACGATCACAAGCTGGGTGATGCCGGCTACGGCGATGCACTGATCTACACCGTGAAGTACAACTTCTAAGTGTAAGTTGCTGTAGGGGCCTGCCATTTGGCAGGCCCTTTTGCTATTCTGTCGTCGATTTTTGCGGGGAAAAGGATTTTTCGCGAAGATTGGTGCTCCTTCGAGCTTCCTCCTTTCGATCTTCAAGGAACCAAGTCCGTGTCGCCTTACCGTGACGGGCTTGTCTGTGGGCAATACACAGCCATCTCCCGGTCACGATCTCGGGCGAGTGAACTTATCTATACTGCCTACTACTCCCATTTTTTGGAGATCAACATGACCGATCTTAATGCCGCAGCTCAGCGCGCTCTGTCGCTGATGGACCTCACCACCCTGAACGATGATGACACCGACCAGAAGGTGATTGAACTGTGTCATAAGGCCAAGTCCCCAGCCGGGAACACTGCGGCCATCTGCATCTATCCCCGCTTCATCCCCATCGCTCGTAAGACCCTGCGCGAGATCGGCGCTGAGGGTGTTCAGATCGCCACGGTCACCAACTTCCCCCACGGCAACGATGACATCGATATCGCCGTCGCAGAGACCAAGGCAGCCGTGGCTTACGGCGCCGACGAGGTGGATGTGGTCTTCCCCTACCGTGCCCTGATGGCGGGTAACGAGCAGGTGGGCTTTGACCTGGTGAAGGCCTGCAAGGCCGCCTGTGGAGACACAGTGCTGCTGAAGGTGATCATCGAAACCGGTGAGCTGAAAGAGGAGAGCCTGATCCGCAAGGCGTCCGAGCTGAGCATCGACGCCGGTGCCGACTTCATTAAGACCTCCACTGGCAAGGTGCCCGTCAATGCGACCCTGGAATCGGCTCGCATCATGATGGAAGTGATCAAGGCGAAAGATCCCAAGGTTGGCTTCAAGCCGGCCGGTGGCGTCCGCAACGCCGAACAGGCCAAAGAGTACCTGGACCTGGCCGCTTCCATTCTGGGTGAAAACTGGGTTTCCCCGCGGACCTTCCGCTTTGGCGCTTCCAGCCTGCTGGCCAGCCTGTTGGCCACCCTGGGCCATGGCGAGGCACCGGCAGAAGGCCAGGGCTACTGATCCCCTTTTCATCGGGGTGCTTTTGCGCCCCGTTTCCTCATAGGGAGGGAAGCGATGTTTTTACCCCAAGAGATCATTCGCAAGAAGCGCGATAATCAGCCGCTGACTGCGGAAGAGATCCACTTTTTCTGTCAGGGGATCGCCACCGGCGAGATCAGTGAAGGGCAGATTGCCGCCTTTGCCATGGCGGTTTACTTCAATGACATGAGCATGCCGGAGCGGGTTGCCCTGACCGAAGGGATGCGGGACTCCGGGATGGTGATCAGCTGGGACGATATGGCCTTTGATGGTCCCGTGCTGGATAAGCACTCCACCGGTGGGGTGGGCGACGGCGTTTCCCTGATGCTGGGGCCGATGATCGCCGCCTGCGGGGCCTATGTGCCGATGATCTCCGGACGGGGTCTGGGCCACACCGGTGGCACTCTGGACAAGCTTGAGTCGATCCCCGGATACAACATCGTGCCGGACAACGACACCTTCCGCCGGGTGGTGAAAGAGGTCGGTGTGGCGATCATTGGCCAGACCGGCGATCTCGCCCCGGCGGATAAGCGTTTCTATGCCACCCGGGATGTTACGGCCACGGTCGATTCCATCTCCCTGATCACCGCCTCCATTCTCTCCAAGAAGCTGGCCTGTGGCCTGGATGCCCTGGTGATGGATGTGAAAACCGGCAGCGGGGCCTTCATGCCGACGCTGGAAGCCTCCGGGGAACTCGCCGAAAGCATCGTGCAGGTGGCCAATGGCGCAGGCGTGCCCACTGCCGCACTGCTGACCGACATGAACCAGGTGCTGGCGTCCAGCGCCGGTAATGCGGTGGAGATCCGGGAAACGGTTCGCTACCTCAACGGCGAGTACCGAAACCCCCGGCTCCATGCCGTGACCCTGGCCCTGGGGGCGGAGTTGCTGGTGCTGGGTAACCTGGCCAAGACACCGGAGGAGGGACGCGCGATGCTGGAAGCGGTGCTGGAGCGCGGCGAAGCCCTGGACCGTTTTGGTCGCATGGTGGCCGCCCTTGGCGGACCGCAGGATTTTGTTGAGCGTTACGATCACTACCTGCCGAAGGCGGCGGTGGTGAAACCGGTCACCAGCGAGGGCAGCGGCTTCGTGTCGGCGATGGATACCCGGGGCATCGGCATGGCCGTGGTGAATCTTGGCGGCGGCCGCAAGGTGGCCAGCGATGCCATTGATCACAGCGTGGGCTTCGAGCAGATGTGCACCCTGGGTCAGAAGATGGAGCCGGGCTCGACACTGGCTATGCTGCATGCCCGCGATGAAGAGAGCTGGCAGGCGGCGGCGGAGGCACTTCGCCAGGCCGTGAGCCTCAGCGACGTTGCTCCTCAGGCTACCCCGGAGGTTTACCGGGTGGTCCGCAACCGAAGTTAAAGAAGGAGTAAAGCATGGCTCGTGCCATTGTATTGATGATGGATTCTTTCGGCGTCGGCGCCACCGCCGATGCCGACAAGTTTGGTGATGTGGGTGCCGATACCTTCGGAAGCATCGCTCGGGTGTGTGCCGAAGGGGGGGCTGAAGTAGGCCGCTCTGGGCCACTTTCGCTGCCAAACCTGTCCCGACTCGGCCTTGCCCGGTTGGCCTATGGCAGCACCGGCAAGGTGCCCGCGGGCTTTAACCTCGAGGAGGAGGTGGTTGGGGCCTATGGCTTTGCCGCCGAACTCTCCTCCGGCAAGGACACCCCCAGTGGCCATTGGGAGATGGCGGGGGTGCCTGTGCTGTTTGACTGGGGCTACTTCACCGACAAGCAGAACAGCTTCCCCAAGGAGCTCACCGATAAGATCCTTAAGCGGGCGGGGCTGACCGAGTTTCTCGGCAACTGCCATGCGTCCGGTACGGTGATCCTGGAACGTCTCGGGGAGGAGCATATGCGCACCGGGGCGCCGATCTTCTACACTTCCGCGGACAGCGTGTTCCAGATCGCCTGTCACGAGGAGACCTTCGGCCTGGAGAAGCTCTATGAGCTGTGCCAGATCGCCCGTGAGGAGCTCACCCCTTACAACATTGGCCGGGTCATCGCCCGTCCCTTCGTCGGCCAGAGCGCCATGGACTTTGCCCGTACCGGCAACCGGAAAGATTACGCGGTGAAGCCGCCGGCACCGACGGTGCTGGACAAGCTGGCGGAGGATGGAGGTTCTGTGATTTCGGTGGGGAAAATTGCCGATATCTATGCCCACAGCGGCATTACCGACATGGTGAAGGCCACCGGCCTTGAGGCACTGTGGGATGCCACCCTCAAGGCGGTGGACGAGGCGAAAGACCACAGCCTGGTGTTCACCAACTTCGTGGATTTTGACTCCTCCTACGGTCATCGCCGGGATCTCAACGGCTATGCCTCGGCACTGGAGTATTTTGATACCCGTTTACCGGAATTGATGGAGCGCCTGAAGGCGGATGACATCGTCATCATCACCGCCGATCACGGCTGCGATCCCACCTGGACCGGCACCGATCACACCCGGGAGCATGTGCCCGTTATCCTGTTCGGCCCGGGCGTGACCCCCGGGGACCTGGGGAAGCGCGACACCTTTGCCGACATTGGCCAGAGCCTGGCCAGTCATTTTCGCCTGACTCCGATGGAGTACGGCACCTCTTTTTTGTAATTGATAAAACGCTGGAGTCTATTGATGGCCACCCCTCACATTAACGCGCCCGAAGGCGCTTTCGCTGACACCGTCCTCTTCCCTGGGGACCCACTGCGCGCGAAATACATTGCGGAAACCTTCCTCGACGATGTGGAGCAGGTCACCGATGTCCGTAACATGCTCGGCTTCACCGGCACCTACAAGGGCAAGCGTGTCTCCGTGATGGGCTCGGGCATGGGGATCCCCTCCTGCTCCATCTACGCCAAGGAGCTGATCACCGAGTACGGCGTGAAGAACCTGATCCGGGTTGGCAGCTGTGGCGCCATCTCCACCGACGTTAAGGTCCGTGACGTGATCATCGGTTTGGGCGCCTGTACCGATTCCAAGGTCAATCGCACCCGCTTCAAAGACAATGACTTTGCCGCCATTGCCGACTACGGCCTGCTGCGCAAGGTGGTGGATGCGGCAGAGAAGGCGTCCATCCCGGTACGCATCGGTAACGTCTTTTCCGCGGACCTGTTCTACACCCCGGATCCGGAGATGTTTGACGTGATGGAGAAGATGGGTGTCCTGGGCGTCGAGATGGAGGCCGCCGGTCTCTATGGTGTGGCCGCAGAATACGGCGCCAACGCTCTTTGTGTGGTGACCGTCTCCGACCATATCCGTACCGGTGAAGCCACCAGTGCCGAGGAGCGCCAGACCACCTTCAACGAGATGCTGGTGATGACCCTGGACTCCCTGCTGTAAGCCAGGCAGCACAGAGAACCACGGCAAAAGGGCGCTTCGATGAAGCGCCCTTTTTTATTGGTTCAGCCACGCTGGCGGCTTCGGGCCTGCTTGATCTGCCTCGCCCGGCGCATCCGGTAACTGTAACCGGCCCGCTTGACCGAGAGGGTTCGTCCCAGCAGCCAGCCCACCAGTCCACTGAGCAGCAGCAGTAAGCCCAGTTGGCGGAAATGATCCTTTTGCATCTGGCGCAGCGGGTAAAAGTAGAGTCGTTGGTTGACCCGGATCCTAAGGTAACCCAGGGGTTCATCCTGGTAGAGTACCGGGGTGGTCAGGACCCGGTGACGTTCGAGGGAGCGCTCGATGATGGCAGGTTCCGGGGCGTGCGCTTCGGGAAACAGGCGCTGGGCAAAGCCCAGTTGGTGGCCCTGGTAGTCAAACAGGGAGGCGGAGAGGATCTTGGGATTCTTTACCAGCGACTCGACCACCCACTGCAGTAACTCATCATCATCCCGCTTCAGGGCCGCGGCAGCGCTGAAGCTGGCATGGGTCAGTAGCTGCTGTGTCAGCGCTAAGGCCTCCCGATCCAGCTGTTGCTGTTGGGCCTGGCGCTGCTGCTGCCAGACGATCAGCACCGCAGCAAAGAGTGCCAGGGTGATGGCCATTTTGAATAACCTGATAAATCGCAGGCGCTGTTCCCATAACATCTTGTTTTATAAGTTCCTTCCAACGGTCCACTTTCTATAATGGTCCGGTTACCCCGCATAAGCAAAACAAAGGAATCGCCATGGCCGTCTCCCCCTCATCTCCCCTTTCTCCCTGGGATCCCACCCAGGAGACCCTGCTGCTGCTGAGGCAGGGAAGTGCCGCTTTGCCATCGTCCGAGATTGCCACCATGACCCAGGGGCTGACGCCGGTGGTACAGGATGTGGTGGGCCTGCTGACGCGGCAGGGCTGGCAAGGGCCGGAGGTGGCCGCTATCCCGGCGCTGTCGCTGGCAAGCGGCGAAGGCTGGGCCTGGGTGAGGGTGCCGGCCTCGACGCCGTCGCTGTCCCAGCCCGGCCTCCTGCTGATGGACATGGACTCCACCGCCATCGCCATCGAGTGCATCGATGAGATTGCCCGTCGTGGCGGGGTGTATGACCAGGTGGCCGAGGTGACCGAACGGGCCATGCAGGGGGGCCTCGACTTTGAGGCGTCGCTGCGCCAGCGGGTCGCCATGCTCAAGGGGATCCCCGCCGACGTAATGGACGAGATCGCCGCCGAACTGCCGCTCAACCCGGGATTGACCACCCTGTGTCAGCAGCTCAAGCGTCACGGGTGGGTGCTGGCGCTGGCTTCCGGTGGCTTCAACCGCATCGCTGCTGTTCTGGCCCGGCAGCTGGGTCTGAATCACTTTGAGGCCAACGATCTGGCGGAGCTGGATGGCTGCCTGTCGGGCCAGGTTGAGGGCCCCATCGTCGATGCCCGGCGTAAGGCTGCGATCCTCGCTGAACTGGGGCAACAGCATGGGATCCCGGCGACCCAGTGGCTGGCGGTGGGCGATGGGGCCAATGACCTGCCGATGCTTGGGCGTGCCGCCCTGGGGGTGGGTTACCGGGCCAAGCCAGCGGTGGCGGCGCAGGTGGATGTGCATCTGGCCACCCTGGGGCTGGACGCGATCCCGGCCCTGTTGCGTCCTTAAATCCCTCTCCGGCCCACCTCCTGTTATGGGGGCTCTCAGGCGCCCGGAGCCAGGCCCTTAGGAATTCGGTTCTAGGAACTTATAGCGAGGCCCTAGATCCTAATAGCGTGCGAAGCGCTGGTGGGCTATCGAGTTCCATTGACTGTCATTGCTAGCGTGATCTTCAACACTTCATGGGGACTGAGCCCAGATTTGGGGGACAGCGACGTTATTCATCTTCGTCTGCTTCTTGCTTTGAAGCCCGCTACCCCGCCATTGTCACCGCAGTGATGACTTTGTGATAATGGCGCGCATCCTTACCTCCTAATGACTTCAAGGCCCTCATTTCATGGCAAAAGCAAAATCCGCCTACGTCTGTAACGATTGTGGCGCCGACCACCCCCGCTGGCAGGGCCAGTGCCATGCCTGCGGTGCCTGGAACACCCTGACCGAAGTCCGCCTGGGCAGCGCCAAGAGCGCCCGCACTAGTGACCGCTACAGCGGGTATGCCGGTGCCGGTGGCAGCCAGGTCCAGACCCTGGACCAGATCGACCTGCGGGAGATGCCCCGTTTCTCCAGCGGTTACTCCGAGCTGGACCGGGTGCTCGGCGGCGGCGTTGTGCCCGGGGCCGCCATCCTGATCGGCGGCAACCCCGGCGCCGGTAAGTCCACCCTGCTGCTTCAGGTGATGTGCCGATTGTCACAGCAGATGAATGCCCTCTACATCACCGGCGAAGAGTCGCTGCAGCAGGTGGCGATGCGGGCCAGCCGCCTGAGCTTGCCCACGGACAAGCTCAAGATGCTGTCGGAGACCTCAGTAGAGCAGATCTGCCTGGTGGCGGAGCGGGAGAAGCCCGCCATCATGGTGATCGACTCCATCCAGGTGATGCACATGGCGGATGTTCAGTCCGCCCCGGGCAGCGTGGCCCAGGTTCGGGAGAGCGCCGCCTACCTGACCCGTTTCGCCAAGCAGCACAACGTGGCGATCTTCATGGTGGGTCACGTCACCAAGGATGGCACCCTGGCCGGCCCCAAGGTGCTGGAGCATTGCATCGACTGCTCGGTGCTGCTCGATTCCATGGGGGACTCCCGCTTCCGCACCATGCGCAGCCATAAGAACCGCTTTGGCGCGGTCAACGAGCTCGGGGTGTTTGCCATGACCGGCACCGGACTCAAGGAGGTGGCCAACCCATCGGCGATCTTCCTCTCCCGCGGGGAGGAGCAGGCGCCGGGCTCCGTGGTGATGGTGGTCTGGGAGGGAACCCGACCGCTGCTGGTGGAGCTGCAGGCGCTGGTGGACCACAGCCAGCTGGCCAACCCACGCCGGGTGGCGGTGGGGCTGGAGCAGAACCGGCTGGCGATGCTGCTGGCGGTACTGCACCGTCACGGCGGCATGCTGATGTCGGACCAGGACGTCTTTGCCAACGTGGTGGGCGGGGTCAAGGTGGCGGAGACCGGCGCCGATCTGGCCCTGCTGCTGGCGATGGTCTCCAGTTTCCGCGATTCAGTGCTGGCGCGGGAGTTGGTGGTGTTTGGCGAAGTGGGGCTTTCCGGGGAGATCCGCCCGGTGACCAACGGCCAGGAGCGCCTCTCCGAGGCCGCCAAGCACGGCTTTAAACGGGCCATCGTGCCTAAGGGCAACCTGCCACGCCAACCTATCGAGGGGCTGGAGGTGATTGCCGTGGGCAAGCTGTCGGAGGCGCTGGAGGCGATTTAACCGCCGCCCCACGCTGGCGGGAGCCCGTGGGCGGTCACCAAGCCTGGCCGTCCACCGCTTTTACTGATCCTATGAGTCCAACCCTATGTTAAAACTGCTTTTGGCCTTGCCGCCGCTGATCTCCATGGTGCACATCTTCGCGGCGATCCTGCTGCACTTTATCGGCATCGAGTACTCCGGCAGCCTGCTGCTGCTCTTTACCCTGCCGGTGGCGGCTACCGTGCTGATCCATATCTATGTGGCGATCTTCGACCACTCGATGACGAAAAGTGAGCATCTGGGCTATGCCCTGACCCACATCCCCTTCTCCTTAACCTTCTCCTTCCTGTCGATCTTGTTCTTCCTGCCGGACACAACGCCGGACGCCTCCTCCAGCGCTGCGCCGGTAGCGCCAGCGGCGTTGATCTGTAAGCCGCCGACGGATCCCCAATGCCTAAGCCGGCTTATTTATGTCAGTGAGTTTGATCCTGAGCGTTACCGCGAGGACGGGCAGTAAGCGGGGCGTTGCCCCTCTTGATCTCCCCCTGGAGTTGCAGCATCATTGTTTGGTGGGCCGCTGGCGCGGCGGCCTGAACCGGGGTTAGTGTGCTGGCGCACGGCGGTTTGCGGCGCTGGCGACGGCAGGGAAAGGGGCGCTGCGCACCTCACCCATCCTCCACTGCGCCCTCTCCGGCCATCCATGGCCCTCAACCTTGTTCAACCCCACCTCCAGCAAAGCGATGAGAGGTCAGAGCATGGCCGCTTTAGCGCCAAAAGCGGTCACTCGTGGCGTTGGCGAACTTTCACCGGATGACCGCTCTGTTTCACCCAAAGGACAGTCGAAAATGACATCTAAGAGATTGATTGAATGGGGATCGCTTGGTACGTTGAGCGAACTTTCGCTGGAGTTATTGCGCCTGCAAAGGTGCCTGTAGGCGCAATAAACACACTGTTAGGTGCTCTGTTGAGAGAGAGGTTAAATTGAAGCGTAGTGTTCAGTTTAAAATATATTTGGGTTTGTTAATCTTATGCATCATAGGTTATCAATTCCAACGAACAACCGTTGATGATTTCTTTGTTAATCCGTTTTATATCGGTAGCATGGTGCTTGGTATTCTATTAGTAATTAAAGCTTTAGGTTATACCTGCCAAAAGTGTCATAGAAATCAAGTAATGCAAGGTTTTTACAAATATCGCTTACCATCTTCAAATTGTTATAACTGTGGTCATGATATTGATCAAAATCGCACCTAACAAGGCCGTTAAACCAAGGACACAAAACAGCAGGCTTGTGCTCCTTCGTCGCCAATTTTAGCCTGCTATTTTGTGCCGTTTACGGCAAGCGTTATTCACACAAGGAAGTATATGCTCAACCTGAAGTCTAAGTTCTTAATAGCATCTCCTCTTCTTATCTGTTCATGTCAGATGATGCCAAATGAAACAGATGACCATATTTTTGTAGAATTAAGGATTGATGGAAGTTATTACTACCAAGGCGATAGCTACAATGCCAAAGAATTATCTAAGGTACTTATGGCTCAGTTTTGGTCTGGTGAGATATCGTCTAAAAAACTGGAGATCCACTGTCTAAAACATCTAAAGTTATCACAACTGGAAGATTTCTTCACATTTGCAGAATACAAGATAAAACCTGTTGGCACGAAGGATTTTAAATTCACTTCTGAGTGCTCTGGAAATGACGCCAAGTGGACATTTGACAATTAGCATTTCATAACAAAATGTTTAAAGTGGAGAAAATTAAATTGGCTTGATTTAGCTCCGCTTCACATTCTATCCAACTTGATTTTTCCCATTAATAGGGCGTTAGCGCGATACGGATATGGAACATCTAAATAGCACACAGGAACTTCTGTTCAACCTGCTTTATGCCGGGATGAGTATTGGTGTGTCTTGTGGGTTCTGGCGTGCGGAGAAGTACGCAGGCGTGCATCGGATAGCAGTATCGATGCACGCAGCATTTTTGCTCTGCGTTCTGGGTTTTTCTCTTATCCTCGGCAGGTTGGGATACACAAGTAGCACGTTAATAATGCCGCTATATGTGTGCCTGACGGTTGCTGCGGCTTCTGCTATCTATTCACTGTTAAGATTTAGTGGGCCGAAGTTCTGTCACTTTTTACACATTTGGACACTCTTCGCCCTGTTCTGGACTTGGTTTGTCGGTGGTATGGCTGTCACAGGTGACTGGTTATGAATCACCACCATAAACACGGCGCGACAGGCGGTCGTCGTCACCTGTTCAATCCCACATAAAAAAGGTTGTTCGCGGATTTTTGGGCAGACGAATACATTCGTATTCGAAAATTTGAAATAGCCGCCCTGTTGTCATCAGCCAGTCACGGCTCGAAGACGGACATCCCACCCGCTTTTAGGCCGAATTAGAGGTGCCCGAGTGAAGCCCCGGTAAGGCAAGGGAGAGGGTCAGAGGGGCACTAAAGGCCAGCGGAGGCATGGGTGAAAGCCGAAGCCGGACATTTATCGCACAGTAGGGAGCGAGCAGCGATAAAGCCGACTCTGGCCCGGGCCGCAGCGAGAGCGCACCGGAGGCAAAGTCGACTCACGTAATTCGAATACCCACGCTTTGCTCTGTCGACTTCGAGGCCGCTCCTTCACCTCCCTGTGATCGCGGCACTTGGGCTTCCTGCCCATCGGGCGCCGTTCGACCAAAGATGAGCGGCCGCAGGGAGACACAAGGGAGTCCAGAGGGCGAAGCCCTTGGCGGCCGCCGAGCCGCACCCGGCAAACCCAGCCGTGCGCCAGCACACTCATTCTTTCAAGCCCCCGCCGCGCAGCGGCCCACGAACACCCAGCCGTGCGCAGCACACTAAACCTCACGTCCGCCGCGACAGCGGCCCCCAAAACTTAAGCCGCCCCCGTCTAAGACGGGGAGCGCTGAGGGGCCGCCCTCGGCTCAGTACCCCGCCGCCATGCCGTCTTTGCGACTCTCCGAGGCGCCGATGTAGGTCTGGTTCTGCTCATCCCAAAGGATCGCCTGGTAGCCGCCGTAGGCGCCCAAGGTGTCTTGCACTGTGTGGCCTTTGGCCATCAGCTCCCGGCGGATGAGGTAGGGGAAACCGGACTCCAAGCTGACCACGCCGCCGTCGGTCATCTGCTCACCGGTGGGCTGGCTGGAGCCGGTGTGGAGGATCCGCGGGGCGTCACCGGCTTCCTGCAGGTTTAGGCCAAAGTCGATGAGATTAATGATGATCTGGGCATGGGCCTGGGGCTGGGTGGCACCGCCCATCACGCCAAAGCTGAGCCAGGGTTTGTCGTCTTTGGTGGCAAAGGCGGGGATGATGGTGTGGAAGGGGCGCTTGCCCGGGGCGTAGCTGTTGGCTTCCCCTGTGGTGAGGGAGAACAGCTCGCCTCGGTCTTGCAGGACAAAGCCCAGGCCCGGCGGGGTCATACCGCTGCCCATGCCCCGGTAGTTGCTCTGAATGAGCGACACCATATTGCCCTCGCTGTCGGCGGTGGTCAGGTAGATGGTGTCGCCGCGATACAGCGCCGGGTTGCCCGCATCCAGCCGTTTGGCCGCTTTCGGGCCAATCAGCTTGGCGCGGTCCTGGTTGTATTGGTCGCTGATAAGCTGCGCCACCGGCACCTGGGCAAAGTCCGGATCGGCGTAGTATTTGGCCCGGTCTTCAAAGGCCAGCTTCTTGGCCTCGACAAAGGTGTGCACATACTCGCTGCTCTCCCGGCCCATGGCGGCCAGATCATAGCCCTCCAGCATCTTTAAGATCTGCAGTGCGGCGATCCCCTGACCCGGAGGGGGCAGTTCCCACACATCGACGCCGCGGTAGTTGGTGCTGACCGGATCCACCCAGTCACTGGTGTGGGCGGCCAAGTCCGCCTTGGTGAGGTAGCCGCCGTGCTCGGCCATATAGCGGTCGATCCGCTCGGCGATCTCGCCCTTGTAAAAAGCGTCCCGGCCCTGCTCGGCCAGCAGTCGGTAGCTGTAGGCCAGCCCCGGGTTTTTGAAGATCTCGCCGGTCTTGGGCATGGCGCCCTCGGGCATAAAGGTCTCTTTAAAGCCCGGGTATTTACCTAACCGGTCGGCGCTGCGGTCCAGGTAGTAGGCGATAAGATCCGATACCGGAAAGCCGGTTTCGGCGTACTGGATGGCCGGCGCCAGCAGCGTGGTCATAGGCAGCTTGCCGAAACGGCCGTGCAGCTCAAACCAACCATCCACTGCGCCGGGTACGGAGACCGGCAGGGGGCCGTAGGAGGGGATGGATTCCAGCCCCTGGGCTTCAAACACGTCCAGGGTGAGGCTTTGCGGGCTGCGGCCGGAGGCGTTAAGGCCGTGCAGCTGTTCGCCGTCCCAGACGATCGCGAACAGATCGCCGCCAATGCCGCAGCCGGTGGGCTCCACCAGCCCCAGGACGGCATTGGCGGCAATGGCCGCGTCCACCGCGCTGCCGCCCTGTTTGAGGATATCCAGCGCCACCTGGGTAGCCAGTGGCTGACTGGTGGCCGCCATCCCCTGCTGGGCATACACGGGGGAGCGGGAGGCGAAGGGCTGACCGGAGACCCGGTCAAAGGCCGCCGTGCTGAGGCTGGTTGTGGCGATGAGGGTGGTGAGGATCAGTTGTCTTATGCGTGCCATGGCTCCCTGCCTGTTGTTTTTATTCACAAAGTGCAGGTTACCATGCTTGTTTGACGCTGTGTCGCGCACATTGACCGGCACGGTACTGGGCGGCGCTCTAACTAACTGTTCCGAATTGTCCCACACCCTACCGTTCGCGAGAGCAACCTGATGCAGAGGAGCACAAAGCGCTTAGGAACTAGGAACAAGAGCCTAGTTCCTAAGCTCTAGTTCCTAAGAGCCGAAGCAAAGCCCAGGGAGCCTGAGCTTTCACGAAAGTGGCGCATATTTAGGAACAGCCATTTAGGAGCTGATCTAGGTGCTGATCTCGATGGGCTAAGCCCTTTCAGTTGCAAGAGAGAAAGCACAAGGGCAACCCTAGGGTTGCCCTTGTGGTGCGTCGATACGTGAGCCGTCAGTCTCTGGCGCGGCGTCCGGCCCAGGCTGACAGTACCAGCAGCAGCACGGCCAGGGCGTACAGCGGGTCTTGGCCGAGGCGGTTAAACCAGGTTTGCCCCTGTACCAGGGAAACGTCGGTGCGCAGCACTCCCTGCTCAAACTGCGGTAACTGTGCGGTGATCTGGCCCCGCTCGTCGACCACGGCGGTGATCCCGTTGTTGGTGACCCGCAGCAGGGGCCGACCCAGCTCCAGCGAGCGCATCCGCGCGATCGCCATGTGCTGGTGGGGGCCGATGGAGTCGCCAAACCAGGCATCGTTGGAGACGGTCAGCAGCAGATCCGTGTCGGCGTGGACGTTGCTTCGAACCAGCTCCGGGAAGGCGATCTCGTAGCAGATCGCCGGTGCCAGGGTGACGCCGGCGGCGCTGAGGTTGGGCTGCAGGAAATCGCCTCGGGCGAAGGAGGACATCGGCAGGTTGAAGAAGGGCGCCAGGGGCCGCAGCAGATCCTCCATGGGGACAAACTCCCCGATGGGCAGCAACTGGTGCTTGTGGTAGCGCCCCGGGTCGGTCGGCAGCAGTGGCACCTGCTGCCACTCTCCGAGGGTCAGCAGGGAGTTATAGAAGTTCTTGTCCGGGTCCATGCTGATGATGCCGGAGATGAGCGGGGTGTCGGCCTCCTTGAGGGCCGCATCCAGCATCACCAAGAAATCCTTCACCATCACCTCCGGCGCGGGCACCGCCGCTTCCGGCCAGATGATCAGATCGGCGTCGAAGTGGGGCCGGCTCATATCCTGGTAGCGGGTCAGGGTCGGCCAGAGGTTCTCCGGCTCCCACTTGAGGCTCTGGGCGATGTTGCCCTGGACCAGGGCAACATCCAGCGTGCGGCCATCCTGCTGGGGGCGGGGTGCCCAAGTTGCCAGGACGCTGAGCAGCACCAGGCAGAGCGGGATCATCCCGTAGCGCCACCGTCCCTGGGCCAGGGCGGCCAAACCGGCGGCCAGGAAGCTGACCGCCATGCCCAGGCCCAGGGCACCGATAACCGGAGCCAGGGAGGCCATGGGGCCATCGAGCTGGCTGTAGCCGGACCAGAGCCAGGGGAAGCCGGTGAGCATCTTGCCCCGCAGCCACTCCGCCACCAGCCAGAGAGCCGGGAACGCCAGGGTTCGGCTGAGCAGGCTGTGGCTGAAAAAGCGGTTCAGCAGGTAGAGCGCCAGGGCAGGGTAGATCGCCAGGTAGAGGCAGAGCAGGGCCATCAGGGCCAGTGACACTCCCAGGGGCATGCCACCGAAGGTGTCGATGCTGACATGGACCCAGCGGATCCCGGCGGCAAAGAGGCCGAAGCCCCAGGCCCAGCCGAGGCGGCCCGCGGTGGCGGCACTTTTCCCCCGGGTTTGCCAAAGCAGCAGCGCCAGCGAGAGCGGCAGCAGTGGCCAGAGGGGGTA
Organism: Ferrimonas gelatinilytica; assembly: GCF_039544205.1. NCBI lineage: Bacteria > Pseudomonadati > Pseudomonadota > Gammaproteobacteria > Alteromonadales > Ferrimonadaceae > Ferrimonas > Ferrimonas gelatinilytica. Next base: position 109,615 of record NZ_BAABLF010000001.1, on the reverse strand, counting down.
GGGGGCGAAGGCGAGGTGAGCCAGGATACCGGACAGCAGCGCCAGCAGATAATGAAAAGCGGGGCTGGAAAGCCCCGCTAGCGGTCGATGTTTGGGGTTCACGCGGCAGAATGATCCTTGATACTGTCGGTGTGGGTCTGACGAACTTGCAGTTGCACCAGGCGCCGGGTGTCGGCGCTGACCACCTTGAACTCGAAGCCGCCCATCTCGATGCTCTCGCCCCGCTCCGGCAGGTGGCCGAAGGCGTGGCTGATGAGGCCACCGACGGTGTCGTACTCCTCGTCGGGGAAGCCGCAGTCAAAGTGGGCATTGAACTCGTCGATGGGGGTCAGGGCCGCCACCGACCAAACCTGCCGGCTGATGCGGCGGATATGTTCCAGGTTGTCCTCTTCGGCGTCGGTTTCATCTTCGATGTCGCCAACAATCGCTTCGAGAATATCCTCGATGGTGATGAGGCCGGAGACACCGCCATACTCGTCCACAACGATGGCCATGTGGTAGCGCTCGGAGCGGAACTCCTTGAGCAGGACGTCGACCCGCTTGCTCTCGGGAACCACCACCGCAGGGCGCAGCACCTTGTCGAGGGTGAAGTCGGCGTCATTGCCAAAGCCCCAGGCCAGCAGATCCTTGGCCAGAAGGATCCCCTCGATGTGATCCTTGTCGCGATCGATCACCGGGAAGCGGCTGTGGGCGGACTCGATAACAATGGGAAGGAACTCCGGCACCGTTTGGTTTTTTTCGATGGCAATGATCTGGGAGCGGGGGATCATCAGATCCCGCACCTTCAACTCGGCGACATCGAGGACGCCGTTGATCATCTCTTTGGTGTCGGAGTCGATCAGATGCCGCTCTTCGGCATCCTGGATCACGTCCACCAATTCCTGTCGATTCTGGGGTTCACCGGTAAAGAGTTGCGAGATCCGGTCCAGCAGGCCCGGTTTGCCCTTATTACTGCTACTCGACGGGGGTTGGTCTTCGTTCATGTTGTCTCTTTGGCTAAAAAATTCAGGGTCAGATTACCGTTCTTGGTAGGGATCGGCAATGCCCAGTTGCGCTAACAGTTGTTGCTCCAGCGCCTCCATCTCCTCGGCATCCTGATCCTCGATGTGATCGTAGCCGATCAAGTGTAGGCAACCATGAATGACCATGTGAGCCCAATGATCCATCAGGCTTTTTTCCTGTTCGGCCGCCTCTTGGGCCACCACCTCGGCGCAGATCACGAGATCCCCCAGCAGGGGCAGCTCGATCCCCGGCGGGGCCTCGAAGGGAAAGGAGAGCACGTTGGTGGGCTTGTCCTTGCCCCGGTAATCCCGGTTGAGCTGCTGGCTTTCCGCCGCATCGCAGACGCGGATTGTCAGTTCATGCTCACCCGCCTGCCCGGCCAGGGCGGCATCGACCCAGGCCTGGAACTGGTCATGGGTCGGAAGGTTCGCGTCCTCCACGGCGATCTGCAGATCCAGATCATTGCTCATCGCTAGACTCCCCTTTCGGTGTGCTGACGCTGGCCGCGGCTGGCGTGTTGGCGGCCACCAGTGCCTCGCGCTCGGCCTGGCGAGCCTTCTCAATCCTGGCCTTGTTGGCCTGCTCGGCCCGTTCAAACTTCTCGTAGGCTTCCACAACGCGGGCCACGACCGGGTGGCGCACCACGTCGGTGGACTGGAAGAAGTTGAAGCTGATGCTTTCGACGTCCCGCAGCACCTCGATGGCGTGGCGCAGACCGGAGCGGGTGCCCCGGGGCAGATCCACCTGGGTGATGTCACCGGTGATCACCGCGCGGCTGTTAAAGCCGATGCGGGTCAGGAACATCTTCATCTGTTCCACCGTGGTGTTCTGGCTTTCGTCGAGGATGATGAAGGCGTCGTTGAGGGTCCGGCCACGCATGTAGGCCAGGGGGGCCACCTCGATGACGTTACGCTCAATCAGGCGCTCCACCCGCTCGAAGCCCAACATCTCGAACAGGGCGTCGTACAGGGGGCGCAGGTAGGGATCGACCTTCTGGCTCAGGTCGCCAGGCAAAAAACCAAGCTTTTCGCCCGCTTCCACCGCTGGACGGGTCAGCAGGATGCGACGGATCTCCTGTCGCTCCAGGGCATCCACCGCCGCTGCGACCGCCAGGTAGGTCTTGCCGGTACCGGCTGGGCCGACACCGAAACAGATGTCGTGGGCGATGATGTTGCGGATGTACTGCGCCTGGTTGGGGTTGCGGGGCTTGAGCACCCCCTTCTTGGTTTTGAGGAACACCTCATCGCCCAAAGCGCTGGTGTCCTCCGCTTCCAGCCGGACCGTCTCCTGGATGGCCAGGTGCACCTGTTCCGGCTCCAGGTCCGGCTGTTGCCCCTTCACTGGGGCGGTTTCGACGTAGAGGGTTTTCAGCAGCTCAATGGCCCCTTTGGCCTGGGTTGGCTGCCCCACCACGGTAAAGTGGTTACTGTGGTAACTCACCTCCACGCCGAGTCGGCGCTCAATCTGCTTCAGGTTGTCGTCGAAGGGCCCACACAGCGCCGCCAGGCGCTGGTTCTGGGCCGGTTCCAGGTGGACCTCGAGGGTCAGCAATTTGTTACTCAATCTCTGTCCTTAGTGGCGACCGTTACGGCTGGAACGTGGCAACGCCCAGCTCGTCGGGGGTGTTGTTGGGGCGTTTCTTAAGGATATCACCGGGCCGCAGTTCGCGACGCAGATCCATCTCCTGTTCCGTGCGCACCAGCGTACCACGCAGAGAGTTGGGGAACACGTCGGTGATCTCCACATCGACAAAGCTGCCGATAAGCTCCGGCTGCCCTTCGAAGTTTACCACCCGGTTGTTCTCGGTACGCCCGCGCAGCTCCATCACGTTCTTTTTCGAGGTGCCCTCAACCAGGATACGCTGGATGGTGCCCTGCATACGGCGGCTGTACTGCATCGCCTGCTGGTTGATGCGCTCCTGAAGGATGTAGAGACGCTGTTTCTTGGTCTCGTCGTCGACGTCATCCACCATGTCCGCCGCCGGGGTACCCGGACGGGGGCTGTAGATGAAGGAGAAGCTCATGTCGAAGTCGATCTCGCGGATCAGGCTCATGGTGTCCTCGAAATCCTGATCGGTCTCGTTGGGGAAGCCCACGATGAAGTCAGAGCTGACGTGGATGTCGGGGCGCACCTTGCGCAGACGGCGGATGATCGACTTGAACTCCAGCGCGGTGTGGTTGCGCTTCATCATGGTCAGTACGCGGTCGGAGCCGCTCTGTACCGGCAGGTGAAGGAAGTCCACCAGCTCCGGCACGTCGGCGTAGGCGTCAATAATGTCCTGGGTGAACTCCACCGGATGGCTGGTGGTAAAGCGCAGGCGGTCGATGCCGTCGATGGCGGCGACGTAGCGCAGCAGGTCCGCAAAGCTGCAGATGCCGTCGTCGTGGGTTGCCCCGCGGTAGGCGTTGACGTTTTGGCCCAGCAGGTTGATCTCCCGGACACCCTGTTCCGCCAGTTGCGCCACTTCGTAGAGGACGTCGTCCAGGGGCCGGCTGACCTCTTCACCGCGGGTATAGGGCACCACGCAGAAGGAGCAGTACTTGTTGCAGCCCTCCATGATGGAGACAAAGGCGGTGGCTCCCTCGGCGCGGGGCTCCGGCAGGCGGTCGAACTTCTCAATCTCGGGGAAGGAGACGTCCACCACGCCGTGTTCACCGGATTGGACTTTGGCGATCATCTCCGGCAGGCGGTGCAGGGTCTGGGGGCCGAAAACGATGTCCACGTAGGGGGCTCGCTCGCGAATGGCATCCCCCTCCTGGGAGGCAACGCAGCCGCCGACGCCGATCACCAGTTCGGGCTTGGCCTCTTTGAGCGGACGCCAGCGTCCCAGTTGGTGGAACACCTTCTCCTGGGCCTTCTCCCGGATGGAACAGGTGTTCAGCAGCAGGACGTCCGCCTCTTCCGCCTCTTCGGTCAGGGTGTAGTTGCCGAAGGCATCCAGCAGATCCGCCATCTTGGCGGAATCGTACTCGTTCATCTGGCAGCCCCAGGTCTTAATGTGCAGTTTTTTGCTCATCAATCAGCGTCGCTCAAAGTGGGTGTAAAAAAATTAGCCGTGCATTTTAGCGCCGAACGCCGGTCATGACTAGGGATCCGGCCGACGTGGCGAGGCCTTTTTCCGACCTTTTTGCTAAGGCATTCATGCTGGGGAAAAAATGAGCAGGGCGGGCGGTGATTTTGTCGCCGGGCTCACGCCGGGCCACGCTATTGGGGCTGATATGGAGCGGCCTGGTGGCGTACACTGCGGCTATTGGAATGAAGGAGTTACCACCATGGATAACTATGACGTGCTGATCGTCGGCGCCGGTATGGTTGGGGCGGCCAGCGCTTGTGCCCTGGCGCGCCACGGCTTTCGTATCGCCCTGATCGAGGCTCAGGCCCCCGCCCCCTTTGCCGCGGATCAGCCGCTGGATCTGCGTGTCAGCGCCGTCAGTGCGGCCTCTGAGCGTCTGCTGGAAAGCCTTGGCGCCTGGGAGCCTATCACCGGGATGCGCCTGGCCCCCTACGATACCCTGGCAACCTGGGAGTGGGCGCAGAGTGAGGTGGCGTTCTGCGCCGAGGAGATTGGCCACGATCACCTGGGCCATATCATCGAAAACCGGGTGGTCCAACTGGGGCTTTGGCAAGTGTTAGAGCAGCTCGATAACGTCGATCTCCTGGTGGGGGAAGCCCCCTCCAAGCTCTGGCAGGACGCTGAGGGCGCCTACCTGACGTTGGGGGCGCGGACCCTAAGCGGTCGCTTGCTTTTGGGGTGTGACGGGGCGGAGTCCCGGGTGCGCCAGGCGGCGGGGATCGGCGTCACCGGTTGGAGCTATCGTCAGCACTGCCTGGCGATCAATGTCGAAACTCAGATGCCGCAGCAGCGGATCACCTGGCAGCTGTTCACGCCCCAGGGGCCAAGGGCGTTCCTGCCCCTGGTCGGACACCAGGGCTCTTTGGTGTGGTATGACAGCCCGGAGCGGATTGCGGCCCTAAAGCGGCTCGATAAGGCGGCGCTGAAGGCGGAGATCCAGCAGCACTTCCCTGCTCGCCTGGGGGAGTTCGAGGTGCAGGCGCTGGCATCTTTTCCACTGGTTCGGCGCCATGCCCAGGCATACTTTGCCGGGCGCATGGTGCTGCTGGGGGATGCGGCCCACACCATCAATCCGCTGGCGGGGCAGGGGGTTAACCTGGGCTTCAAGGATGTGGCGGCACTGGCGGAGATCCTCGGCGAGGCGAAGAACAGCGACCCAGACGCGTGGGATGCCCCGGAGGTGCTGGCGCGATATCAGAGTGCCCGGCAGCCGGATAACCTGATGATGCAGTCGGCGATGGATCTTTTCTACAAGGCGTTTTCCAACGATTTCTTGCCGCTGAAACTGGCACGAAACCTGGCGCTGGGGGCCGCTCAGCGCAGTGGGCCGATCAAACGCCAGGTGATGCGCTACGCCATGGGGCTCTCTTAACGGTCCAACTTGGGTCAGCCGAAAAGGTCCGGTAGCTGGCGGGTCAGCCAGCCGAGGGTGAGCAGCAGTACCAGGAGTACCAGCCAGATCGCGAGGGTATAGCGTCGGGCTTTCTCCGCGCGCTTGCTCTCCCAGACCCGGCGGGGGCGTACCCCCTGGAAGATGAAGGTCAGGATCCCCGCCAGGTTGATGCAGATAATGTTTGTTAAAACCAGCACCAGGGCGCCCGCGGATTCGCTGAAGTGACCGCTCCCCAGCAACAGGCCACAGGCCACCAGAGGCGGGATCAGGGCGACCGCCACCATCACCCCGATCACGGCGTTGGCCTGGCCCCGGGTAAAGGCAAAGGTGCCGGCGGAGCCGGCAGCCAGGGCCAGGATAATGTCGCTGTAATTGAAGTCGGAGCGGGCGGCAATGGCGGGGTTATCCGGCGTGACGGGGTGCCCCAGGCCGATCAGTACCGAGGCCAGCAGGGCGACGGCTGTTCCGGCGATGGCGGTACGCAGAGCATTCAGAAACAGCTCGCGATCCGCCAGTGTGGCCGAGAGTGACATCGCCACATTGGGGCCAAGCAGTGGGGCGATTACCATGGCGCCGATGATCACCGCCACATCGTTCTGGATCAGGCCCACGGCGGCGACAACCGTGGAGAGCAGGATCATGGCGATAAATGCCCGGTTTACCCCCAGGGTCTCGCCGAGGTTACTGTAGAGCTCCTCCCGGCTGACCCGGATTGTCTCTTTCAGAGAATCACTTCCCGTGTATCCATTGGTGTTGGGGGCCGTGTCGTCCTCGGGGGTCGGGTGAGGCAGCACGGCTTCCAGCGGCAGCAGCAACAGCTGAAAATCCTCGTGCTCTTCGAAACACTCCTCCAGGTCATCCATCAGCGCTTCGCTTTTTTCTGCTGGCAGTTGAAGCTGAACAATCAGACGTGCGGGTTCGCTGTCGTCACACCAGGAGGTCAAAATATCGCACCCCTCCAACAGAGGCTTCAACTCCGACTCGGCGTCGGCGGGGATCATCACTTGCATGAGCCGAAGGGCCATGGAAACTCCTAAAAATGATTCATGTGTGCTGGGCCAATTTACACCTGGTGCAAGAAGGCTCGACACTCACTCGTTAGCTTATCCATTCTAGAGCCCTGATGGTTCTGGCGTTGCTTAGAGTCCGCTTAATGGGTTTCAAGCCCATTGAGTGGCGATATCACAATAACATTATGAAGGCGTTTGTCTGCCCGGGATAGGGGAGCCGGCCAGCCCGGCGTTAGTTCATCATCAGGTAGCTGCTAAGTTGTCGCAGCTCCTTGATCTCCTTAATCAAACGTAAGTTCAACCAGAGGTATCCGTGCAGCTGTCGCTGTTGCGCTACCGGCTGCTGCTGAGCGTATTGGGTCAATGCCTCTGCCAGCTCCTCTTCCGGCCAGCTTTGGCCAGCGGGTGGGGGCGTGGCTTGAAGCATGGCATCGGCAATCTCCTCCAGGGCGTGGATGGAGATCTGCCGGCACTGGTTCAGCGGCGCTTGGATCGCTGCGGGCCAGGGCCCCTCCAGCCAGGTTTCACTGGCGAGCAACTCCAGGATGTGACGGGTATTGACCAGCTGGGCAAGTACGGCTTCAAAGAGCGCTGGATTGAGGTGGGTCTCCTTGGAGGCGGGGGCGATGAGGCTGCTGAGGGCGCTGATCTGTTGCTGTTGTGCCTTGTGTTTCAGGGGGATGTCCGCTTCGCCCTCTACTTGCTTTTGGTACAAGGTTACCAGACCCCGGGTCACCGCTTCGCTGCGCAGGCGCCACTGGTGGAACGCCAGTTGCGGATAGATGTAGCAAAACAGCAGTGCCAGTCCACAGCCGATGGCCACATCGACACCACGCCATAGGGCGATATCCAGCTGCCGGTCTCCCCCTCCGATGGTGACGGCCAGGGTCACACCGATCAGCAGGCCGACGTAGGGGCGCTGCCCGCGTGCAAAGTAGGCGCTGGAGAAGATCACCAGGGCGCACCATAGAATCATCGCCCAGTGCGCGTGATGGCTTAGCCAGATCGCCAGGTACCCGGACAGGGCGCCGATAAGGGTGCCGAAAACCCGGTGCCAGGCCCGTTGGGAGACATTGCCGACAAAGGAGATCGGCGTGATGACAACGACCAGGGAAAGCAGGATCCAGGCACTTTCCGGTAATCCCAGGTAGCGGGTGAGGTACAGGGTCAGGACAAACGCCAGGGTGACTCGAACAGCATGCACGATGCGGTAATTACTGAAGATAAAGTGATCCCGCCGGGAGAGAGGGCGACTGTGTTTCATTGACCAACCCATGTCATCTGTCTTGCCAGCTAGTTTAGGCAACATTGTTTGTCCTGGTGTCAGCAGGGCATTGTTAAACGGTGAAGTTAAGGGAATTGAATTTCGGCCCAGGACCTTCGCGGCTTTATGGGGCGCTGAGACCGACGAGCGGTTGTTGCTGTTAAGCCCTGACCAAAAAGCGTCGCGCAGAGTCTCAGGGGCGCACGGCTTTATTGAGGAATGTGGTTGCGGGGGCCGGATTTGAAGCGGGGCCTTCGCGGCTGTTATGGAGAGCTGAGTCCGACGAGCGACTGTGGCTCTGAAGCCATGAGTGGAGGGGGCTCGCAGAGTCTCGGGAGAACACCGACTTATGGAAAAGTAGATACACCAAAGCCAACCCACAGGTTGGCTTTGTTGAGGAATGTGGTTGCGGGGGCCGGATTTGAACCGACGACCTTCGGGTTATGAGCCCGACGAGCTACCAGGCTGCTCCACCCCGCGTCCGATTGTTCCCTGTTTTACTTCTGAGAAAGAAGTGGTTGCGGGGGCCGGATTTGAACCGACGACCTTCGGGTTATGAGCCCGACGAGCTACCAGGCTGCTCCACCCCGCGTCCGATTGTTCTCTGTTTTGCTTCTGAGAAAGAAGTGGTTGCGGGGGCCGGATTTGAACCGACGACCTTCGGGTTATGAGCCCGACGAGCTACCAGGCTGCTCCACCCCGCGTCCGATTGTCATTTCACTTCTGACCAGAAGCATCACCTTTGCCGTTAAACGGAAAAAGTAATGGCGGTGAGGGAGGGATTCGAACCCTCGATAGGGATTAACCTATACGCCCTTAGCAGGGGCGCGCCTTCAGCCACTCGGCCACCTCACCGAAACAAAAAAGCCAGCATTGCTGGCTTTGCAATATGGCTGTACGACCAGAATTAGAACCTGGGCGTGTCGCCGGGATCATAACCCGCATTGCGAGAGTGCATCCTGAAAATGGCTGGGCTACCAGGATTCGAACCTGGGAATGGCGGGATCAAAACCCGCTGCCTTACCGCTTGGCGATAGCCCAACTTGGGTGCTCGACGTCATGGACGTTGAGACTTCGGAATCAAAACCCGCAATGCGGGAGTTCATCCTTAAGATGGCTGCTCGACCAGAATTAGAACCTGGGCGTGTCGCCGGGATCATAACCCGCATTGCGAGAGTACATCCTGAAGATGGCTGCTCGACCAGAATTAGAACCTGGGCGAGTCGCCGGGATCAAAACCCGCATTGTGGGGATTCATCCTGAGTATGGCTGCTCGACCAGCATTGGAACCTGGGCGTGTCGCCGGGATCATAACCCGCATTGCGAGAGTACATCCTGAAGATGGCTGGGCTACCAGGATTCGAACCTGGGAATGGCGGGATCAAAACCCGCTGCCTTACCGCTTGGCGATAGCCCAACTTGGTTGCTCGACGTCATGGACGTTGAGACTTCGGAATCAAAACCCGCAATGCGGGAGTTCAACCTTAAGATGGCTGGGCTACCAGGATTCGAACCTGGGAATGGCGGGATCAAAACCCGCTGCCTTACCGCTTGGCGATAGCCCAACTCGGGTGCTTAAAGCGAACTCTAAGACTTGAAACATGGTGGCTATGGCGGGACTTGAACCTGCGACCCCGGCATTATGAGTGCCGTGCTCTAACCAGCTGAGCTACATAGCCACGACAATTGTCGCGTGATGGCCGAGTGTATCGAACATCGAAAGTGTGGCTGCGCGACCAGAATTGGAACCTGGGCGTGTCGCCGGGATCATAACCCGCATTGCGAGAGTGCATCCTGAAAATGGCTGGGCTACCAGGATTCGAACCTGGGAATGGCGGGATCAAAACCCGCTGCCTTACCGCTTGGCGATAGCCCAACTTGGGTGCTTAAAGCGAACTCTAAGACTTGAAAGATGGTCGCCATGGCGGATTGTACCTGTGACTCCTCAGTGTTAGCTGAGTGTCGCGCACTTTCCTGACGCCATAACAACGCAAGTCATGGTGGCTATGGCGGGACTTGAACCTGCGACCCCGGCATTATGAGTGCCGTGCTCTAACCAGCTGAGCTACATAGCCACGAAAACTTTTTGAGTGACGGATAGCATCCATCACTCGAATATGGCTGGGCTACCAGGATTCGAACCTGGGAATGGCGGGATCAAAACCCGCTGCCTTACCGCTTGGCGATAGCCCAAAAGGTGGTGCGGAAGGAGAGACTTGAACTCTCACGCCTCGCGGCGCCAGAACCTAAATCTGGTGCGTCTACCAATTCCGCCACTTCCGCACAATGTCCCTACATATCGTAAGGTGGTGGCTACGGCGGGACTTGAACCTGCGACCCCGGCATTATGAGTGCCGTGCTCTAACCAGCTGAGCTACGTAGCCAACAACTCCTCGTTGGGAGCGGGGCGTATTATGCGGAGTTGCCCCCTGAGCGTCAACCGCTTTGCCGGGAAAAAGTCGAGCCTGCGTCCCATTCGACGGCAAAGTAAACAGGCTAGGCAAAAAAGCACCATTTGGGTACGCAAAAGTGGGCAAAAGAGCAGCGATATCCCGACAGGGTGCAGCGACGTTTGGGTGGCTAAACGCGCTCCGCCAATTCTTGCTATACCTTGAAAAGCCTCATTCAAACGTCCCGGGCGCGTTTTCCCCGGAATTGGAGTGACGATTTGAAGCCTTTTCTCGTGATAGTCCCAACCCCCGAGCTTTCTACCGAGCCGCTGGTCTCGGCGTTGGCGTTGGCCCAAAGTACTGGGCGCGCCCTGCTGGTGCTGCATCACACCGCTAATGAGGCTCAGACGCTTAGCCTGGCTCGCTGCCACTCCCTGGCACAACAGTGCAGTGACGAGAGCGGACAGGTGGTTCAGTTTTATAGCCAGTGCGGCTCACCCCTTTACGAGGCGATCGACTCCGTGCTGCGACTGACGCCCTGTGATCTTATTATCAAATCCCAGGATGGCGAACCGATGGACTGGCAGGTCCTGAAGCGCTCCCCGTTACCGGTGTGGATGCTGACACCCAAGGTGAGAGTCAAGAAGGGTACGGTGGTGGCTGCACTGGATCTTGGGCATCGAAGCCCGCGGGTTGAAAGGCTGAATGTTCATGTATTGAAGCAGGCCAAGTGCCTGGCACAGGCGCAGGGGGCGGAACTGCATGTGCTTTATGTCCCGGTCCTGGCGGGGTTCTGGAAAGATCTGGATCTGCTCAATGCCCGCTGGCGTGAGCGTAGGGCGATGGAGAATAAGACATTGCCCCTGGCGTGGCTCGCCGGGGAGGGGGTGACGGAAGAGAGGATCCACGTCAAAGCGGGTAACCCGGGGTTGGTGATTCGGGATATGAGCTGTGCGCTGGGGGCAAATACCCTGGTATTGGGCTGCGTACCCCGGCGTGGACTGATGGCGGCGATTAAGGGGGAGGGGGGATTGCCGCAACAGCTAATGGCACACCTGTCCTGCCACCTGCTGCTGGTGCCGGAAAAGAGTTGCGTCGATACCCCGGCAGTGAATGCCTGAAACGGCGGCTATAAAGGCAGGCCATTCAGGGTCGTTTGTCCTTGCTGAAACTCCATCAGCATGGCGAGCCGCTTTTCGTTCCGGGTGAGGTGGTCGTTCCCTAGCACTATAGTGACAACCCTGCGTAATCCCGCTGCTGCTGAGTGTGGTGTTCGTGGTAGGTCTTCAGATAGCAGCAGGCCCGGCATAAGCCGGGCCTGAATCTACCAATAAGGTCGCGAACGTCTTAGACGTTGAACAGGAAGTGGATCACGTCGCCATCTTTGACGATGTAGCCCTTACCTTCGGAGCGTTTTTTGCCGGCTTCCTTGGCGGCGTTTTCCCCGCCCAGGGCGATGAAGTCGTCGTAGGCGATCACTTCGGCGCGGATGTAGCCACGCTCGAAGTCGGTGTGGATCTTACCGGCGGCCTGGGGGCCGGTGGCGCCGACCGGAATGGTCCAGGCGCGCACCTCTTTGACCCCGGCGGTAAAGTAGGTTTGCAGGTTGAGCAGCTCGTAGCCGGAGCGGATTACCCGGTTCAGGCCGGGCTCGTCGATGCCCAGATCGGCCATGAACTCTTCCCGCTCTTCGTCGTCCAGCTCGGCGATTTCGGATTCGATCTCGGCACAAACCGGAACCACGACAGCGTTCTCCTTGGCGGCGATTTCGCGAACCTGGTCCAGATAGGGGTTGTTTTCAAAGCCATCGTCGTTGACGTTGGCGATGTACATGGTGGGCTTGAGGGTCAGCAGGCCCATGTACTGGATGATGGTCAGTTCATCGTCGGACAGGGAGACGGAGCGGGCCATCTCACCGGCTTCCAGTGCGGGCAGGATCTTTTCCAAAACGGCGATCTCCGCCTTGGCATCTTTATCCCCCCCCTTGGCACGTTTGCCCAGACGGTGCAGTGCCTTTTCCACCGCATCCATATCGGCCAGTGCCAGTTCGGTGTTGATCACCTCGATGTCCTCGGCGGGGTTCACCCCGCCGGCGACGTGGACGATGTTGTCGTTCTCGAAACAGCGAACCACGTGGCCGATGGCATCGGTCTCACGGATGTTGGCGAGGAACTTGTTTCCCAGACCCTCGCCCGTGGAAGCCCCTTTCACCAGACCAGCGATATCGACGAACTCCATGGTGGTGGGCAGTACCCGCTGGGGGTTGACGATCTTGGCCAGGGCGTCGAGGCGCTTATCCGGCACCGGAACCACACCGGTGTTCGGCTCGATGGTGCAAAACGGGAAGTTGGCGGCTTCGATACCCGCCTTGGTCAGTGCATTAAACAGCGTGGATTTGCCGACGTTCGGCAGGCCCACAATGCCACATTTAAAACCCATGGTGATGTTAACCTTTGTCGTCTGTTAGGCCGGTTGGGCCGAAAAAGCGTGGAGGCGATTCTGTGCCTTGGTCATGCCATCCTTCAGTAGGATGTCGACGCAGCGGCACGCCTCGTCAATGGCCTCGTCCATGGCCCGTTGCTCACTGGCCGGGGCTTTGCCCAGCACGTAGCCGGTCACGCGGTTGCGATCGCCAGGGTGGCCGATGCCGACGCGCAGCCGGTAGAAATTCTTGTTGTTGCCCAGGCGGGCAATGATGTCTTTGAGCCCGTTGTGACCTCCGTGGCCACCGCCCTGCTTTATGCGGGCAACGCCGGGTGGGAGATCCAGCTCATCGTGGACCACCAGGATCTCCTCCGGCTCGAAACCATAGAAGTGGGCCAGGGCGCCCACTGCCTTGCCGGAGAGGTTCATAAAGGTCGTGGGGATCAGCAGTCGCAGATCCTGGCCGGCACTCTGGATTCGGCCGGTCAGGCCGAAAAACTTGCTCTCAGCCTTCAGGGATACGTTGTGCTGGCGCGCCAGCTCTTTGATCAGCCATTCACCCGCGTTATGGCGGGTGTTGGCGTATTCGGGGCCTGGATTTGCCAGGCCCACGATTAAACGGATATTACTGCTCACCGTTACTCTTCTGACTTGGTTTCGCTGTCACCGTCACCTTCACCGTTAGTGACGCTCGGCTCCTCGCTCTCTTCCGCTTCATCTTCCTCGCTGGCGCCTCTGGGCGGTCGCATGGTGACAACGGAGAGATCCTGGCTGTCTTCACCTTTGCTCAGAGCAACCAACTCAACCCCTTTGGGCAGCGTGATGTCGGTCAGGTGCAGACTTTGGCCATTGTCCAGCGCGACGATATCCACCTCGATAAACTCAGGCAGATCTTTGGGCAGACAGTGCACTTCCACTTCGTTAAGCAGATGCATCACTGTGCCACCGGCACGAACGCCCGGGCTCTCCTCTTCATTGATGAAGTGAAGAGGTACGGTGGCGTTCATCGCTTCGCCACGCACGATGCGCTGGAAGTCCAGGTGCAACAGTTTGGGTTTGTAGGGATGGCGCTGGATCGCCTTGACGATCACTTCTTGCTTCTTCCCGTTGATGTTGAGGGTCAGCACATGGCTGTAAAATGCCTCATTTTCCTGGGCCCGGTTGACGGCGTTGTGGGACAGCGTCAGGGACAGGGGTTCTTTGTCTCCACCGTACAGCACCGCGGGTACCTGCCCTTCCCGACGCAACCGGCGGCTCGCTCCGGTGCCCAAATCGGTACGGATCTCGGCATCAAACTCAAAATCTGACATCGATCTTTCTCCTTGTGTGGTGTGTTGCCCGTTTCCGCGACCAGAAACGGGTCTCTTTCCTTATATACCAACCACGCCGGCTTGGGCGTCTTTGTCACCCAGGAAAACGGCGTGTCGGCAACAGACAAAGGCGCGGCAGTTTACCACCAAGGAGGCGGGAGGGGCAAAACGGCGGTGAAAAAACGCCCCGTCAGGTTGACCTGGCGGGGCGTTTTTGTTGCCGTTTTGAGCGCGACTTAGTGCTCAAACATGGCGGAGATGGACTCTTCGTTGCTAACCCGACGGATCGCCTCGGCCATCACACCGGACATGGTCAGTTGGGTCACGCGGCCGGTGGCCTTCATAGCATCGGACAGCGGCACGGTATCGGTCACGATCACTTCGTCGATGACCGACTCCGCGATGTTCTTCGGAGCGTCACCGGAGAAGATCGGGTGAGTGGCGTAGGCGAAGACACGGCGGGCGCCTTGGGCTTTGAGTGCCTCGGCAGCTTTGCACAGGGTGCCACCGGTATCGATCATGTCATCGACGATGATGCAGTCACGATCTTTGACATCCCCGATGATGTGCATCACCTGGGATACGTTGGCGCGGGGACGACGTTTGTCGATGATCGCCAGGTCGCTGTCATCCAGCAGCTTGGCGACGGCGCGGGCACGCACTACACCACCGATGTCCGGGGAGACCACAACCGGGTTATCCAGGTTACGGCGTTGCATATCTTCCAGCAGTACCGGGCTGCCGAACACGTTGTCCACCGGGACATCGAAGAAGCCCTGGATCTGTTCAGCGTGCAGGTCACAGGTCAGCACCCGGTCAACACCGACGCTGGAGAGGAAGTCAGCAACCACTTTGGCGGTGATAGGCACACGAGCGGAACGAACGCGGCGATCCTGACGGGCGTAGCCGAAATAGGGGATCACGGCGGTGATGCGGCCGGCAGAGGCACGACGCAGGGCGTCGACCATGACCACCAGTTCCATCAGGTTGTCGTTCGTGGGCGCGCAGGTGGATTGGATGATGAAGACGTCAGAGCCGCGAACGTTTTCGTTGATCTGGACGCTGATCTCGCCGTCGGAGAAACGGCCAACTTCGGCGTCGCCGAGGGTTGAGTAGAGGCGTTGGGCGATGAGTTTCGCTAGTTCCGGGTTGGCGTTGCCGGTAAACAGCTTAATGTCGGGCACGAGATAAACCTCAGGCATGTTGGCTTTGGGAGTGGATGCCCGTCGACATCCATAACCCTCGTAAGGATCCTAATGTTGGAACCGTTGTCGTTCCTCTCTCACACCAAGGAGGCGTTGAGCCAAAGCCCGGCCTCCTGGACTGTTCCTCCCCCGGTGGGGAGGGGGCAATCCTGAGTCGATACCGCATCATGGAAACCAAGGTTCTGTCCTTATCTTGTTCCCGTGGCACGGTGCCGATGGTGCTCGGTCGAGCCGAGACGACGTTTACTCTATGACCGAATCGGCGCTGTCGCGACGAAGCAGAAGGGGAGAGCGATTACAGCCCTTGGCGACATGTGCCACCCAGTCCCGCGGAAGCGCCTCCCGGGCTGCCCGTGCACTGTTTTCGTCAGTGAACACGGCGAAAACGCAGCTGCCGGTACCGGTCATTTTTGACGGCGCATAGTCTAGCAATCTGGCCAGCGCCTTTGCAACTTGGGGGTAGAGGCCGCAAACCAGTGGTTGGCAGTCGTTTTTCCACTGCTCCGGCTGACGTTCAAGCCCCGGGATCTTGGGGGTGTCACGGGGCAGATCGGGATGGGTAAACACCGCGGCAGTACTCACCTCGGCATCCGGTGCCACCACCAGGTACCAGGGTTCGTCGACCTCGACCGGGCGCAGTTGTTCGCCAACGCCGTCGGCCATCGCGGCCCGGCCACGAACGAAGACGGGAACATCCGCCCCGAGCTTCAACCCCAGCTCGGCCAGGGTGTCCTCATCGACTGCGGTTTGCCACAGTGAATTGAGCGCCACCAACGTGGTGGCCGCATCGGAGGAGCCCCCACCGATCCCCCCGCCCATTGGCAGGCGCTTATCCAGCTCGATATCCGCACCCAGACCGGTGCCGGTGTGCTGTTGCAGGGCACGGGCGGCACGGACAATCAGGTTCTGTTCGCTCGGAACACCGGGCAGCGCCGGAGAGAGGGTGATCTCCCCATCCTGGCGCAGGCGAAAACGCAGGCGGTCACCCCAGTCGATGAACTGGAACAGGGTCTGTAGCTCGTGGTAGCCGTCCGCACGCCGACCGTTGATGTGGAGGCAGAGATTGAGCTTGGCCGGGGCTGGCCACCAGTCGGTGAAGGCTGAGTGCATGGATTAGGGTTCCGGTTGCCAGAAGGAGATGGCCAATTTTATGCGCTGACCGTTTTGGCGCAACTCCAGTTGCCGCGGCACCTTGTAACCGGATAGCTGCTGCCAGCCCTGGTAAGTGAGTAGCCAGGACTCGCCGCTTTGCGGGTGGATCAGCGTCAGCGACAGCGGGTTGCCATCGGCATCGTACACCGTGGAGGGGTTGTTGCCGGGATCCCCCAGCAGGTAGGCGCTGAGTTGGGACAGGGGCAGTTGCCAGCCGGTGAGGCGGCGGATCAGCTGTTCTGCGCTGCTGCCACTGTAGTGCTGGCCGTCCAGGGTAACGTTCGCCAGGCCGGGTTGGGCACTGAGGCTTAATACGGTGCCACCGAAGGGGTTGGTCAGGCGCAGGTCGTCCTGGCCGCTTCGTCCCAGGTGGCGCCAGTGCAGGTTGGCGGAGAGTCGCTCATCGGGGGTGATCACGCCCAGTTTCCCCCTAAGCAGCCAATCGTCCTGTTGGGCGATGGTATCGCTCAGGTCGGGGGCTCGGTAACTGGCACAGCCATGAAGCACCAGGCTAAGTAACACTGCGGGAAGAGTTTTATTAAAAAGGTTAAGCATTTTTGTCCTACTTTGTGCGCCTGGCCGCATTCATGACGGGAATGATGCCGTTCTGTCCGATAAATATTTCTTCAAGGCACGCTTTGGGCATAGAATTGCTCTGCGCCAAGGATTATTGCTCTGCGCCAAGGATTAAAGAAGAAACGGGGCCATTCGCTATTTTTGCCATGACGTTAGTTGCTATCGGGATCAATCACAAGACCGCCAGTGTTGCGCTGCGGGAGAAAGTGGCATTCGGGCCAGACATCCTCAGTGATGCGCTGAGAAGTCTGGCTGCCCAGACCCGCACCGGGGAAGCGGTGATCGTATCAACCTGTAATCGGACTGAGCTCTATACCAACCAGGTTGAAAGTGAACAGTTGATCCATTGGTTGAGCCAGTTCCACAACCTGGATGAGGAGGAGCTGCGCAGTTGCCTCTATATGCATACCGGCCAGAAGGCGGTGCAGCACCTGCTAAGGGTCTCCGCCGGACTCGACTCGCTGGTGCTCGGAGAGCCCCAGATCCTCGGGCAGATTAAGAAAGCCTTCTTTGATGCCCGTGAAGTCGGCACCATCGCCCACACCCTCGACCGCTTGTTTCAACACACCTTCAAGGTCGCTAAACAGATCCGCACCGAAACCGAGATTGGCGCCTCCGCGGTCTCTGTTGCCTTTGCCGCGGTGAACCTCGCCAAGCATATCTTTGATGATCTCTCCCGCAGCCGGGTGATGCTGGTGGGGGCCGGGGAGACGGTCGAACTGGTGGCCCGTCACCTAAGCGAGCAGGGGGCGACCGACCTTATCGTCGCCAACCGCACCCTGGCCCGGGCCGAGGGGATGGCCGCCGAGTTCAACGGCCAGGCGATCACCCTGCCGCAGATCCCTGAACATCTCCACGAATGTGACATCGTCATCAGCTCTACCGCGTCCCCCCTGCCGATCCTCGGCAAGGGGATGGTGGAAAACGCGCTCAAGAAGCGGCGGCAGCAGGCGATGCTGTTGGTGGACATCGCCGTTCCCCGGGATATCGAGTCCGAGGTGGCGGATCTGGAAAATGCCTACCTCTACACCGTCGACGATCTCCAGGGGATCGTGCAGAAAAACATGAAAAATCGTCTGCAAGCTGCGGAGCAGGCGGAACTTATCGCCCAGCAGCAGTCCCAGGAGTTTGTCCAGTGGCTGCGGGGACTGGACTCGGTTGCCACCATCAAGTCCTTCCGTACCCAGAGTGAAGAGCTCAAGCGGGCGGCATTGGCCCGGGCACTGGAGCGGCTGGAGCAGGGGGCGGATCCGGAGGCGGTGCTTAACGAATTGGCCAATAAACTGACCAACAGGTTGATTCATGCCCCCACCCAGGCGCTCTCCAAGGCCGCCCGTCAGGGGGACCTGGACAGCCTGGATCTCTTGCGCTCGGCCTTAGGGATCAACGACAATTAAGTTTCGATATTCGATGAACTTTTTAACAACGGCCCGTCTGATACGGGCCGTTGTGTCTGTATAAGGTGTGCGATGAAACCGTCTGTTTACGCGAAGTTGGAAGGCTTGGTAGAGCGCTACGAGGAGGTCCAGGCACTGTTGGGGGAGTCCGACGTGATTGCCGACCAGGATCGTTTTCGTTCCCTCTCCAAAGAGTACGCGCAACTTGAGGAGGTGGTGAAGGCCTTCCGGGCGTACCAGCAGAGCCAGGAGGACATCGAGACCGCCGAAGAGATGCTCTCTGATCCTGACATGGCCGAAATGGCCAAAGAGGAGCAGGAGGAAGCCAAGGCGCGCTGCGAACACCTGGAGGCCGAGCTCCAGATCCTGTTGCTGCCCAAGGACCCCAACGACGACAACAACGCTTTTGTGGAGATCCGCGCCGGCGCCGGTGGCGACGAGGCGGCGATCTTCGCCGGCGATCTGCTGCGGATGTACAGCCGCTACGCCGAACAGAAGGGCTGGAAGGTGGAGTTGATGTCCAGCAGCGATGGCGAGCACGGCGGCTACAAGGAGGTCATCGCCAAGTTCTCTGGCGAGGGGGTTTACGGCATCATGAAGTTCGAATCCGGTGGCCACCGGGTCCAGCGGGTGCCGGCCACCGAGTCCCAGGGACGGATCCATACCTCCGCCTGTACCGTGGTGGTGATGCCGGAGATCCCGGAAGCGGAAGCGATCGAGATCAACCCGGCGGATCTGAAAGTCGATACCTTCCGGGCCTCCGGGGCTGGCGGTCAGCACGTGAACAAAACCGACTCCGCCATCCGTATTACGCACCTGCCCACTGGAACCGTGGTGGAGTGTCAGGATGAGCGCTCCCAGCATAAGAACCGGGCCAAGGCGATGGCAGTCCTGTCGGCGCGTCTGCAGGCGGCAGAAGATGCCCGTCGCAAGCAGGCGGAAACCGATACCCGGCGATCCTTGGTGACCTCCGGTGACCGCTCCGAGCGGATCCGCACCTACAACTATCCCCAGGGGCGGGTGTCTGATCACCGCATCAACCTCACTCTCTACCGCCTCAACGAGGTGCTGGAGGGGGATCTCAACGCCTTGATGGAGCCCATCTTGCAGGAGCATCAGGCGGATCTTCTGGCGGCACTGGCGGATGAGTAAGGCGCCAGTGCGCATCGACCAGTGGCTGGCTGAGGCCTCGGCGCGCCTGGCGCACGATAAGAGCCAGAGCGATCCGGAGAGCCCTGCCGTCGATGCCGAGGTGCTGCTGCTCCATCGCCTGGGCAAGCCCCGAAGCTTTCTCTTTACCTGGCCCGAGCACCTGCTGGATGAAGCGATGCAGGCGCAGCTGGCGGCGGATCTCGACCGGCGCTTCTCCGGTGAGCCGGTGGCGCACATCACCGGGGAGCGGGATTTCTGGACCCTGACGCTGGAGAGCAACCCCAGTACCTTGATCCCGAGGCCGGAAACCGAGTCCCTGGTAGAGGCGGCGCTGGGCCTGCCGTTAGCCGACGAGGCCCGCGTGGTGGATCTGGGTACCGGCACCGGCGCCATCGCCCTGGCGCTGGCCAGCGAACGCCCCCATTGGCAGTTGGAGGCGGTAGAGTACAGTGCCGAGGCGGCAGCGCTGGCCCGGCGCAACGCCGCCCGCTTGGCACTGCCGGTTACCGTTCATCAGGGCAGCTGGTACGCCCCCTTGGCCGGACGTCGTTTCGATCTCATCATCTCCAACCCGCCCTACATCGACCCGGTGGATCACCATCTGGAGCAGGGCGATGTGCGTTTCGAGCCCAAATCGGCGCTTATCGCCGCTAACCGTGGGCTGGCGGATATTGAGCAGATCGCGCTGGAGGCACCGCAGCACCTTACGCCCGGTGGCGTGCTGATGGTGGAGCACGGTTATGACCAGGGCGCGGCGGTCCGGGATCTGTTTACCGCAGCGGGGCTGACAGAGGTGAAAACCGGGCAGGATCTTGGTCGGCGCGATCGCTTTACCCAGGGGGTCTGGCCCGGGGAAAACAGCAGCAAATGATCTCGTTGCCCTATACAGCCACAAGCTGGCCGGATAGGATTAGGAAAACATTGATTTAAGGAATGAACTCGATGATGTATGAGGGTCTTAAGCACACCCACCTAACTCTGATCGGCTTGAGCGTTGGCCTCTTCGTGCTGCGCTTTATCTGGTCGATGATGGGCTCCGGCCTGATGCAGCGTAAGTGGGTGAAGATCGTCCCCCATGTGCTGGATACACTGCTGCTGCTCAGCGGTATCGCGCTGATCATGGTGGCGGGCTGGATGCCGCTGCGGGATGCCTGGCTGACGGAGAAGCTGTTGGCAATGGTGGCCTATATTTTTCTGGGCGTCCTCACCTTCAAATTGCAACGGGGGCGGGTGTTTAAGGTGGTGGCCTTTCTCGGAGCATTGGGTTGGGTCTACTACATGGCGGTGTTGGCCGTCACGAAAAGCCCAATGTTACTAAGCTGACAAGAGCCGCTCTTCCTTCCATTACGGGGCCAAAGGGCCCCGTTGTGCATTAATCAGGAGCCAATATGGAGTCCGTTGTGATCAGTAACCCCGCTTCGGTGCTGGGATTATTGATGGTGGTGCTGGGGGCGGTGTTTTTCACCAGCCACAGTAATCACCCGCTGTGGCGAGGCGTCTACCGCTTCGTGCCTGCCCTGTTGCTGTGTTATTTCATCCCTTCTCTGCTCAACAGCTTTGGTGTCATCGATGGCAGCGACGACACCCTCTACCACATGGCGTCCCGATTCCTGCTACCCACCTCACTGGTCCTGCTGACCCTTAACCTGGATCTGAAGGCGATCACCTCCCTGGGGCCCAAGGCGATCATCATGTTCCTGGCCGGGACGGTGGGGATCGTCCTGGGAGCACCGCTGGCCCTGCTGATCAGCGCCACTTTCTTTCCTGAGCTACTCAATGGCAACGGTCCGGACGCAGTGTGGCGGGGAATGACCACCATTGCCGGAAGCTGGATCGGCGGCGGGGCGAATCAGACGGCGATGAAGGAGATCTACGGCGTTGGCGATGAGATCTTCTCCGCCATGATCGCGGTGGACGTGCTGATGGCCAACGCCTGGATGGCGGTGCTGCTTATCATGGTACCCCGGGCCGCGAGCTGGGATCGACGCCTCAAGGCGGATACCACCGCCCTGCATGCGCTGAGGGATAAGATGGAAGCCTGGCAGGCGGAACATGCACGGATCCCGTCGCTGCACGACCTGATGCTGATCCTGGCGGTGGGTTTCGGTGCCACCGGTCTGGCTCACTACGGCGCTGATATTCTGGCCCCCTGGTTTACCGAGCATTACCCCAACCTGGAGCGCTACTCATTGCATTCCGGCTTTTTCTGGTTGATGGTGCTCTCCACCGCGTTTGGCGTGCTGCTCTCGATGACTTCTGCCCACAAGCTGGAGTCCCGCGGCGCGTCGAAAGTGGGATCCGCGGGGATCTACGTGCTGGTGGCCACCATTGGTATGCATATGGACATCAAGGCGGTGCTGGATGCGCCGCTGTTCTTCCTGCTGGGGGCGATCTGGATGTTGGTGCACGCCGCGATTATGCTGCTGGTGGCCAGGCTGATCCGGGCGCCACTGTTTTACATGGCGGTGGGCAGCCAGGCCAACGTCGGTGGGGCCGCCAGTGCTCCCGTGGTGGCGGCGGCCTTCCATCCCGCCTTGGCGCCGGTGGGGGTGTTGCTGGCGGTACTCGGTTATGTATTGGGCACCTACATGGCCTGGTTTTGCGGACAACTTTTGCAGGTGCTGGCGACGTGATGCCGGCACCTTTTGATAAACATGAGGATTTAGCATGAACGCAGTCACCTTGAAGGTGGGGCAGTGCGACGTTGCCAACGACAAACCCTTTGTCCTGTTCGGCGGCATGAACGTTCTGGAGTCGCGGGATCTGGCGATGCGCATCGCCGAGCACTACGTGGAGGTGACCCAGAAACTGGGGATCCCCTACGTCTTCAAGGCCTCTTTCGACAAGGCCAACCGCAGCTCCATCCACTCCTACCGGGGGCCGGGCATGGAGGCCGGGTTGAAGATCTTCGAGGAGATCAAATCCACCTTCCAGGTCCCCCTGATCACCGATGTGCATACCCCCGAGCAGGCGGCGCCAGTGGCGGAGGTGTGTGACGTAATTCAGCTGCCCGCGTTCCTGGCCCGACAGACCGACCTGGTGATGGCGATGGCGCAGACCGACGCCATCATCAACGTCAAGAAACCGCAGTTCTTGAGCCCCGGACAGATGAAAAATATCGTCGAGAAGTTCCGGGAGGGGGGTAATGAGAAGGTGATCCTGTGCGAGCGGGGGGCCAACTTCGGTTACGACAACCTGGTGGTGGACATGCTGGGTTTCCGTACCATGAAGGAGTGCACCGGCGGACTGCCGGTGATCTTCGATGTGACCCACTCGCTGCAGTGCCGTGATCCTCTCGGCGCCGCGTCCGGTGGCCGCCGTCACCAGACGGTGGAGCTGGCCAAGGCGGGGATGGCGACCGGACTGGCCGGGCTCTTCCTGGAGGCGCACCCTGACCCGGATAATGCCAAGTGTGACGGCCCCTCCGCCTTCCCGTTGGATAAGTTGGAGCCCTTCCTGGCCCAGGTGAAGGCCCTGGATGACCTGATCAAATCCCAGCCCGACCTGGGTATCCAGTAGGGCAGTCAGCTGGAAACATGGAATCGCCGCGTCCCTGACGCGGCTTTTTTCTATCCATCCGCCACTCCTGCTGCCTGCCTGGTGTTGTCGTCCGACATTTGCCTGCCGCTTCATGTTTCTCGTCGGTGAGTTCATGTAGACTTCAGCATGAGAAAAACTAATCGGATGGATCGCCGCCCATGTCCCGTCGTTTGCCGCCCCTGAACGCCCTGAAGGCGTTTGAAGCCGCGGCCCGGAATCTGAGTTTCACCCGGGCCGCCGAAGAGCTGTTTGTGACCCAGGCCGCCGTCAGTCACCAGATCAAGGGGCTGGAGGAGCACCTGGGATTGAAGCTGTTTCGCCGACGCAACCGCTCCTTGCTGCTGACGGAGGAGGGGCAGAGTTACTTCCTCGATATCAAGGATGTGTTCACCCAGCTGGCGGACGCTACCGAGCGCCTGCTGGCCCGAACTGCCACCGGCTCGCTGACCGTGAGCATGACCCCCAGTTTCGCCATCCAGTCCCTGGTGCCGAAACTGGCCCGCTTCTCGGAGCTGCATCCGGAGGTGGACGTGCGGATCAAGGCGGTGGACCAGGACGATAACTCCCTCACCGAGGATGTGGATGTGGCGATCTACTACGGCCGCGGCAAATGGCCGGGGCTGAGGGCGGACAAGCTGCGCAGCGAATGCCTGGTGCCAGTGTGCGCGCCCCGGCTGCTGACCGGTCCTAAGCCACTGCGCAGCGTCGATGACCTGGCCAACCACACCCTGTTGCACGACATGACCCGGCATAACTGGAAGGCCTGGGCCAAGCAGCATGGCAAGGGGATGCTGAACGTCAACGCAGGCCCCATCTTCAGCCACTCTTCGCTGGTGCTGCAGGCGGCGATCCATGGCCAGGGGATCGCCCTGGGTTCCTCCGTGCTGGCGCGGCCGGAGGTGGAGGCGGGACGACTTATCTGCCCCTTCGATACCGTGCTCAAGCACAAGAACGCTTACTACCTGGTGTGCCACGAAAGCCAGGAAGAGCTGGGTAAGATCCGCTCCTTCCGGGAGTGGCTGCTGAAAACCTTCGAGGAGGAGGCCCACAGTGATCTCATCCCCCACATCGACTGATCTCTGGCCCGGCGAATACCGCTGGAGTGGCGCGCAAAAGCCCAAGCTCCTGGTGCTCTTTGCCCACGGTGCCGGTGCCGGCATGGATCATCCCTTCATGGCAGCCATGGCGGAGCAGCTGGCCGATGCCGATACTGCGGTGCTGCGCTTCGAGTTTGACTACATGGCCACTGCGCGGGCGCAGCAGCGGCGTCGCCCGCCGGATCGCCTGCCCAATCTGGTCGACTGCTTCCAGCGCTGGCTGGTCGCGGCTCAAAACGCCCATCCCGAGGCGACGCTGGTCCTGATGGGAAAATCCATGGGCAGTCGGGTGGCCGCACTCTGCGCCGGTGCCGAAGTGACGGCGGCCTGCGGGGTGATGCCCGCCGGGGTGATCGCCCTGGGCTACCCCTTCCACCCGGTGGGCAAACGTGACCCCGAGCAGTGGCGCTGGCAGCCGTTGCAGGCGTGCACCGCCCCGCTGCTGATTCTACAGGGGGAGCGGGACAACTTCGGGCATCGTGAAGAGATTGATGAGGCACGCCTGTCGGCGTCGATGCCGGCGGGATCGCGGCTGCACTGGTTAACCGATGGCGACCACAGTTTCGTGCCGCGCAAACGCAGCGGCCTGACGGAGCAGCAACTGTTATCCGAGGCCAGCCAGCAGGCTGGTGCGTTCATAGAATCCCTGATTGAGAAGAGTGAGTAGAGGAAAGCGTATGGCAAGGCTATTTGGCATCATCGCCGCCCTGTCCGGGTTACTGGCTACCGCATTGGGCGCCTACGGGGCCCACGGTTTGCCGGGCAAAGTGTCGCCGGCGCTGTTGGCCAGCTTCGAGACGGCGGTGCAGTACCAGTTCTTTCACAGCCTGTTGCTGTTACTGCTGGCGCTGGCCCTGAGGTTGCGACACTGCCCTTTCCTGGTGGCTGCCGGGGGTTGCCTGGTGCTCGGCATGCTCGGCTTTTCCGGCAGTATCTACGCCCTGGTGCTGCTGGGCGATAAATTCTTTGGCCCCATCACCCCGATGGGGGGGCTGATGTTGATGATTGGGTGGTTGCTGCTGGCAGTGGCCGCCGTGAAGTGGGAGAAGATCGATGAATAGAGTCTTGCTGCATTGCCGTCCCGGCTTTGAGAAGGACTGCGCCGCCGAGTTCCAGGAGTTGGCAGCAGAGATTGGCGTCTACGGCTACCCCCGCCTGGAGGCGGACAGTGGTTTTGTCCTGTTCGAGGGCTACGGTGCCGAGGATGGTGTCGCCCTGATGGAGCGGCTGGATTTCGACCAGATGATCTTTACCCGCAGCTGGTTTGTGATCACTGCACAGCTGAGTGATATGGATCCGGCGGACCGGGTCAGTGCGGTGATGGCTGCCTGTGATGACCTGCCCAAGGCGGGGAAACTCTGGGTGGAGAGCGGCGACGGGGATGACTACCGCTCTATGTTGTCTTTCTGCCGCAAGTTCACCGTGCCACTGCGCCAGGCCTTGCGCAACGCGGGCAAGCTCACCAAGACGGAGAAGGAGAAGATGCCCCGTTTGCACCTGTTCCTGTCCGACTCCAGTCACGGCTACCTGGGATACAGCCGCTCCGACAATGGTTCGCCCTTCTACATGGGCATTGAGCGGTTGAAGTTTCCCTCCGATGCGCCGAGTCGCTCCACCCTTAAGCTGGATGAAGCCTTTTCGGTTTTCCTGACCCCGGAGCAGCAGGAGGAGCGGGTGCGTTCCGGTATGCGGGCGGTGGATCTTGGCGCCTGCCCCGGAGGCTGGACCTATCAGCTGGTGCGTCGCGGCATGTTTGTCAGTGCCGTGGACAACGGCCAGATGGCCGATAGCCTGATGGAGACCGGTCAAGTGACCCATTACCCTGCCGATGGGTTCAAGTTCCAGCCCGAGAAGCCCGGCAACCAGTGGCTGGTCTGTGACATGGTGGAGAAACCCCACCGGGTGGCCCAACTGATGGCCCGCTGGGTGGTCAACCGCTGGTGCGAACAGGCGATTTTTAACCTGAAGCTGCCGATGAAACAACGTTACGCCAGCGTTTGCGAATGTTTGAACCAGTTAACAGAAATCCTCGACAACTCTGGGGTAGGGTACGAGCTCAAGGCGAAGCACCTGTACCATGATCGGGAAGAGATCACTGTGTACCTTCGCCGGACGGACTGAACGAAGCGATCGATGAGGTGAGGATGGGCGAGATGTGGTTGTCTGCGATGGTACTGCTGATCTGGATGTTACCGGGTCTGGTGGTACTGCTGTATCCCCGTCGCTGTGGTACCGAACAGGTTGGCTGGATCCTGGCGGGCTTTGGCCTCTCCTATCTTGGCCTGCTGGCCTATCAGTTCCGGCGCCGCTGTAACTGTATCGAGTTGCCCCTCCTTCGCTACTGAGCCAATGATCCTCATCGAAAAAGCACCGCTACGGCGGTGCTTTTTTGTACCTGACTGTTTTTCGATTTTGGAGTCTGTTGCAGGTCATCCGTAGTGGCATATCCGGTAGATCTGGGGTTTGGGATTTGCCATATGTTCGGGTAAGAATGTTGACCGAAGGCGTCGACGTCGCTTGCATAGGGGTGAAGTAACCCTATGACGAAAAACCATAAATTAATTGTCACCAGTGGATGCGTGCCGCTAGTCTAGATGTTCGTTGTTTCTTCGAAATATCAAAAGTACTTAGTGGATAAGGGAGTCTCCATGGCCAGATATGGCAAGTTCGCTCGAATGCTTGTTCCCGCTTTTGCGATCGGCGCAAGCCTTTCAGCTTGGGCAGCCGATGAGGCGCAAGAATTTTCATCCATGCAGATGACAGGCGTGGAACCGGTCGAAGTGCAGGTCGACCTGGAAGGGGCGGTACAACGGCTCTCCAAAGCCGTGCAGTTTCCTACGATTTCCAACCAGGACCGCAGCGACTTTGATGAGCAGGCGTTCAAGGATTACCACCAGTTCATCGTGGACTCCTACCCGTTAGTCCACAAAACCCTGAAAAGAGAAGTTGTCGGCGACCCCCGCCCATTCAGTTTGCTGTACACCTGGGAGGGTAAAGACCCGTCGCTGCCCCCCGCGATCTTCATGGCGCATCAGGACGTGGTACCTATCGCCGAAGACTCCCGCGACCAATGGCTGGTGGAGCCCTTTTCTGGCGCCATCAAAGATGGCTACATCTGGGGCCGTGGTGTGCTGGATGATAAGAATCAGATCCACGCCATCCTGGAAGCGGCCGAGATGAAGCTCAAAGAGGGGTTCCAGCCGAGCCGTACCATCATGTTTGTTTTCGGTCACGATGAAGAGGTGGGTGGCCCGGAAGGGGCCAAAGTGGCGGCGGATATTATCGAGCAGCGTGGCTACGACAAGATCGCCTTTGTCTTGGATGAGTCGGCCCCCCTGACTCCGGGGATCTTCCCCGGTATTCGGGACAATACCGCCCTGATCGGGATTGCACAAAAAGGCTATGTCAGCCTGGAACTGGCGATCCACGCGGTCGGTGGCCACTCCTCCATGCCGCCCGAAGAGTCCAACATTGTCGCCCTGGCTAAGGCGGTGACTAAGGTGGAGGAGGCGCAGTTTCCCTTTAAGATCCACGATGCTGTGCGCTACCAAGTCCGCTTTATGGGACCGGAGCTGCCCGAAGCCCAGCAGCCGATGTACCAGGCGGTAGCCTATGGCAACAATGACACAATGACGGAGCTGGAACAGGCCTTTATCGAGGCCATGGCGACCAACCCCGTGACCCGGGCGATGCTCCGTACCACCACGGCGGTAACCATGTTTAACGCTGGGGTGAAAGACAACGTGCTGCCTCCGGCGGCAACCGCCGTGGTGAACTTCCGGCCCATGCCCGGGGATACGCCAGAAGTGATCATCGCGCACGTGAAAAACGTCATTAACGATGAGCGCATCACCGTGCGGGATATCTCCGCCTCAACCCCGGCCACCAATGTTGCGGACCCCCATGGCAAAGGCTACCAGCTGCTGGAGAAAACCATTCGCCAGACTTGGGGGAATGACCTGATTGTTTCTCCCTTCTTCGTGATCGGGGGAACGGACTCCAAACACTTCCAATCCCGCCCCTTCGCCCAGGACGTCTATACCATTACCGGCATTCAGCTCGAATCGACCACGGAGTTTGAAGGGTTCCACGGCGTCAATGAGCGTATCCTGGTGGAGGAGTACGGACGCTCTATCGGCTTCTTCTACACCCTGATGGACAACCTGGAAGCGTTGTAGTCCTCAGCAGAGACCCTGTATGGCAAGGCGGCTTGTTCATGAAACAGGCCGCTTTTTTTCTGTCTGCAGTTTGGAGCGGTTTGGAGCCTATCCCTTTGCTGGCAGAGGCAAGCATCGCGCTCAAGTTGCTTTCGAGGTACGGTCGAACTGAAACTGAGTTCGGTTGGTTTAAATATGGATCTCAGTTATCTTTTTACCGTCGCCATTTATAACCACAATTTATACAAGTAACCATTATTTTATTACTCCCCCAAAAACCTGCTAATAGGCCAAGTCCACCGGTAAGCAGTCCACCGGCTAGACCTTTACCCCAGGCGTAACCATTTTTACTTGCAAAAAATTGTGTACAACTACACTTAGGGCAACAAACTTTACCATTATTAAAATTCTTGTTTTCGCTTGATTTTTTTTGTATTAAAATTCTTGTTTTCGCTTGGTTTTTTTGACATGGCCTACAATCCAGACATTTACCATTTCCCGTACTTGCTGTTGACATTCTTATTGGTATTCCGCACTGAATACATGCTACTTTTCCACTTGGAATTGATTCATTATGTTTTTTAACGGAAGTTTTTTTGATGTCAATTTCATTGGTCCAATCCAGTATTGATTTGCAATGTTTGCATAATATGGCCTTGGATTTTATATCCTCAGCACAAAATGGGCATTGAATAACTTCATTTTTTTCCTCCTCAGGATTTGGGTGTTTATGATTTTCATCAGGTTCTATTACTCGATATCCAGGCCCGGTTAACTTGCCCACTTTTTTTCCTTTTGACATATTAAAACCTCAAATGAAATATGATTGGTTTCACTTGCAATGGGATAAATATGATTTCTTGGTGAAGTAATTTTCCATAATGGACTTTTAGAATTAAAGTGAAAAATCATGCTTACAATGTTGTTTTTAATTTTAAATTATCTTGGTTACAGCTTATTCTATATTGTGATTTTTAAGGCGGATGCTAATGATAGCTGACACGCAAGCATGGCGAGGAAAAATGTGTTTTATAGCGAAATTTAACCTCACGATTTTTCCGACAAGGTAAGCAGAGAGTCAGTGCCTGGTTTAGTGTTGGAGGTACTGACCGGCGGTGAGAAACGTTTGCGCTACCGCCGCAAGGTCAAAGGTAAGGACATCGAGATCACGTTAGCCGATTTTCCGTCAGTCACTATCGATAAAGCTAGAGAGAAGGCCAAACGTCATGCCTTAGAGCTGGTCGATGACATCGACCCCAATCAGGTGAAGCGTGAGCAACGCGAAGCGGCCAACCAAGCCACCACCATTGAGCAGCTGTATTAAATTTATGGGTGTCTTGTTAGATCACAGCAAAGACGTCGCTGAGCAGGAGAAGGCGGCTTTCCACCCAGGCCCGCCGGTGTTCATAGCTTTTGCCAATGACCGGATCTTCACCACAGAGGAAGCTGCGGCGGACGCAGCGGGTAACGCAGTGGTAGTAGGGCGTATCTTGCAGATTGACCTGGGACTGAGGAGCGGTGGCCATAAGCAGACCCAGGGCATAGAAACCTTTATCAAAGATCGTCAGGGAGTGGTCCGCCGTCTTGTCGATCAGCTCAGCAGTCAGCGTGACTTCATTGTTAGAGATGCAGTCAAAGGCCGAGGACACCACCAAGTGGCTGGTGAGCTCCATCTGACACACCATGCGCAGCTGCGGGTAGTCTGAGGTGGTGCTTTTCGTGCCGGTTCGAGCAAACGCCTCGCTATTGTCTGGTGTATCCGGTGTGCGCCAGACCACACCATCCACTCCGAGCAAGGTCAAGCCATTCCAGTGCGGCAATGGCGTCTTATCGCGCCACAATGATTGGGTTTTCTCAAATACCGCTTTGACTGGCTCCACGCCGAGTCTTTGCCGGGCTTGCACCACGGCGCTGGGCACAACAAAGGGACGTTTGCCGGGCAGAACAATATCCAGCTGATTCGCCACCTGAGACATGGGCGAATTTCGAAACAGTGCCATCCCCACCACGCTCCATACCATCAGCTCCATGGGTAATCGCCGCTTCCTAAATGTTACGGTCCCGGTGTCCTTCAGACATTCCTCAACAAGCTTTGGGTCAAGCAACTCGGAGAGGGCGGAGAGGTTGTCAGGGGAAAAGCTATGCAGGGTATCGATGGCTTGACTGAGGAGCATAAAAAATCCGAGTTCCTTGAGGGGAACTCGGATTCTGACAGCCTCAAAGGGTCGGTCAAACGATCCTTAAGTGATCGGCATTACGCCTTTTGGCCGCGTTTTTTGTGCTGTCTCCCCTGGCTGTCAGTCGCCTGGGTTACCCACCGGCGTTGCTTCGGCCTGTTGGACCCAGCGCTGGGCCTCGCGCCCAGTCAGTGCCTGCAGAAAGGCCACCAGCTGGCGCTGCTCCTCGGCACTGAGGTGCAGCGGCATCACCCGGGGGCTCTTGTCCGCCACCGGCCCACCTCCTGCGTTATAGAAGGCCACCACCGCCGCCAGGGTGGGCAGCGAGCCATCGTGCATGTAGGGCGGGGTCAGCGCCACGTTGCGCAGCCCCGGGGTGCGAAACTTACCCTGATCGGTGGGCTCGCCGGTGACCTCCGCCCGACCCAGATCCGGTCGGGCAGCACCACCGACGTTGACCAGTGTCCCCAGTTGGGTCTGGCTGCCATCGGGCAACAGCACAGGGCGGCGGTCTCTCTGTGGCGCGCCGGCGCCGGTGCGGTGGTAGTGGTGATCCGTCATCAACCCGTCAGCGGATTGCAGCGGGTGGCAGGCGTAGCAACCGGCCTTGCCACCAAATAGCACCAAGCCCTGGCGGGCCTCGTCGGAGAGCGCCTCCACCTCGCCACTCAGCCAGCGCTGCCACGGGCTGTCCATGGCCACCAGGCTGCGCTGATAGGCTGCCAGCGCCTGGCCAAGCCGCTGGGCGGTGACCGGGCCGGCAAAGGCCACTTCAAAGCGTACCTGGTAGTCCGGCAGCGCCGCCAGACGGTCAACCACCGCCTGCCGGCTGGGGTTGGCCATCTCGCTGGGATCCAGCAGCGGCCCCCAGATTTGCGCTTCCAGATCCCCCTCCCGCCCGTCCCAGAACAGCGCTGGCAACCGACCCACGTTAAGCAGGGTTGGGGCATTGCGGCGACCGGCGCGGCCGGCGACGCCGACGGCGGTCTCCATCTGGTGGTGGGTAAAGCCCATGGCGGGGACATGGCAGTTGGCGCAGGAGAGGGTGCCGTTAACCGACAGACGACGGTCAAGGAACAGTTGCCGCCCCAACGCGATCCAGCGGGGATCCGCGGCGGTCATTTGGCTGTTGACCCCCTGCTGCGTCAGGGGGGGCGCTGCCTGAGCCAACAGGGGCAGTGTCAACAGCACAAGCCAGGTCCATTGCCGTACGTTCATGGCCAAAGTGTAGCCCCTCAGGGGGCCAACTATACTGCTCATGATGTACGCCACGGGAGAGTTCAACATGGGCAATGTTCCACGAGGGCTGCTGCTTGGTGCCGCGCTGATGGCACCGGTCATGGCCGATGAAACCTGCATGTCCCCCTACATGGCCAAGATCGTCGGGCAGGAGGATGTGCTCTACGTCTGGACTCTGGGGGTGGAGGGGATTGGCGATGGCGAGGACAAGCTGGTGACGGTGGATGTCAACCCCGATTCGGAACGGTTTGGTCAGGTGATCCACCAGGTTTCGGTGGGCGGCCGTAACGAGGCGCACCACAGCGGCTTTACCGACGACCGCCGCTATCTCTGGGCCAGCGGCCTGGACAGCTCCAAGATCTTCATCTTCGATGTCCACAGCGATCCGGCCAAGCCTCGGCTGCACAAGGTGATCGAGGATTTCGTCAAGGCTTCTGGCGGGGTGGTTGGCCCCCACACCAACTATGCCCTGCCGGGCCGGATGATGCTCACCGGTCTGTCCAACGACCGCGATCATGGTGGCCAGACCGGCATGGTGGAGTACAGCAACCAGGGTAACTACGTGGCCACCCATTGGATGCCCAAAGAGGGGGCCCTCAATGGCGCCACCAAGACCGGACAATACGCCGACGGCTACGGTTACGATGTGCGGGTGCTGCCCCGGCGCAATGCGATGTTCACCTCCTCCTTCACCGGCTGGAACAACTACATGATGGGGTTGGGAAAGATGATGGCCGATCCGGAGGCGATGAAACAGTTTGGCAACACCGTGGTGGTGTGGGACCTGCATAGCCGTCAGCCCAAGACCATCCTGGATGTGCCCGGGGCACCGCTGGAGCTGCGCTGTGCCTGGGGCGCCAAGAACAACTACTGTTTCACCACCACGGCGCTGACCTCCAAGCTTTGGCTTATCTATGAGCAGGATGGGCAGTGGCACGCCCAGGCGGTGGCGGACATTGGCGATGCCAGCAAGATCCCGCTGCCGGTGGATATCTCCATCAGCGCCGATGACAACCATCTTTGGGTCAACACTTGGAACGATGGCCTCACCCGATTGTTCGACATTTCCGATCCCTTTGCGCCCAAGCAGGTGCTGAGCGAAAAGATCGGCGGCCAGGTGAATATGGTGTCGCAAAGCTGGGACGGTGAACGGCTCTACTACTCGTCATCCCTGCTGGCCAACTGGGATAAGACCGAAGGGGAGGATCTGCAGTACGTCAAAGGCTACCGCTGGGATGGCAAGGCGCTGGAGCAGACCTTCTCACTGGACTTCCACCAGGCGGAGCTGGGCAGTCCGCACCAGATGCGGATGGGGGCCTTTGCACTTTATGGCCAACGCTCCGAGTCGCCATTGACAGGCCCAACAGTGAGTCGCTGAGTCGATGAGTCGAGCACTGGGGATTGCGACTGCATTGGGGCTTTGCCTGCTGCCCCTGAGGCTTTGGGCTGAGGAGGATCCCCATGCCCAGCACCGGGAACGTCCGGCGGATGCGCCCGCCTACCAGGGGCTGGGCTACACCTTGCCAGCGGCGGGCAACTACCGCTTGCCCCCCATCCATGGGGCAAAGGATGGCAAGGTGCTGCTCAGCAACGGCGAGCCGGCGCAGCTGTTCTCGCTCTACCAGGGCCACTATGTGGTGCTGAGCTTTATCTACACCCGCTGTCCGGATCCCAACGCCTGCCCCCTGGCCAGTTTTGTGCTGTCGCGGTTGCAACTGAAACTGGCTCAACAGCCAGAGTTGGCGGCGCAGGTGCGCTTGATCAGCTTAAGCTTTGATCCCCAGTACGACAGCCCGGCCACTATGGCAGAGTATGGCCAACGCTTTACCCGGCCAGGGGCACCACAATGGCTGTTTGCCACCACCTCGGGTGCTGCGCAGCTGGCCCCAATCCTCGAAGACTACAACCAGTGGGTGCTGGCGGAGTATGACGAGCAGGGCAACCCCACCGGCATGCTGTCGCACCTGCTGAGGGTCTACCTGATTGATCCGCAGCGGCAAGTGCGCAATATCTACAGCACCGGCTTCTTGCACGCGGATGTGGTGCTCAACGATTTAATGACCCTGGTGCTGGAATCCCAGGCGGCTCAGTAAGGGCAGGGGGCGTCGGCATCACCAACCTGAGCACCTGGCCGCGATGCAGGATATGAATATCCAATGCCAGTGCGCTACTGCGAGGCAGAGATCGAGCGGGCCTGGGCAGATAGTGTGGCTGGCCGGCCACGTCGAGCACAATATTCCCCGGCTGCAGTTGACTCATGCTGTCCAGCCCGGTTGTCGGCAGGGGCAGTAAACGGGGAAAGCCCAGCTGCCAGTGAAGCGGGGAGACCAGGGGCAATGGGCGGCGCTGACGCCACATCCGATAGGTTTCACTCTGTGCTGCCCAAAGCGCGGTAGATAAGCCCTTGGCTTTATCTGCCTGGGGCTGCGTGGTGGTTAGCGCCCGGTCGGCAAAGGCAGGGGTTCCGTAGGGCGGGGTTTGAGGCTGAATCCCACCAAGCCTGCCAGGGCCAATCCCAGCAGAGGGGTTAACAACCAAGGCTTCATCCGTGAATCCATGTGTGGGGGCGGCGACCATGCTGCCCCATCCTGCCATCCTGCCATCCTGCCATCCTGCCATCCTGCCATCCTGCCATCCCGCCCCTTCGCCCAGGACGTCTATACCATTACCGGCATTCAGCTCGAATCGACCACGGAGTTTGAAGGGTTCCACGGCGTCAATGA
Organism: Ferrimonas gelatinilytica; assembly: GCF_039544205.1. NCBI lineage: Bacteria > Pseudomonadati > Pseudomonadota > Gammaproteobacteria > Alteromonadales > Ferrimonadaceae > Ferrimonas > Ferrimonas gelatinilytica. The sequence goes on along the minus strand of NZ_BAABLF010000001.1, from coordinate 75,334 downwards.
GCCTATCCTGGTGGAGGAGTACGGACGCTCTATCGGCTTTTTCTACACCCTGATGGACAACCTGGAAGCGTTGTAGTCCTCAGCAGAGACCCTGTTTGGCAAGGCGGCTTGTTCATGAAACAGGCCGCTTTTTTGTGTGCACTCCGGGGCGGAGTGGAGTCTACCTCTTCCTTGGAAGAGGTAAGCCTCGAGCTCGAGTTGCTTTCGAAGTGTGCTCGAACTGAAGAGTCCGGTCTATCGGTTTTGCCGTCATAAAGGCTGGTTGGGTAATGACTCAAAACGGCAATACGCACCGGCAATTTTGGCGTGGGGCTTTGTTTAGACCCGTATCGGTAGGATAGGCAAAAGAGAAGAGCCCAAACGTAACGAGGGCTCTATTGGATGAGTATCGGGTCATTTGCAACAGGCGACCGGGTTGGCGTTAGCGCAACCCAGAACCATGAACCCGCCAGCGGAGTTAATGCCCAACGCGAAGCCATGGCTGCTTCCAACGCTTCCAACGGTCCACCCTCCACAGCTGGTTTGAGTTGTCTTTAGCGTCCTTCCCGAGCCACTATCAAACACGTAATTATTTTGATAGTCGCCATCGCTAAGGCTACCCAGAACGGGCCTAATAAACGCTGAGTTATTGGGAAGGTTAGGAAATGAGGTGGAGTTGGCAAACTCCACGGAAGTACACATTCTGCTTCCAGGGTAATCCGCCTGGCACAGTTGCGTCATGCCTGCGATCCCTGCATCCCCAGTCGTGGTGCCGTTAGATACGCCAACGTATTCCGCTTGTGTTTGTCTTGTGAGGCTGGCCGCTTCAAGGTCTTCAAGACGACGAATTATTGAAGCATCAGTATTCGTCATGTTGGTGTCTAAAACCTGTAAGCTCGAAATGTTGTTATCAATTCGGTCTGCAAGTTCCTGGAAGTTACCGTTAACCTCTGCGGCACGAATCGGGTCACCAGGCTGGAACTGATAATCTACAGGGTCTCCGGCACACAATGCGAACGCAGGGAGCATGTAAATTAATAGGCAGCATCTTTTCATTACGCTCTACCTTTTATCTATCACTATTTGCAACAGGCGATAGCGAATTCTGTGGTGCAGTTGGCGGTCAAAAACCTCCCAGTTTGGGATACTCTGATACCACTGTTCCCATTGTCACAGGATAGCCCTTGATTGGCGGACGTTATCCCTGAGCCTAAATCAAAGGTCGCCAGACTACTTGTACTTGATAACCCTGTTCCTGCTCCAGACATCACTGGTTTTACCCAATAATAGCCTTCAGGAACTTCTGGTATTTCGACCGTTCTTACGATCTCCAATGTGTTACAGACACGGCTTGCCGGATAATCAATTTGGCATTGCTTTGTCATTTCCAGTACGCCGATGTTTCCAGCCACCATACTGCTAGAGACGCCGATAAATTGAGAGTTAGTCACTGGTTGCTGCTGCGCCTCCAAAGCGGCGACGCGCGTGTCCAGGGCAGAGTTTTCGGCAGAGAGAGAGGAATCGAGATTACTTACAGCGGAGTTAGCCGAATTAATGCGGTCAGCCAACTCCTGAAAGTTGGCGTTGACTTCCGCAGCAATGATGGGATCGCCAGAGTTAAATTGATGACCAACAGGTTCGCCGGCACCCAAAGCGGTCGACAGTGGCAGGGCAGTGACTCCCAATATAAAGGCAGAGAGAAATGGTTTCATATGCGAGGTTCCTTTTGAAGGTATGTAATTCCATTTATATCTATTGGAATACTGCTGTATTCCAATGTGGCGCATCAGGGTGAATTTGTCCCCAGGTGGCATTCGTGTCATCCCAATCGGCCTCATCCCAGAGGGTTTCAGGAATCACGATGATAACTGGCTCTACAGTCAGTATGTAACTGGTGCTCTGGCCAAAATAATTATTACTTTCGGCCTCTTGGGCGATGATTTGAGCCTCTCCGGAACCTTTTATTGTCACCAGACCGTTACTATCGACACTTGCAACCTGTTCATTATTCGAACTATAGGACACATGACCGCCGTTACCGCCTTGGGCTGAATAGCTAAATGGAGGATCATCCTCAAACTTATTGACGTCCCCAGCAAAAAAGAGAGGAGTCCCAGCCGCTCCGGAAGCCTTGGCCACGACTACTTGATAACTGGCGGATTGCGATAGATAGTTTTCTGACTCAGCTTGAGTGGCGGTAATAACCGCGGCGCCTGCCCCTTTGATGCTAACGACGCCAGATTCTGTGTTTACGGAGGCCACGGTCGGATCACTCGAGGTATATCTGATGGCCTCTCCGTTGCCACCTTCGGCCGCTTGAACAAAGTCCTCATCGCCATAGGTGAGCAGCATGTCATCGCCGATGGTGATTGGCTTACCCGGAGCTTTTTTCACGGTCAGAAGATAACTGGTTGACTGGGAAAAGTATCGACTCGACTCCGCTTCAGATGCCGTAATCGTCGTGCGGCCAGCCCCGATTATGGTGACTTGACCACTGCTCGCGCCCACGGTGGCCACTGAGTTGTCGCTGGAACTGTAGGAAATGAAACCGTCATTACCACCAGACACCTTTTGGGAGAAATCGGCATCGCCATAAGTTTTCGTGACGTTTTGAGCAAAAAAGAGGGGGTGGCCGTGCTCTTTAGGAGGGGGCTCTTCGCCCGAAGAGTCATTGGAGCCACCACCACAACCGATCAAAATGGAGGCGGAAACCATTAAAAGAATATAACGAAATAATACAAACTGCGATGCCATGAGCAACACCCTTTTGACGCGCTACCTATCCTTGGCAGCCATGCCTTTTTATCGCGAAAAATGAAACGATGTCAAATGCATGGGGGCGTTTATCGGACTGGACTTGCTCCAGAATCGCCGAGTGCAATACCTCACCTTGGCTAGCACTCGTTACAGCGCTAGGTAGGCAGTGATCTAACCGCCTTTCTCAGACAGTCAGCGAATTGCGTAGGTGAAAGCAGATTTTTTATGACGCCCCCGGCAAAGTTTGATCGGAGGTGTTAAGGGTGAACGGGGTAAAGGCGGCGAGAGGGGCGCTTTATCAGCTGATGGTGTGGTTTTGGGTGCTCGATGTACAGTCATGGCGGCTCTTGTCACAGGGTTAATCCTGAGTGAGGTCGCGTCTATTAGGCGGTAAGCAGTCTGCGAACTCTTGTTGAAGAGCCGTAATGGCGCCCTGCTGTCCGGGATCGCCTGAAAGGATAACAAGGAACATCCCCACCATGATGGAAAGACCATTTGATGCCCTCAACGCTTGTTCTAATAGGGCTTCAGGGTAGCCAGCCGCATGACGATGTATTGCGTGAATACCGCCGTGGACAAATGAGCTCAAGGGCTTCCATGAATACTCTTTAAACTCCAACAACATACTCACAGCCTCTTGGGGAGCTTTGCCATCGAGTTTATTGAGCATTTCACCGAGCATGGGGACTTTTTCACCTCGCTTTGCGGTCTCGGCAGTTAATACCGCTGTCAGCTTCTCTACTGCGGTATCTGACGCGGAGTAGAAGAGCCATATCGCTCTTACAGCAGCTTCAAATTGAAGCCGAAGCAGACCCACGGCGGACGTGAAGTTGCCGTTAGAGATGAGAAGCCTGGCACTCTCGGCATGCTCGTATGAAACACTACAAAGAGTATGAGCCCCCATGGTTCGGGGATTGCTCTGGTAGGGAGCTAGCAGCTGGATGCGGCTTATCACTACATCGAGTTCTGCCGAGCGTCTGAGTAATGTGTTCAAGTCTGTCCCATTGATTATTGTTTTGGCTGCTTCGCGTACTGGCGTCTCCGGCGATAGACCATTTCGAATGCATAATAATTGTCTTTAAGACCGCTGCATCCGATTACCTTAGCTTTCGTGTTAACGCTTCTCATGATCTTTTGGGTGATGCCGCGGATGCTGGGGCGCCTAATCTGCTCAAACGCTGAAATAGAGAACCCTTCGAGATTGTTAGGGCGAAGAGGGAGCATCTGTCTTGCTGGCAAGTTATGACGACTAATGGAGCCATTTTGCAGTGGATTGCGTTGAAGCGCAAAGTGCAGAAAATCGAGGCTTGGCCGAAGGATTAGGCCAGGAAGGGCAGAAGAAAGCTTTGGTTTGGGGTCGGCACAAGTGCGGCACAAAATCTTTCACCATTTTTAAATTTTTGAATTTAAAGGTGAAAAGTGAGGATATGGCCTCCCCAAGAGGACTCGAACCTCTATCGGCCGCTTAGGAGGCGGCTGCTCTATCCTGTTGAGCTATGGGGAGTTGGCGCCATTTTAACGGCTTTCTTTTCGCAAATGAAAGCGTTGAGTTCCGAGTGGGGAAATTCTGACCGCTCGATTATAGGCCGGTGCGACAAGTTAGAGCGGAAGATAGGGCATGGGGGGGATTTTTGCCCCGGCAGGCGTGATGCCGCCGGGGCGGTATCTCAGAGTCTGTTGGGCAGGGCGTCCCGGATGGTGTCGACATCGCTGGTGGCGAGGTTCTTGCCCAGCTCCTGCGCGACATGTTTTTGCAGCGGGGTGCTCTGGTGTTTACGCAGCTCTCCGAGAAACTGCGGGGGTGCAACGACGTAGAGCTTGCCGAGTTCACCCTCGTTTCGGGCCTGCTCCAGGGTTTCACACACGCTCGATGCGAAGCGGCTAATGCCTTCCTGCTGAGCCTTGGCCTCGTGGCCCATGTCTCCTTTGCGATTATGTCCCTGCCGATCGGAGACGATATCACCGCGATGAAGTCGGCCTGAGGGATTGGTCAGTGCGTACTGTTCGACGATAGGGCCGCTGGCCTGTTCATTGGTGAAAAAACGTGCGTGGCAGCTGTCAGCGACAAGAACCCAGGTGTCTGGCATGGTCTTTCCTCTCTCATAAGGCCGAGTGGCATGCCTCTGGGGTGAATGCCTGGAGGATGCGGTTCGGCAAGCGGTTTTCCCAGCCAGAGTATAGTCGTCGTGCCATGACTTCGCGGGGCCACCGGCGTAGGCGCGAGTGTCCGGTGCTAGGCTCTTGGCGGCGATCGAGAGTGAGTTCAGACAGAAACCGAGTCGAAGTCGATTCATTAAACAGCCAAGATAAACGTGATAAAAAACGCTTTTTGCTTCAATTTTCCTCGTTCGCAAGCGAAGCTGGAGGGAGCCGGGATTTTGCGTGCCAGATCACGGGATAAATCACAGAAAAATAGGACGTAAACGCTAGGGTGATGAGGATAATACCTCACTCTCAGACGGGATAACCCCGGATGGATGCCAGAGGGTGCGTTTGCGCTTCTGAACAGAATGAAAGGATGGGTTCGCTATGACTGCAACCAAATCGGCAGTGTTGCAACTGCTTTCGCCGATGACCGGGATCGCCTGCCCACTGGCGCAGGTACCGGATCCGGCTTTTGCCCAGCGACTGGTCGGGGATGGCTACGCCATTGATCCGACGGAATCGCTGCTATGTGCCCCCTGCGATGGGACGGTGACCCAAGTTCACCCCGCCTGCCACGCGGTCACCTTGACCACGGACAGTGGTGCCGAGCTGCTTATCCACGTCGGTGTCGATACGGTCAAGCTCGGTGGGGAGGGGTTTACCGCCCGGGTGCAGCAGGGGGAGCGGGTAACGGCGAAAACACCGCTGCTGGAACTGGACCTGGACCGGATCGCGATGAAAGCACGTTCACTGCGTACCGTGGTGCTGCTGACCGACCAGGACAGGATCCTCTCGTTGACCCCCACTGAAGAGGCCTTCGTTCGTGTGGGTGACCCGCTGTTTAGTGTTGAGTTTAAAGCGTCGGCTGACGGGGATGCCCCTGCAGCGCAGGATCTGGAGTCGATGCAGGCTTCTGAATCGGTTCGCATCATCAACCCAGTAGGGTTGCATGCCCGCCCCGCGGCCGCGCTGGCAGCCATTGCCAAGCGCTTCGACAGCGCGGTGCTATTGAAAAAAGATGAGTCGGTGGTCAACGCCCGCTCCGTGGTGGCACTGATGGGCCTGAATGTCGCCTTTGCCGATGAGGTGCAGGTGTTGGCGCAGGGCGAAGATGCGGAGGCGGCGATCCGCGCCGTGGTTGCCGGGCTTGAGTCTGGCCTTGGTGAGGCGGGTGCAGAGCCGGGCAGGGCCGAAGCGCAAGCGGAGCTGGATCTCTATGCAGAACCTTCGTTGCTCTTTGCTCAGGATGACGAAGAGGGCACCCTGCGCGGCGTCGAGGCGGCGCCGGGCCAGGTCCATGGCACCCTCTTCGTGGCGAACTCAGAACTGCCCCAGGTCGTGAAGCAGGGCAGCGGCGTTGGTCAGGAGCGGGAGGCGCTGACACAGGCGGTGGAGACTGCCGGGAAGACGCTCGAGGAGACCGTGGCCGACCTGCGAGCTAAGGGGATGGGGCAGAAAGCGGACATCTTCGTGGCGCACCAGGAGTTGCTGTCGGACCCGGATCTGTTCGATGCGGCGATGGCGGCGATCGCCCAGGGCCAATCCGCCGGTTACGCCTGGGCGGAGGCGGTGAGCGAGCAGGCGAAACAGCTGGCATCAATGGACAACGTGGTGCTGGCAGGCCGGGCTGCCGATCTTCGGGATGTTGGGGAGCGGGTCTCCCGTCTGCTGGCGGGCCTTCCGCAACGGGCGATCCCATCGGATCTGCCTGCAGGCACCATCCTGGTGGCGCGGGAGCTGACCCCTTCAGATACCGCCGAGCTCGACCCTGAGCGGGTCGTGGGGATGGTGACGGTCCAGGGCGGCAGCGCCAGCCACAGTGCCATTCTCGCCCGGGCACTGGGGATCGCAGCACTGACCGGCGTGGATGAACGGGTGCTGGAGTTGCACGACACCCCGGCACTGCTGGATACCGGCGCGGGTTTATTGAGCCTGAACCCCTCCGGTGCGCAGTTGATGGCATTGGCCCAGCATCAGGAGCAGCAGGCGCAGCGCGATGCCGAAGCTTTTGCCAGTAAGGATGAGCCGGCGATCACCCGGGACGGTGTACGAATCGAGGTGGCCGGTAACATCGCCAAGGCGGAGGACGCGCTTAAGCTGGTGGCCAATGGCGGAGAAGCGGTGGGCCTGTTGCGCACGGAGTTTCTCTACGAGGCATCGCCGGTCTTCCCGAGCGAAAGTGAGCAGGAGCAATCCATTCGAGCCGTGCTCGCGGCACTTGAGTCGCGGCCCCTGGTGGTGCGTACGCTGGATGTGGGCGGTGATAAGCCCCTGCCCTACCTGCCGCTGCCCAAAGAGGATAACCCTTTCCTCGGGGAGCGGGGACTGCGGGTGGGCTTGGACAAACCCGTGGTGCTGCGCCAGCAGTTGCGCGCACTGCTTAAGGCCAGTGACGCGGGGCGGGTGCGGATCATGTTCCCCATGGTCTCCAGCCTGTTTGAGCTGAAACTGGCCAAGCGGATCCTGGCCCAAGAGGCCGAGGCGCTGGGGGTCAACCTGGACGATATCGAGGTGGGGATCATGATCGAGGTGCCTTCTGCGGCACTGATGGCGGACGTGCTGGCCCCCCACGTGGATTTCTTCTCTATAGGCACCAATGATTTGACCCAGTACACCCTGGCGATCGACCGGGGGCATCCCAAACTGGCGGCGATTGCCGATGGCCTTCACCCGGCGGTACTGAGGCTGATCAAGGCCACCACCGACGCGGCACGCAAGGCCGGCAAGTGGACGGGGGTCTGTGGCGGTCTGGCGGGCGAGCGGGATGCGGTGCCGCTGCTGGTGGGACTGGGGGTGGACGAGCTGTCCTGCTCGGTGCCGGTTATTCCCCAGGTTAAACAGCAGGTTCGTAACCTGAGCCGGGAGGCCTGTGAGTCACTGGCCGATGCCGCCATGGCCTGTGCCGATGCGGCGGAGGTTCGCGCCCAGATGCAGGCATTTCATGCCACCTTGGATGGTCACTAGTCGGGCCATTGAGGCCAGGATGGAAAAACAACGATTATGAGTATTATGACTAACGCATTCGCGACCCTTCAGAAGGTCGGTAAGGCCCTGATGCTGCCGGTTTCGGTTCTTCCGGTGGCGGGGATCATGTTGGGGGTCGGCGCCGCACAATTCAGCTTCCTGCCGGCGATCGTCTCCTCCCTGCTGCAGCAGGCCGGTGGTGCCGTGTTCGAGAACATGGCACTGCTCTTTGCCATGGGGGTGGCCCTGGGCTTCACCCGCAACGACGGTGTGGCGGCGGTGGCGGCGCTGATCGGTTACGAGATCATGGGCAAGACCATCACCCTGCTGGCACCGGGCACCGATACCGGTGTCCTCGGGGGGATCATCGCCGGCGGGATCGCCGCCTGGGCCTTCAATCGCTTCTTCAAGCTTGAGCTGCCGGTTTACCTTGGCTTCTTTTCCGGCAAGCGGGCGGTGCCGATCATCACCGGCTTTGCCGCCATCCTGGCCGGTGCCCTGTTGACGGTGGTGTGGTGGCCCATCGGCGCCGCCATCGATACTTTCTCCCACTGGGCGGCGTACCAGAATCCGACCCTGGCTTTTGGCATCTACGGCGTGGTGGAGCGGGCGCTGATCCCCTTTGGTTTGCACCATGTCTGGAACGCCCCCTTCTTCTTCGAAGTGGGCAGCTACACCCTGCCGAGTGGCGAAGTGGTGCGGGGGGTGCTGTCCCGCTTCATGCAGGGTGACGGCAGCGCCGGGCAGCTGGCGGGCGGTTACTTCTTCAAGATGTTTGGCCTGCCTGCGGCCGCCGTGGCGATCTGGCACAGTGCCCGTCCGGAGAATCGTGCAAAGGTCGGCTCCTTGATGGTGTCGGCGGCGCTGACCTCCTTCCTTACCGGGATCACCGAACCGATCGAGTTTGCCTTCCTGTTTGTGGCGCCGGTGCTTTACGGGATCCATGCCCTGCTGGCCGGCTCCGCCTACGTGGTCTCCAATGCCCTGGGGATTGTTCACGGCACCAGCTTCTCCCACGGCCTGATCGATTTCGTGGTGCTGAGTCCCAATGCCCAGAAGATCCCGCTGATGCTGGTGGTCGGGCTGGGTTACGCGGTGGTTTACTACGTGGTGTTCCGGGTGGCGATCAAGGCCCTGGACCTCAAAACACCGGGGCGGGAGATCGAGGCCCAGGAGGCGATGATCAGTGCCACCGGCACTGAGCGTGCCAGCCAGTTTATCGAGGCGTTTGGTGGGCCCGACAACCTCTCCAACGTGGATTCCTGCATCACCCGGCTGCGGATGACGGTTGTCGATCCCGGCAAGGTGGACCAGGCGCGCCTCAAGCAGTTGGGCGCCTCCGGTGTGCTGGTATCCGGGAATGCCATCCAGGCCATCGTGGGTACCATTGCCGAGAACACCAAGACGGAGATGGAGGAGCTGCTGCGCAGCGGTGGTTTCACGCCCTCGGCGGCCGCCACCCCGGCGTCCGAGGAGGCCCGCGACCAGGGGGTGGCCATGGACCCCGAGATGCAGGCCCAGGCCGACGCACTGAAGGCTCAGCTGCCCGGGCTGAAATCCGCGGCTTCCGTGGCGGACAATCGGCTTCGGATCAACGTCGCTGATACCGCTGCCCTTGATGCCGAGGCGTTGTCAGCCTTGGGGGTGGTGCACCTGCTGGTGCTCAACGCCAACACGGCCCACCTGCTCTTTGCGGACAATACCGAGGCGCTGGGCTCCGCCCTGGGTCAGGCGGTTCGATCCTAAGCGTCATAAAGCTGTTCAAGCGGCCCCCGGGATCTCCGATCCCGGGGGCTTTTTTGTTTTTTGGCCCTTCGGTGCCACAAAAATCGAACGGATCTTCCATCACTCCCCCTCCTTCTCTGTGGGCTGTTCTAAGCTCAATGCAGCACCTTGGCATGGCCGCCAACGACCTAAACTTTGGAGTGATATGTGGCTGAAAAAACCTTAAAACTGCTCTTCGTCGGTGCCTGCGGCAGTGCGCTTGCGCTGCTGCTCTGGCTTCCGGATGTTGAGCTGTCCGGTGAACTTCTCAGCCTGGTCCTCTCCCTTACCGTTCCCCCGCTTCTGCTGTTAACCATCCTGGTTCTGGCACTGGGCTTGTTGGCCGCTTCGCTCAGCCTCCTCTTTGTGACCCCGAAGAGCTACTGGCAGCGCTGGCTCAGGGGCTGGCCGGATCCGGCGGTGATCCTCGACAGCGAGGGGCGGACGGTGGCCATGAGTCGGGCAGGTCAGATCTGGCTGAACAAGAGTGGTTTCCAGGGGGAGCAGGCCTCCGGCGTCATCGAGCTCGAAGGCGCCATCGCCCCGGGTCAGCGGGCACACTTCCAGCACCAGAGGGATCTTTTTTTCAAAACCGACGGTGAACTGGGCAGCCGGGTCTGGCTCTCCTTCAGTGAGCCGGACCGCAAAGTGCTGCTGCGCTTCAAGCGTCTCTCCTTTCGCCGACGCCCCTATGCCCTGGCCCTGCTGAGTGTGCGGGCGGCCCACTGCGACGAGGTGGGGCAGGGGGTCTCTGATCTGGCGCAGCGCTTTGCCGATACCTTCGAGCTGGGGGCCATTGGCCTGGCGCACATGAGTCTCAGTGGGCACTTTATTAATGTAAACCAAGCATTTACCGATTTTATCGGTTACAGCAAGGAGGAGTTGGTGGACCGGGAGTTGCACAGCATCACCTGCCCTGAGGATGTCCCCGGGGATCTGCGCCAGTTCGAGACCTTGCTCTCCGGCCAGCGCAGCCACTACTGCGCCGATGTGCGATACCTGCACCGGGATGGCCATCGTGTCTGGGGCCGGTTGACGGTGACCCTGGTGACGGCGGATCCGGATTATTTCATTGTGGCCATCGAGGATGTGAGTGAGGAGAAGCGCGCCCAGCGGGCCCTGTCGGCCTCGGAGCACAAACTACGGGTAATGGTGGAGTATTGGTCCGAACAGGCACTGGCCTGGATCGCCACGCCGGACCTGACCCGCTTCCACTATGTTAATGCGGGCGTGGAAACCCTCCTGGGCCGCACAAGAGGGGAGCTGTATGACAACCCTGGTTTGTTGCTGTCCCAGATCCACCCTGAGGACAGGGATGCGGTGATGGCCGGTCGGGGGGATCGCCTGGCGGCCCAGGGGTGGGATCTCCAGTACCGGGTCTGCCGTCCGGATGGGACCATCCGGTTTGTGCGGGACCGGGGGCAGGGGATCCTCGATGGCGAAGGGGAGCAGCAGTACTTGGTGGGGGTGATCCAGGATGTGACGGACGAAGTTCGGCGTCGGGATGAACTGCACGGCTCGCTGCAAAAGCTCAACCGAGCTTATTGTGAACTCTCCGAGTCGGCCCGCATGGAGCCGCTCACCGGGCTACTCAACCGCCAGGCCTTTATGATGGAGTTGCGACGGGAGAGCGTGCGCTGTCAGCGCCATGGGAGCAGCGCGGCGCTGGTGTTTATCGACCTCAACGACTTCAAGGAGATCAATGATGAACTCGGCCACGGCATCGGTGATCAGGTGTTGATCAAGGTGGCAGAGTACCTCAAGCAGAACGTCCGTCAGTCGGATATGGTGGGTCGATTCGGGGGGGATGAGTTCCTGATATTGCTGGTGAATACCGACGAGGGCCAGGGGGAACAGTTTTGCCAGGGGATCCTGGATCCTGGGGTGCCGCTGGCGATACCAGGTTGCGATCGCGCTATCCTGCGCCTCTCCTGGGGGGTGTGCGCGCTCGATGGGCAGGATCTCAGCTGTGATCAGGCGCTGGAGGTCGCGGACCAGCGGATGTACCGGCACAAGCAGCGCAGTAAAAGGGCGCTGCCTGCGCCGAACAGTGCAAAGGGTGAGGAGAAGTCCGGGGCACACACTGTGGCGTAAGGGGCCCCGTCAGGCGGTCACCCCGCCAAGCGGTCGGTCGCGACCTTGTAATCCGGATCCTCCAGCAGGTTGACCTCCACCAGATCCCCCGCTTTATCCAGTAACTGCCGACATTCGGCACTCAGGTGGCGCAGGTGAAGGCGCTTGCCCTCCCGCAGGTAACGCTCAGCCAGGGTGTCGATCGCCTCCAGAGCGGAGTGATCCGCGACCCGGGAGTCCCGAAAATCCACGATCACCTCCTCGGGGTCGTTCTTGGCGTCGAACAGATCCAGGAAACTGGTAACTGAGGCGAAAAACAGTGGCCCCTGGGGCTGGTAGCTCTTCCAGCCCTGCTCATTGATGTGGGTCTTGGCCGTCATATGGGTGGCATGCTCCCAGGCGAAGCGCAGCGCGGAGATCACCACGCCCACAAAGACCGCGACCGCCAGATCGGTGATTACCGTCACCGCCGATACCAAAACAATCACCATGGCATCCGCCTTGGGGATCTTGCCCATGATCCGCAGGCTCGACCATTCGAAGGTCCCCAGAACCACCATGAACATGACGCCCACCAGGGCGGCGATGGGGATCATCTCGATCAGATGGGCACCGAACAGGATAAAGCCGAGCAGGAACAGTGCTGCCGAGGCGCCGGAGAGTCGGGAGCGGCCGCCGGAGTTGATGTTGATCATCGACTGGCCAATCATGGCGCAACCGCCCATGCCGCCGAAGAAACCGGTCACGACGTTGGCGGCACCCTGGCCCACACACTCGCGGTTGCCCTTGCCTCGGGTCTGGGTCAGTTCGTCCACTAGGGTCAGAGTCAGCAGGGATTCAATCAGGCCGATGGCGGCTAGCACCAAGGCGTAGGGAAAGATGATGGTCAGGGTTTCCCAGTTCAGGGGCACCGCCGGGATGGCGAAGGTGGGCAGGGTACCCTCCAGGGTGGCGGTGGTGTCACCGGTCATGGCACGGACAAAATCCACCACGGAGGCGGTGTCCAGATCCAGTCCGTGCACCAGTCCGGTGACCACCAGGATCGCCGCCAGGGAGGAGGGGAAGGCGGTGGTGATCTTGGGCAGGAAGTGGATGATCGCCATGGTCAGTGCGATGAGCCCCAGCATCAGATAGAGCGCCTGTCCCTGCATCCAGACCCAGTTACCCGTGGCGTCCTGAACCTTGAACTGACCCAACTGGGCCAGGAAAATAACGATGGCGAGGCCATTAACAAACCCCAGCATCACTGGGTGGGGCACCAGACGGATGAACTTTCCCAGTCTCAGGGCACCGGCGAGGATCTGCAGCAGCCCCATCAGGACCACAGTGGCAAAGAGGTACTGGATCCCGTGGTCCGCCACCAGCGCCACCATCACCACCGCCAGTGCGCCGGTTGCGCCGGAGATCATGCCGGGCCGGCCACCGAAGATGGCGGTGATCAGGCCGACCAGGAAGGCGGCGTAGAGCCCCACCATGGGCTCGACCCCGGCCACGAAGGCGAAGGCCACGGCTTCGGGCACCAGGGCCAGCGCAACGGTGAGGCCGGAGAGCAGATCGGCACGAACCGTGGCGTCTGGGTTACTGCGAAGTTCAAACATAGGAGAGGAGACCTGACGGGTTGAAAGGGAAGGGTTGGCGCGGCAAAGTACCAGTCGCCGGAAGTGTTGTCAAAATGTATCAAAAGCTGGCATTTGTGTGACAATGGCGACAGGTTCACCACCACAGCAGAACAATAAGCGCGTTTGGGAGCGATGGAATGTCTGAGCAGTTAAAGATAGGGGTAGCCCTGGGCAGTGGGGCCGCAAAGGGGTGGGCGCATATTGGTGTGCTCAAGGCACTGATCGAACTGGATATGGCCCCGCAGGTGGTGGCCGGGTGCTCCATCGGGGCCTTTGTCGGCGCTGCCTATGCCGCCGGTAAGCTGGACGCGTTGGAGGATTGGGTGCTGAGCTTCTCCAGCTGGGATGTAATGGGGTTGATGGATCCCTCCTGGCGCCGTGGTGGCCTGATCGAGGGCGACAAGGTGTTTGATATTGGCGGCAGCGCCATCGGGTTAAGCAGCCTGGATGAGTTGACCATGCCCTTCATGGCCGTGGCCACGGATCTTTACACCGGACAGGAGGTGTGGCTGGACCAGGGCGATCTGAAGGAGAACATCCGTGCTTCCTGTTCCATTCCGGGCCTGATGCTGCCCAAGAAGATTGGCGATCGCTACCTGGTGGATGGGGCGGTGGTCAACCCGGTGCCGGTCTCAGCTTGCCGGGCGCTGGGCGCGGATATGGTGATCGCGGTGGACCTGCACGGGGAGAGTCGTCAGCACCGGGATGGGGTGGTCAAGATGGACACGCCGGTGCCGGAGGCGCAGAAGACGCGGCAGGCAGCCGACAGCGGTTTCATGGATTTTTTGATCACCGGCCGGGATGTGCTGAGTCGTCTCAAGCGCACCTTTACCAGTGAGCATCCAAGCTCGGTGGCGGTGATGCACCAGGCGATGGCGATCCTGGAGCAGCGGCACAAGCGCTCCCGGCTGGTGGGGGATCCGCCGGAGGCGATGGTCCTGCCTAGGGTGGGGGCGATCGCCACCATGGAGTTCCAGCGTGCCAGCGAAGCGATCGCCGCCGGGGAAGCGGCGGTGGCGAGGGTCGCGGACCAGCTGGAAGCGGAGCGGGAGCGTTACGAGAACGGCCGTAACGGCCACTGAACCCGCGGCCTGGTGAATCCTTACTGACTGGGCTCGCTCAGGGGCGCTCAGCCCGAAGAGTTTCCAGGCCGCCCCCGTTGTGCACCTGGCTGTACCCCATCGCCTCCAACGTTGCCTGGGCGATGCCCGAGCGGCGACCACTGCGGCAGTACACCACGATGGGCTGGTCCGGCGACAGTGACAGCCCCCCGATCTGTTCGCCGATGCGATCATAGGGGATATGCTTAGCGCCACTGAGGTGCCCTTGGGCAAACTCTTCGTCGGAGCGGACGTCGATCACCACCGCGCCCTGCTGGATCCACTGCCAGGCCTGGCGTGCAGCCTGGGCAGCGGGAGCGGGAGCGGGAGTTGAGGCTTCGGTCGCGGCGCTGTCCACCTCGCCTTGAGCCAAAGGGAGAGCCAGGGCAGAGGGGAGCAGGGCGCCCGTGGCCATAAGCAGGGCGAGGGCGCCCTGGGTCAAATGCTTATTTAACATCATGTCCTCGTTTTGGGTTGCTGGGCCAGTTCGCGCTCGGAGCGCAGTCCCAGTTTACGCATCACCATGGTCGCAGGGCAAAAGCCGGTAAAGGCGTTTTGCATCAGGTTGGCGCCAACAAACACGGTTAACCAGACGAACATGGGGTGGACCCAGACGGTCAGTGCCACGGAGAGCAGAACCATGAAGCCCGCGAAGGCGTACAGGGTGCGCTCGGTGGAGTTGGGTAGGGTACAGAACGATCTCTCTTTGCTCATGATGAACTCCTTTTAGTTTGATGGGGGTCGGTGTGCAGTCCAACCCCGTTACCGGTCAATAGCTGTAGCGTACCCGCAACCAGCCATTACTGTTGTCGGCCAGTTGGCCGAAGAAGGTGTGGTCCTCCTGCCCTCCCAGCAGGTTAAAGCCAGCGGCGAAAGACCAGTTGTCGTCCAATCGGTAACTGGCCTGGGGGCGCAGGTAGAAATCTTCGTCACTGGGGCTGTAGAAGGCGAACAGCGAGAGCACCAGGGCCTCCTGCATCGCCCGGTAATCCAGTCGCATCGTGGTGAGGTGACGGTTCTGATCCGCCAGGGTCTCCGGATAGGGTTGAACGTCACGCCACTGCCCATAGTCCCTCAGGTGCTCCAACTGGTACTGAACGCCCAGGGTCAGGTTGGTGATCAGCTCCTGCTGGTATCCAGCCAGCAGCATCAGCTTATCCGCCGGCTGGCGGGGGTTGTCGCCATCCTGATCTTTGTAGTCGTACCAGGCGCCCTCCAGGTTGAACAGGCCGGCGCCCAGGGGGAGCACCATGCTGGCACCCAGGCTGTTGAGCCGGGCGAAATCGGGCCGGCCCTGACTATCCACCGCTTCCGGCTGTCCGCCGTACCCCCAGTAGCCGTAGACCGCCCACTCCAGGGTTCGGGCATTACCGACCTCCGCATTGCCGAAAATACGGGCCGCCAGGGCATCGTCGCTGGGTTCATCCACATCCAGCCCCGGGGCCACCGGGCCGCCGATCACCGGATTGTAGAAGCTGAAGCGATCGCCGCTGAGGTAGTTGTCGCTCTCAAAACGCGGGATCCACGCCAGATCCAAGTTGGCTCGACCCGGGCCGAAGTAACTGACTTTGATGGCATTGGTGGGTGCCTTGAGATACTCATCGTCCAGACCGGAAAAGAACGCCTGCCAATCCTTGGGAAAGAGGTCGTTCAAGAACAGGAAATCACCGGTTCCCCAGGTCAGCACCTGGCGGCCCACCTTGATGTCGGTGTGATCCCCGGCCGCAAAGCCGATGGTGAGCTCGCGAATGTCCAGTTGCCAACCCTCGACCACATCGTCGTAACGCAGGTCAGCCCGCAGATCGCCCCGGATCTTGTCACTACGATAGCCGGTTTCGAACCGGCCCCGGGCTTCGCCCAAGGTCTGGCGTGGCAGTCCGGCGCCATCCGATTGCAGCCGGTAGCCGGCCCCCAGTTCGATAAAGCCGCTGGGCCGTTGCCAGGGGGAGATTCTGGCCTCCTCCCAGTTGTCGCCCCACTCATCGTCCCCCCAATCGTCGCCTGCCCACGCCAGCGGAGCGAACAGTGCCAGCATCAGGGCAAGTCGTGGGCTCATGGGATCTTTCATCTTGACCAACTCCTCGCTACCAAAAGTGATACCGCTTAGCGCAGGTACTGGGTGGGTGGTGTGCGCATGCTGCGCTCGCTGAAGATGGACTCCGGCAGGCCCAGGTCGTACTCAACGCCGCGAAACTCCATCAGGGTGGCGCCGCCGCTGCGCAGATCTTCCACCTTGGAGCGCACCACGGTGGGGTGGCCCTGCACGGTTTCCACCTTGGCCACGGAAACCCGACGATAGAGATTGTCCTGGCCATCACGGTACTCCGCCTTCATTGGCAGGAAGGTGGTTTTGTCGATCCAGACACGGTAGTGAGTAAACTCGACGCTGCCCGGGTCTTTCGGGGTGGCATCGATGACGTAGTGCTCGTCGGTCTCCTCTACGAGGGCGAAACTGTCCTCCCTGGGATTGCGACCGGAGACATCCTCGTAGAAGAAGTGACTGCCCACGAAGGAGGTGCGTTTGTCACCGGCGCTGATCCGGCGCAGCAGATCCAGCCCCGGCAGGTAGAGCCAGCGGTCGTCATCACTGGCGATCTTTTTCTCCACCCGGAACACGGTCCCGCGCACGTCGGAGGGGCGGGAGAAAAACACCAGCATTTGCTGATCCCCCAGTGCCTCCTTGGTGCGGCGCAGGATGGTGAACTGACGCAGCTGTTCACGGCCCTGGTCGTCGATGATCTTCATCCGCGCCTGGCTGCGGCCATCGTCTCCGGCGTAAAAGGAGGCCTGGTTGGCCTTGTTGATGATCTGCTCGGCGCTCAGTTCGCTGGCCTGGACAGTGAGAGTGCTGCCGATGGCCAACAGGGCGATAAGTGTTTTTTTGATCGGGGTGTTCATCATCATTCTCCTGAATTCGATTGAGGAGCAGTGGCGTCCTGCTTGCCGGACGGCGTTGGCAGAGCCCATCTCTGCAGCAGGGTCAGTGCCGCCGGGAGCAGCAGCAGGGTGACGCTGGCGGACACCGCCATGATGGAGGCCATCAGCACGCCCACGGTGATGTAGGGCACCAGCGGGGCCAGCAGCAGCGGGGTGAATCCCAGCGCGATCACGATGGCGTTGCGGCTGATTGCCCGGGACGGCTCCTCAAACATCAGCTTGAGGGTCACCGGGAGGGAGCCGGTCTCCTTGTGGATCGCCCGGGTCCGCTCCAGGAAGTGGATGGCAAAGTCCACCGACAGCCCCAGCGCCAGCGCCGAGAGGACGGCGATAGGCATGTCGTAGTCCTTACCCAGCCAACCCACCAGGCCGTAGATGAAGGCGATGGTCAGGGTCAACGGCAGCATGGCGATAAGGCCATAGAGCGGTGAGCGGAACAGCAGCGCCATCATGATAAAGACGATGACGAAGGCGGAGGCCAGGCTGCCCGCCATGCCGCTAACCATGGCATCCTGCCAGATCACGTTGATGTAAGCCTTGCCCGCCCAGTGTGCTTCCAGCCCCTGTGGGAGCGGGTGCGCGTCGAGGTAGTCGTCGATCCGGGCCACCACCTGGTTCATGTGCTGGTTGTCACCGGAGGTGAGCTGCAGCCAGATCAGGCTCTGACGGTAGTCGCGGCTGACGAAGTGCCAGAGATCGTCCGGTCGGTGGGAGGACTGGAACTGAAGCAGGGTCTGGGCCACGCCGGCGGCACTGCCGGGCAGGACGAAGTCTTCCGGCTTGCCGGAGCGCAGTTCACGGTTAACGGTCTTGACGATGTCCGGCAGGGCGTTGGATTTGCCCACCAGGCCACTTTGCTGCAGGTCCGCCTGCAAGCCGGCCATCCAGCTGAGCACCTTGGGGTCCAGGAAGCGGCGGCTCTGCTCGGCCAACGGCTCCAGTTGGGCAACGGCGGCCTCAATGGCGTCCAGGGTGGCGTCATCTTCGGCACTGAAAGCGCGGTCATCCAGCTCGGTGAGCAGGTCGGCGATGGCCTGAGGAGTGAGCGCTTCCTGGGACAGGGTGATGCCTACCGCCGCCAGGTTCTGCGCCAGAGTCTCCCGGGTGGTGCTGTCCAGCAGGGCATTGTTGTCCTGCAGCACCAGCCACGCATCGTAGGTGCCGGCAAAGTGGTGATTGAGTACCTCGTCGGCGATGCGGATGTCGTGATCGGCCTTGAACCAGCGCACCGGGTTGTCGTTGATCTGGATCCGGCTGATCCCCGCCAGGGAGGCCAGCAGGATCACCCCAGCACCGATCAGCAGGGCTTTGTGTTTGTTCATGGCGAAGCGGCCGAGGCTGGGCAGGGTGCGGGCCAGCAGACCGCTGTGCTCACTCTCGCCATGCAGTCTCGCCTGCATGCTGTCCAGGGTGGCGGGTTTCAGGCGGACCACGTAAGCGGGCACCAGCAGGACACTGATCAGGAACGCCAGCAGGATCCCGCTGCCGACGAAGGCACCGAAGATCTGCACCGGCGGGATCGGCGTCAGCATCAGGGAGTAGAAGCCGACGGCGGAGGTGACGGAGGTGAACAACATGGGGTTGAAGAGGTCCTCCATCACCTCGCTGATCACCGCCTTGGCATCATCACCGGCCCGGTAGCGGTCGGTAAAGTCGGACATGATGTGAACGCTGTCCACTACTGCGATGGGCATCAGGAAGATGGCGATCATCGAAGACATGATATGGACGGTGAAGCCCATGCCGATGAGGGTACCCATGGTGGCGATCACCGTGGCCATCGCCACCAGCATCGGGGCGACCACCAGGGGGACGCTGCGGAAGAAGAACCACATCAGGGCGAAGATCATCGCGCCGGCCATGGGGGCGGAGATCGCCATCTGCACGAACATCTCTACCCCGAACTGGTTCTCCGCTACTGGGAGGCCGGTGATGTGGTAGTGATCGTCGGAGTCCAGGGTGGTGATGAGGGCGCGGATCTGCTCGGCCACCTCGAAGCTGTCCTCCTTGTGGTAGAGGGGGACGTAGATCGCCGCGGCCTTGCCGTCGCCGGAGACCAGGGTGTTGTCCAGCAGCGGCAAGCGGGCCACCGCTTCACCGATGGCGGCGGCCGCGGCCTGGGTCTGGGGAGCCTGACGCATCAGGTACTCGAAGCGGATGGTGCCGGGCGCGCCCTGGGTGATGTTGTCCGAGGTAGAGAGGGCCAGGGTTTCGCCGGGAACAACGCCGTCGAGCTTGAGGATCTCGCTGGTCAGGGTGTGCAGCGCCAAGAGCGAGCGCGGGGTGAATATCCCGTCCGGGCCATCGGCAATGGCGCCCACGACGATGCTGTCGTACATGGTGAAGTCGCTCTTGACCTGGTTGTGGAAAACACGGGCAGGATCGTCGTGGGCGAGCATGTTCTCCGGATCGGTGTCGATCTGGATATTGGGGATCAGCGCTGCAGTGGCGATCACCAGCGCCAGAATCGCAGCGAAGACGCGTCTGGGGTGCTCGGTAGCAAAGCGAATGACCTGAGATCTCATGGGGGCTCCAGGATATAAGGCAAATCTAATGTAGTTGAGCTAAGCATAAATTAGCCTTTTCTAATTTACAAGAATTAGTGATGCCTAATTTAATTATGGGCCAGGCAGTGTCGGGAGGTGGAAGAAAGTGGTGCGAGGGTTTCAGCGTCGAATCGGGCCTGTCCCGGAGCGGGAGCAGCATAGGCCTTTAAGTATCGGAAGGGAGATAAAAAAAGGAGCCGTTAAGGCTCCCTTGGTATCGGTGCGGGCCTGCTTACAGGCGCGCCAGGATGGCGTCGGTGAACGCCTGGGTGCCGGCGTTACCGCCCAGGTCGCGGGTGACGCACTCGCCGGCCGCGATGGTGTCGCGAACCGCATCGCGGATCTTGCCCGCCTGCTCGGCCATGCCCAGGTACTCCAGCATCTGGACGGCACCGAGGATCAGAGCGGTGGGGTTGGCCAGATCCTGACCGGCGATGTCCGGTGCACTGCCGTGAACCGCTTCGAAGATCGCCGCATCGGTGCCGATGTTGGCACCGGGCGCGAGGCCCAGGCCGCCGATCAAGCCGGCGCAAAGGTCGGAGAGGATATCGCCAAACAGGTTGGTGGTCACTATGACGTCAAACTGGCTCGGGTCCATCACCAGCTTCATGCAGGTGGCGTCGACGATCATCTCTTCGAACTCGATCTCGGGGAACTCCTTGGCCACTTCGCGGGCCACTTTCAGGAACAGGCCGGAGGTGGACTTCATGATGTTGGCTTTGTGCACGGAGGTCACCTTCTTGCGACCCTCCTTGCATGCCAGTTCAAAGGCGAAGCGGCAGATCCGCTCTGCACCCTCCCGGGTGATGACGCTCATCGCTTCGGCGATGGTGCCATCTTCGGAGACCTTCTGGCCGATGCCGGAGTACATCCCTTCGGTATTTTCGCGGATAGTGATGATGTCCACGTTATCATAGCGGGCACGGGTGCCCTTGAGTGACAGCACTGGGCGTACGTTGGCGTAGAGGTTGAACGTCTTGCGCAGGCTGACGTTGATGGAGGTGAAGCCCTCGCCGATGGGGGTGGTCAGGGGACCTTTCAGGGTCACCTTGTTTTTCTCGATCAGATCCAGGGTTTGCTGGGGGATCAGTTCACCATGTTTTTCCAGTGCGGTGAGGCCCGCGTCGGCAAATTCGTAGGTAAAGTTACAACCGGCTTTATCCAGGACCTTGAGGGTGGCGTCGACAATATCGGGCCCGATCCCGTCACCGGGGATCACAGTAATGGTGGTAGACATGCACGCATCCTTCCGCGTTGGTGTGATATTTTTCCATGCCCCTCTTATCCCTGATCGCAAGCATCTGTGACAGAGGTTGGGGGGCTTTGTTAGCATGATGCGGCGCTAAGTCTACATCTTTTCAACCCGTGCTGTAAGCGGTGGATAGGGTAAGGCGCAACAAATGGACGATTTGAGAGGAAGTATGGTGAAGAAACTGATTCTGGCCGCAGTGCTCTGGGCCGGTTGGGTGATCACGGCCCCGGCGGCGCCGGTCACACCGGAGGCGATCATGGCGTTCGAGACGCTCGAAGCCCCGGTGCTCAGCGACAACGGTGAGGTGGTGGCCTACGTGGGAAGGCCAGACCGGGGGGACCCCGTGGGTTACCTGCGCCGGGGCGATGGCCATACCTTCACTCTGCCTCGCGCGGCCGACCCCCAACTGTCCGCTGACGGTGCCTACGCCCTTTTTGTCACGCCCCCTGCGCTGCTCGAACGGGAGAACGCCGATAAAAAGGAGCGTAAGGCACTAAAAAGTGGACGCTTACTGGTAAACAGTCGCAGTGGTATGCAGCTGAGATTCGAACGGGTTAAGTCCGCCCAGTTCAGCCACGATGGGCGCTTTTTGCTGGTCTGGCATGAGGCCGATGAGGCGACGGACGCGCCAGGCGAGGAGAAAGCGGAGAGTGACAACGAACCCGCGCCGACCCTGGGCAGTCGCTTGATGATTCGCGACCTCAAGCGAAGCCTGAACAAAACCTTTGAACGGGTCCACCACCTCGAGGTTGCCGCCGACGGTTTCGGTATCGCGTTCAGCACTGCCACCGGTGAGTCAGCGGGTAACGGTATCTATCGGCTGGACTCGGATCTCAACCCGATCCTGGTTTGGCAGGAGAGTTCTGGGGTCAGCGGTGACCTTGCGCTCAGTCGTGATGGCCGCCACCTGGCCTTTACCTGGGGTGATGACGCCGTGCCCAAGCGCCAGCGGGAGCACCGTGTGGCCTACTACTTCGATGAGGATCTGCAGTGGCAGGATCTTAACCACGCCGACTACCTGGTGTCCGGGTTCAGCGAGCTGACCTTTTCCCGTGATGCCGAGCGTCTCTTTATCGGACGGCAGGCCCGGCGTCCCGAGGTTCGGACACCGGAGCCCTATGCGGACAACAAGGCGCTCAGGGACAGCGAAACCTTGCTGGCCCACCGGCAGGTGCAGGTTTGGCATGGCGATGATGAACGGATCAAGCCCAATGAGCAGAACCGCTTCGACGAGGAGTTTAAGCGCCAGTACCAGGGCGTCTGGCACCTCGATGATGACCTCTTCATTCAACTGACGGATCCCCTGGTGCCGGATCTGCAGTTGGCGGACAACACCCGCTACCTGCTGGCCCACAGCGATCAGCTCTATCGCAAGATGATCTCCTGGGCGGGTTTCTACCGGGACTGGTACCTGGTGGATCTGCGCACCGGCCAGCGTCGGCGCCTGGTGGAGCAAACGCTGGAAGCGGATGAGCCCAGCCTGTCGCCCCATGATGAGGCGGTGATCTGGCATGTCCGCGGCGCGTTGAAGTGGCACGACATCAAGGCCAACCGTACTGTCACCCTGGGCAAGGGGTTCGCCGACGAGGATCATGACTATCCCAGCCCGGCACCGGGCTACGGCATGGGTCCCTGGCTGGAGCCTGGCCAGGGCGCTCTGGTGTATGACAAGTACGACGTTTTCCAGGCTCGGGGCGGGGAGCTGACACGCCTCACCGAGGGACGGGACCGGCAGGAGATTTTCCGCGTGGTGGAGAGCGATCCTGAGGCGCGCTGGGCACAGAGCCAGGTGCCGCTGCTGCTGCATCGCCACAACGAAGTGACCCGGGAGGAGGGGCTGGCCCGCTACACCGTGGCCACTGAAACGATGGAACCTTGGCTCAGGGGGTCCCAGCGCTACCGCTTTGTTACCAAGGCCAAGGGGAGTGATGCCGCCCTCTTTACCCTGGAGCGTTACGATCGTTACCCGGATCTGCAGCGCAGTCTGGGCTGGCAGGGGCAGTTGGAGCAGGTGAGCCATCTCGGTAAGCAGTTGGAAACCCTCGATTGGGGCCGGGCCCAGCGGATCAGCTGGCGTTCTCGTAAGGGGGAGGTGCTCAGCGGCGTGGTGATCACCCCCCCGGGCTATGATGGCAGCGCCCCCCTGCCCACCATCGTCTACTTCTATCGCTTCATGAGCGATCGCCTGCACCAGTTCCCGCAGATGGCATTGAACCACAGGCCCAATTTTCCCTGGTTTGCCAGTGAGGGGTACGCGGTGTTCCTGCCGGATGTGCGTTTTGAGATCGGCCACCCGGGCCGTTCAACCGCGGATGCGCTGATCCCCGGGGTGGAAACCCTGATCCGGATGGGGATCACCGATCCCGATGCGGTGGGTCTGCAGGGGCACTCCTGGGCGGGCTACCAAAGCGCCCAGCTGGTAACCCTGACCGACATGTTCAAGGCGGTGGTGACCGGCGCTCCGGTTGCCAATATGACCTCCGCCTACACCGGCATCCGTCTGGGCAGCGGCCTTGGCCGCCAGTTCCAGTACGAGGCGGGTCAGAGCCGCATCGGTCGGAGCCTGTACGAGGCGCCGGAGCTCTATATCGAGAACAGTCCGGTGTTCCACGCAGAGAAGATCAACACTCCCATGGTGATCATGTTCGGTGACCGGGATGATGCGGTGCCCTGGGAGCAGGGGATAGAGCTCTACCTGGCGATGCGCCGCCTCAGCAAGCCGGTGGTGATGTTGCAGTACGAGGATGAACCACACCATCTGAAGAAGTACCCCAACAAACTGGATTACAGTCTCAAGATGATGGCGTTCTTTAACCACACCCTCAAAGGCGCACCGGCCCCACACTGGTGGCGTGATGGTGTGCCCTACAGTCCTGAGGATCCCAAGGAGTAGGGGTTCTAGGCCAGACAGACCAGGCACAAAAAACGGCCCCCGATGGGGCCGTTTTTTGTGCCTGCTGTTGGCGAGGGGGGAGCGTCGGCGGTTCGGTAAGAGGCCGCGTCTAGTCCGTTACGGCTGACAGGGCGGTGTTGCCCCAGGCGGTCAGTCGGTCATCCTGAAACAGTAACGGGGTGGTTTCATCCAGGGTGGTGAGGCCGTCGCCCTTGGTACGGTGGGTCCGGTAGCGCAGGATCTGCAGGTTGTGGCCGTCGCCATCTTCAAACGCCTCACTGAAATCCGGGCTGCCCAGCAGGGTGACCACTTCGCTGCGGGTCATCCCCAGTTCAAGTTGGGCCATGGTGGCCACGTTGTGGCGCTGCCGGTCGTCCCAGTCCAGATCGTCGGGCCCACCGTTACCGGGCTCCCAGAGGAGCACGACCACCACCACGAAGAGGACGTAAGCGCCAACGAGGCCAAGGATTAGGGGGAGCACTCGGGAGCGCTTGGCATGCGGTTTCATGGGGGAGTTGGCCTCTGAAGCAATCATCTTAGCCTTAGGTTAACAAGATGTTGTCGTGACGCAACGGCTGGTGGGAAAAAACAGCGGTTGCCGACCATCCTGGACGCAACCGCAGTACATGCTGCTGGAAACTGCGTCTACCAGGCGATAGGGCTGCTATCGAAGCTGAAGAAGCCTCCGCTGCTCGCCTCGGTGAGCCCGTCGATCACCTGTCGCATCCCCGAGACGGATTGCTCGGTATCGATCAGGGCGTTGGGGCCGCCCATGTCGGTTTGTACCCAGCCCGGATGCAGCATTACCACGGGGTGGCCGGCATCGGCCAGGTCGATGGCCAGGCTCTTACCTATGGCATTGAGGGCCGCCTTGGAGGCTCGGTAGAAGTAAGCGCCGCCACTGGTGTTGTCCGTGACCGATCCCATCTTCGAGCTCAGCAGGGCGATCTTGGCTCCGGGGGCCAGGTTGTCCCGCAGCGCCTGGACCAGCAGCAGCGGGGCGAGCACGTTAACCTGCATGATGTCGGCAAAGGGCTCGGCGGAATACTCACCCAGTGCCAGTCCCTTGGGCCCGTAAACACCGGCGTTGCTGATCAGCAGATCGACCCGGCGCTCCCCCAGGTAGCGTTGCAGTGCCGTCAACTGTTGCGGCTGGCCCAGATCCAACCCTACCAGCTCCAGTTGTTGAGGAAAGCGTTCGGCCAGGGCCTCCAGTGCCTGGGCCTGCTCCGGTGCCCGGCAGCAGGCGATCACTTGGTCGCCTGCGTCCAGGCTCTGGCGGGTGAATTCGAGGCCGATGCCGCGGTTGGCGCCGGTGATCAGTACAGTCTGAGTCATAGGTTCTCCTTGAGTCGAAATTGAGCCAGGTTGAGATTCAGTGTCAGGTCTTGTCGAAGTCGCACCAGGGCGTAACTGAGGCGGGCTTGTGCCTTGTGGTTGGCGAGCCGCTCCCCCAGTTTGCCCACAACGGCGCCCTCGCTGAAGATGTTGGCCAGCGAGCCGTGTTCGGCCAGCAGGGTTTGTGCGGTTTTTTTTCCGATACCGGGGACACCGGGGATCCCATTGCCGCTGTCGCCGGCCAATGCCCAGAACTCCAGCAGCTGCTCCGGCCGGACCCCAAGCTTCTGCTGCAGCCGGTCGGCGTCGATAGGGTGCCCCTCGAAGTGGTCCCACTGCCGGATCCCCGGTCGCAGCAGCTGGCCAAACCCCTGGTCGGTGGAGAGGATCAGCACCTGGCCGTCGTGGTTGACCACCTTGACCGCGATGGTGGCGATAAGATCATCTGCCTCGATATCCGGCAGTTCAACCGAGCCAACACCGAGAGCATTCAGCTGCTGCTTTAGGGTGGGTAACTGGGCCGCCAGGTCTTCCGGCATCGGCTTTCGGTGGGCCTTGTAGTCCGGATACAGCTCTTTGCGCCAGCTGTTTTGGTGCCCCCCATCCCAAACCAGGATGGCGTGGCTGGGGCGGTGCTGGCGCAGGGCCTTGTTAACCGCAGCAAGGCAGCGCTCCTGGAGCGCTTCGGGGTTATCCTGCGCGGTGGCGTGGATACGGCGGATCAGGTTCAGGGCGTCAATAAGGAGGAGGTGGACGGTCATCCGGTCTGGATCTCGTAACAGGGGTGGTAGGTGGTGCCCGGCAGCTTCATCCGGCCCTGGTCGATAAAGGCCTTGAGCAGGTTGTCCATGCGACGCATCAGGTTGGGATCGCCGGTGAGTTTGAAGGGGCCCTGGGTCTGGACCGCACGGATCCCGCTGGCCTTGACGTTGCCGGCGACGATGCCGGAAAACGCCTTGCGCAGGCTGCTGGCAAGCTGGGCCGGCTCCTGGTCGGCGTGGAGGGCGAGGTTGGCCATGGTTTGGTGGTTGGGGACAAATGGGAGCTGAAACTCCGGCTCTATCTGCAGCCGCCAGTTGTAGGCAAAGGAGTCATCGGTTTGTAACCGGAACGCCTTGACGTTGGTGGTGTGCTGCTTGAGGCAGCGGGCCACCGCCACCGCATCGTCGATGATGATGTGGTAGCGGGACTGCGCCCGGGGGCCTAGGGTGGCCCCGATAAACTCGTTGATCTCATCGAAATAGCCGCGGCTCTCCTTTGGGCCGGTGAGTACCACGGGCATGGGTTCGGCGGCATTCTCCCTGTGCAGCAGGATACCCAGTAGGTAGAGCAGCTCCTCGGCGGTACCCACCCCACCGGGGAAGATCACGATGCCGTGGGCCAGGCGAACGAACCCCTCCAGCCGTTTTTCGATGTCCGGCAGGATCACCAGTTCGTTGACGATCTGGTTAGGAGGCTCTGCGGCGATGATGGAGGGTTCGGTCAGGCCCAGGAAACGACCGTCCTTGTTACGCTGCTTGGCGTGGGCGATGGCCGCGCCTTTCATCGGTCCCTCCATCGCGCCGGGGCCGCAGCCGGTGCAGATGTTCAGATCCCGCAGGCCCAGCTGAAACCCCACCTCACGGGTGTAGAGGTACTCGGGTTCGGTAATGCTGTGGCCGCCCCAGCACACCACCATGTTGGTTTTCCCGCCGGTGGTGAGCGCCTTGGCGTTGCGCAAGATCTCGAACACCACGTTGGTGATGTGCTTGGCGTTGGTCAGGTTGATGTGGACCAGGCTTTCGAAACGGTCATTGATGTAGAGAATGTCGCGCAGCACGGAGAACAGGTGCTCCTGGATGCTGCGCATCAACTTCCCGTCCACCAGCGCCTCCTGCGGCGGGTTGGTCAACTCCAGCATGACGCCCCGCTCACGACGCAACACGCGGATCTCGAAGTCAGCGTAGCGCTGCAGCAGGGCCTCGCTGTCATCGCTCTGGATCCCCGCGGCCAATACCGCCAGGGAGCAGTTCCGATAGAGCTGGTAGAGATCCGAGGCGGCATTTTGTCGCAGCCGCTCCACTTCGAGCTGGGAGAGCTGGTCAAGGCTGCCCCGGGGACGCACCTGGATCTGCATTTGGCCTCCTTTCGTGCCTAACGCCAACGCGGGTCAGAGACCCTGTCTTTGGAGCGGGGCACCACAGGGGGTGCCACCGAGCCGTCGAGGGGCAGTTCAAGCGGTCA
Organism: Ferrimonas gelatinilytica; assembly: GCF_039544205.1. Lineage (NCBI taxonomy): Bacteria > Pseudomonadati > Pseudomonadota > Gammaproteobacteria > Alteromonadales > Ferrimonadaceae > Ferrimonas > Ferrimonas gelatinilytica. The sequence goes on along the minus strand of NZ_BAABLF010000001.1, from coordinate 47,744 downwards.
CACCGCTTCCCTGACGAAACTTCCCTGCAAGGCAATCATAGCAGTCGAGCCATGTCGCTTAACCGGGCGGGTGTCGCTGCCGACTCAGGTCGCTTCCACCGGGTCACGGCGCGTTGGGTGGGTGGCGCTTTGCCCCGCTTCGGGCAAGGTCTCCTGTGCCATCTCCAACTCCCCCTGATAGTTACTCTGGCAACGGATGACCCCACTGTGGATACACTTGGCGGCGCTGGCATAGAGATGGTCTGGGTTGAGCATGGGGGCATTGAGCGCCAGGGGCTTGAGCTGGACATAGAGGGACTGCTCGCACTGTTTTGCGGTCAGGGTGGCCGATTGCAACGCCATCTGAGCCAGTTCCAGGGTCGCGTGGGGAGACAACTGGAACATCACGCCGGGCTGGAAGGGGTGGGGCAGGGCGCCCAGGGTGATCGGCTGATGCAGGAAGCGGGTGAGGGTGGGCCAGCCCCGGGCTTCGTCGATCAAGCGCTCAAACCAGGGTTCCAGCGGGCACTTAGGATCCAGCTGCAGTGCGAACAGCCCCGGGGCGATCTCTGCCAGGTGGCTCACCCCCGCCAGATTAGCCAGCTGCTGGCTCAGGGTGCGCCTGGCCTGCTGGTGTGCCCGCTGGCCCAGGGTCAACTCACAATCTGGCAGGGAGCCGAATCGCAGCAGCACCAGGGTAGCGGGGGATTGGTTGGCGAGGGCGGTGATCAGGCCGGTGCGGTTGTTCAGCCCGGTGACAGGGTCTTCGGTGGCGGCCGCAGCGGCGCGCCAGTATCGGCTGGTAAGGCGGCGTTGCCGGTGCAACACCAGGCCCAGGATAACCAGCAGGCAGAGGATGGTCGTCAGGCCCGCGACGCGGGTTTGACGGTATCGTGACAGTTCCGCCTCCAGTTGGCGCTGGCGCTGGCCCTGCTGGGCCAATTGCTGACGCAGTTGAAGCGCATTGGCATCACTGGCGGTGCGTTTTTTCCCGGGGCTCTCGGCCTGAATCTCGAACGCTTTGCGCAGCTGGTGCCAACCCTGCTCGTGGGTCCCATTCTGGTGATTGGCTTCGGCCAGCAGCAGTAGCAGGTCCCGATGGGCGTTGGCCGAGGTTCGTTCATCGATCTGCGCCAGCAGGGGGGTGGCCACTGACAGTGCCTGGGCCGCGTTACCCTGGGCCAGTTGGAGGCGGGCTTGCTGGTAGTGAGCCTGGAACAGGTAGCGTTGGTGCTGGCGTTGCTCAAACACCGAGGTGGCCCGTTCAAGGTGCACCCGGGCTTTGTCGGTTTGCTCGGCATCGATGTAGGTCCGGGCGATATCGAGCCGGGTGCGGGCCACCCCGATGGTGGAGTCCAGTTGCTGCAGTTGGTCCAGCGCCAGCATGTGGTAGTGCAGGGCGCGGGAGATGTTCTCCAGCGCTTCGTAGTTGTATCCCAGCTCCGACAGCGCCAGTGCCAACTGGTACGGTTTGCCGATCCGCTCCGCCTCCTGGGCGGCGCTGTTAGCGGTCGAGATGGCGGCATCATGTTGCCCCAGGGCCTTGAATACCCTGGCGATCTCGATGGTCATCTTGACAGGGAAGTCGGGGGCCGGTACCGCATCGGCCAGGGCCAGGGCGGCTTGAAACTCGGACATGGCGGGATCCAGTTCTTCGAGGAAACGGTAAGCCCGACCCAAATCGCGCTTGATCAGGGCGAGCTGGCGTCGGTCGTTAGCCAGCAGCGCTTTCTTTTGGGCCTGCTTCAGTACCTCGATGGCCTCATCGTTCCGGCGCAGGTAAGCCAGCAGGGAGCCCTGGGTGGCCAACACTTCGGTATGCAGGCGAAGCGCCTCCGGCTCCACCATACCCAGCAGAAGCAGGTTGGCACTGTCAAACAGGGTCAGGGCGGTATCGTACTGGCTATTAACGGCACCGAGGTAGTTGCCCTCAGCCAGCAGCAGCCGTCCCCGTTGAACGGGGGTGAGATCCCGCTGCTTAAGCCTGGCAAACTGCTCGGGCAGGGCATCATAGTCTTTGTCTAACTGCCACTGCGCGTGCATACGCAACAGCAGGCGCTCACTCTCCAGCGTGGGGTCGGAGGCCGGCTGCGCGAAGTCACGCAGTATGCCTTGAGGATCCTCGGGCAGTCGTTGCCAGACATCGACAAACCGCCCGGGCTCCAGGCAGAGGCCGGGTAACGCGATCAACATCAGGAGTGCGGCTAACCCTCTCATGACGCCTCCTTGAGTCAAATTCTCCCTATCGGCTGATATACTGCCAGTCCATCAAGTGCTTAACAACGATGTATCGAAAAGGAAACTTATGAGATTTGGGCGAGTGCTGGCTTGGATGCTGGCAATCTGCAGTTTGCCCGGCTGGGCACAGGTGAACTACCACATCGAGATCACGGAGCCGGAACACCACCTGGCCCGGATCACCCTGACGTTGCCGACATCGCCGGCGGGTGAGGTGGTCCTCCAGCTTCCCAACTGGCGTACCGGGCGCTACCAGCTGCTGCCGATGGCGGACGGGATCCGCCGTTTTCAGGCCGAGGATGGCGAGGGGCGGACCCTGGCCTGGCGTAAATCCGACCGGGCCAGCTGGACGGTGAGCCGCAGCGAGCCAGGGGCACTGAAGATCCAGTACCAGGTCCACGCCAACGAGCTGGGCGACCGCAGTCGACATATCGACGACAGCCACGCCTACCTGAACGCCTCCGGGGTGCTGATGTACGCCGAGCCCTGGCGAGACAGCGAGGCGGTGGTCTCCCTCAGCGTGCCAGAGTCCTGGCGCAGTGACAGCGGGCTAAAGCGGCTCGGGGCCCATCGCTTCCAGGCCGCCGACTATGACGTCCTGGTGGACAGCCCCATCGAAACCGGCTTACACCAGCACTTCGAGTTTCACGTCGATGGTCGCGATTATCGGGTGCTGTTCTGGGGTGAGGGAAACTACGATGCAGGTAAGATTGTCGAGGATCTCAAGGCGTTGGCCGCCACCGGAGGGCGCTACTTTGGCCGGGAGTATCCCTTTGAAAGCTACCTGTTCATTATCCATGCGACCGATGGTGTCCGGGGGGCCACCGAGTATCGCAACTCCACGGTGATCCAGCGCCCCCGTTGGCGCTTCGCGAGCCGGGAGGACCACCTGAGCCTGATGTCCACCGCAGCCCACGAGCTGGTGCACACCTGGAACGTGAAGGCTTACCGCCCGAGGGGATTGGTCCCCTACGACTACCAGAACGACAACTACAGCCGCCTGCTCTGGTTCGCCGAGGGGGGCACAAGCTACTTGGAAAACTTCTGGCTGCTGCAGGCGGGGGTGATGACCCATGAGGAGTTCCTGAGCCGCCTGGCGGAGCGTATCCAGCGCTTTATGGCTCGGCCCGGTGTCAGCGAGCAGAGTGTGGCTGAAGCCAGCTTTGATAACTGGATCGCCCGGGGAGGCGACTACGGCAACAACCACAGTGTCAGCATCTACAGCGAAGGGTTCATGGCTTCCTGGGCGCTGGATCTTTGGCTGACAAAGGGGGGCAGCAGCCTGCAGGCGTTGCACCAGGCGCTGTACCGGCAGCATGCGCTGCCAGAGAGTTACGGGGAAGCGGACCTGCGTCGCCTGATGCAACTGCTGACCGGCCGCTCTGCAGAATCCTGGTGGCGGCAGAACGTGGAGGCGCCACTGCTGCTGCCGATTGATGCCTGGCTGGAGCAGTTGGGGCTCTCCCTAGTATGGCCAGAGGCCCGTGAGTGGGATCCTGGCTGGCAGCTGGGTGAAGAGGGGGCGGACCTGCTCACCGGCGTACGCCGAGGCAGTGCTGCCTGGGAGGCGGGCCTGACACCGGGGGATCGTCTGGTGGCCATCGAAGGACTGCGCTGGCAGCCCGGTGACTGGGCGGCGCGTCTGGGCGATCCGGAACCGGATCAGAGTGTGACGGTCACCCTGTTTCGCCGGGAACGGTTGATCACCCGCGAACTGCCCTGGAGAGTGCAGCCTAAGGGGGCGCCGTCACTGGCGCCCCTGGCCAGCACCACTGCCACACAGCGCGCGGCATTTGCCCGCTGGACAGGCACCCCCTGGCCCTTCGATAGCGAACCAGGGAAGTAAAAAAATGGGCCATCTGGCCCATTTTTTTGCACCTTAGCCTGTCATGGGACGGGCTCTATTGTGCTCGGAAACCGTTACAGGGTGTCGTCGATGCCGCCCATGGTTTCCAGCAGGGCTGGCCAGAGGCGGGCGAACTCGCCGCACATCAGAGAGAGATCCGCATCCAGTCGTGCGGCCAGGTCCTCCTTGTCGATCTCTTCGTTCTGCTCCAGAACGACATCGGAGAATTTGATCCGCTTCAGGGACATGTCCGCATTGAGGACGAAGCTCACACTGTCGGACCAATCCAGGCCCAGCTTGGAGACCAGCAGGCCACCATCGAGGTAGGCACGCACCTCGTCGCTGTCCAGGGGCAGGTCCTTTACCTTGATGCTGCCGCCGCTCTCCGCCAGGCTCTTGAGTTCCGCTTCCTCCAGGACGCTGAAGCCGTTGCCCACCTTACCGCTGCGCACCCACTCCGCCATCGCTTCTTCCGGCAGGGTGTTGGGCATCAGGGGGGCCACCGGCAAAGAGCCGATCGCCTGGCGAAGCAGGGAGAGTAACTCCTCGGCTTTGCTGGCGCTGGCGCTGTCCACCAGGATCAACTGCTGTTTGGGCATGATCAGCGCCCGGACCTGTTTGCGGCGGCTGAAGGCGCGGGGCAGCAGCACGGCGATGATGTCCTCTTTCATCGCCTCCTTCTCCGCCTTTCGGGCGGGGCGGCCTTCGTCGTTCTCCAGCTGCGCGACGCGCTCCTCCAACTCCTCCCGGATCACCGAAGCGGGGAGCATCTTCTCCTCCTTCTCGATGGCGATAAGCAGGTTGCCCTGTGCCTCATGAACCAGCGCCTGGCCGACCTTGGGGCCCAATGCTGGCACGAAACCCAGCTTGCTGATCTCCTGGCTGGTGGCTGGCGTGAAGGTTAACGCCTCCAGCTGCTGCTCGAGCTCCTCCACGGCCAGGGAGAGGGGCTTGGTCAGCCGGTAAGGCTGGATGTTTTTAAACCACATAGGGGTCACCGCTGAGAAATGTTTGATGGCCCGGCAGTGTAGGGAAAAGCGCCCTGGGTCGCAATCGTCCCTGGAGGCAAAAAACAGGGGGCTTTATTGCTCCGGTAGGTCGGGGCAACTAACGGATAAACGGGTATTAATTGAACGAAGCTTCACAATGTAATAAAAATGTCACTGCCTGGTGAAATGGAATTGTCATAAAAGGGGCGCACACTGCGCATCGCTTCCCGATGAATCCGGGGAGTCTCTGTCAAAACAAGGAATTGAATCATGTCTATCACCCGTACTCTGCTGGCTACTGCAGTGGCCGCTGCCTTTATTCCTGGCACCGTTTCTGCCGACGAGTTGTCCGTTTATGGCCGCCTCAACCTGACGCTGCAGGCCGCGGAACTGGGGGGCGATGAGAGTGAAAGCACCACCCGTATCACTTCCCACTCCTCCCGTTTCGGGGTCAAGGGGGGCCACGCCCTGAGCGACAACCTGGAGGCGATCTTCCAGGCCGAGTGGGGCGTGAATGTGGTCGAAGGTGACGTGTTTTCCAACCGTAACCAGTTTGTCGGTCTCAAAGGGGGCTTTGGTTTGGCGACCCTGGGTCGCCGCGATACGGCCCTGAAACGCTCCCAGGGTAAGGTGGACCAGTTCAGCGACTACGAAGGGGATATCAACGCACTCTTTCGCGGTGAAAACCGGGTCGCTCAGCAGGTCTCCTACATGACGCCGACCCTGGCGGGCCTCCTGGCGCTGGAGGTGACCTACGTGGCCGAAGCGGACAGCAAACAGGAGGACGAAAGTGGCGTTTCCATCGCCGCGATGATCGGCGATGCCGATTACAAGAAGCAGCCCTACTACGTCGCCCTGGCCTACGACAGCAAGGTTCAGGGCTACGATGTGAGCCGGGTGACCGTGGGCGGCCAGATTGCCGGGGTCGAGCTCGGGGCGATGTACAACGATCAGGAGGCGATCAACGGCGCCGAGTCCTTCGATGGTTTCATGGTATCCGCCGCCTACAGCTTCGGGAAAACCAAGGTGAAGGGGCAGTTCCAGGACGCCGATGGCAGCAATAAGTTCGCCGATGCGGGGAGTGTCTACTCCGTTGGGGTGGAGCACAAGCTTTCCAAGCCGTTGCGGGTGAACGCTTACTACACCGGCACCAGCTACGACGTGCAGGACGATGACAGTGTGCTGGCGGTCGGTTTGCGTTACGACTTTTGAACGGGCCTGAACGCACGCAAAAAGGGGCAGTAATGCCTCTTTTTTGTGGGTATCTTGTTTCAGGGGTCATATTTCTGTCATCTCGCTGCCAGATACTTTGTCCCGAACTGAAACGCAGTAACCTCGATGGATCGCTATGACCGCCAATATCCTGATTGTTGAAGATGAAACCGCCATTCGTGAGATGCTGGTTTTTGTGCTGGAGCAGCATGGCTTTCGCACCACGACCGCCGCCGATTTTGACCAGGGCCTGAAGGCGGTCCAGGAACCCTACCCGGATCTGATCCTGCTGGACTGGATGCTGCCCGGTGGCAGTGGGGTGCAGTTGGCCAAGCGCCTGCGTGGTGAGGCTCACACCCGGGGGATCCCGATCATCATGCTTACTGCCCGCGGTGAGGAGGAGGATCGGGTTCGGGGCTTGGAGGTTGGGGCAGACGACTACGTCACCAAGCCCTTCTCCCCCAAGGAGCTGGTGGCCAGGATCAAGGCGGTGATGCGACGCTCGGCACCGACCCGCCTTGAGGAGGTGGTGGAGATCGAGGGGCTGCGGCTGGATCCGGTTTCCCACCGGGTGACGGCGGCGCATCAGAATCTGGAGATCGGTCCCACCGAGTTTCGCCTGCTGCACTTTTTCATGACCCACCCGGAGCGGGTCTACAGCCGAGAACAGCTGTTGGATAATGTTTGGGGCACCAATGTCTACGTGGAGGATCGCACCGTGGATGTTCATATCCGTCGCCTGCGTAAGGCGATCCAGCAGCATGGCCATGACCGCCTGATCCAGACGGTGCGTGGCGCCGGTTACCGCTTCTCCAGTAAACTCTGAGTCGGTAACGATCGGAATCCGGGCCACGGTGGGCGGTATCGCCCAACCGTGGCTTTTTCATCTGTTCACGAGGAGTGGCATGTTTGCAGAGTATTCCCTTCCCCGGCTGTTGACGCGTGTCGTACTGACTCAGCTGCCCTTCCTGTTTCTTGGACTGATGCTGGACCAAGTGGCTTGGGCGCTCCTTGTTGGTGCCTGGTGGCTGCTGTTCTGGCACTACAAACAGCTTATCCGGCTGGCCCACTGGTTTTGGCGTGACCGCAGCCTGACCCCGCCCCACGGCAGCGGCAGCTGGGAGGTGATCTTCAACGGGATCTACCGGATGCAGGGCAAAGACCGGCGTCGCCGGGCCCAGCTGGCGCAGATGTTGTCGCGCTTTAGGGAGGGGGCGGAGGCACTCCCTGATGCGACCCTGGTGCTGGGTCAGCAGGGGGAGATCCTGTGGGGCAACACCCTGGCGGAGCGGCTGCTTGGGATCCACTGGCCCAAGGATGCCGGCAACCGGATCCACAACCTGCTGCGCCACCCCCGCTTCGTCAAGTACTGGCGTCGAGGCAACTTTCACGACCCGCTGGAGCTGGATTCCCCCCTTAACGATGACCGGACACTGGAGATCCGGATCATCCCCTACGGTGACAGTCAACGGCTGCTGATCGCCCGGGACGTGACCCGGGTGCGGCAGCTCGAGCAGATGCGACGGGAGTTCGTGGCCAATGTCTCCCATGAGCTGAAGACCCCGCTGACGGTGCTTCAGGGCTACGTGGAGATGATGCAGATGACCTCGGATCCTGACAGCGTGCTGGGCAAGCAGTACCGCGCAATGGAGGACCAGTCCCTGCGGATGAAAACCCTCATCGATCGCCTGCTGACCCTCTCCCGAATCGAAGCGGCCACTGACATCGATTTTGAGCACCCTGTAGCGATGCCGGCGCTGCTGGAGAAGGTCCGCAAGGAGGCGGAGGAGCTCTCCGATGGTCGTCATGAGCTGCTGTTCGAGGTGGATCCAGCGCTATGGCTCTACGGCGACGAGATGCAGCTTCACAGTGCCTGTGCCAACCTGGTGCAAAACGCCATCCGTTACAGCCCGGAGGGCGGAAAAGTGCGGGTAAAGTGGTTCTTGCAGGGGGCACGAGGGCGCTTTGAGGTGCATGACGAGGGGATGGGGATCGAGCCGGAGCACCTGCCGAGGCTTACCGAGCGCTTCTATCGAGTGGACAGGGCACGCTCCCGGGATACCGGTGGCAGTGGTTTGGGGCTAGCCATTGTTAAGCACGCCCTCAGTCACCACAACAGTCAATTGCTCATCCGATCCCGGCCTGGCGAGGGCAGCTGTTTTGCCTTTGAGCTGCCGCCGTCGCTGGTATCAGTACGGCGTAATGAAAGTGTCACGGGAACGTCATCTACAGGCTAAATACTGACAGGGTACCGAGTTCGACTCGACCCCTAACGCGAATGAGACTGGGAGAACAGCGATGAAAAGCTTTAAACCTCTGTCCCTGATTGGATTGATGGTCACTCTGCTGTCGGCCCCGCTGGCGGCACAGCCTGAGCCCCCTCTGCCCGCTTATGAGAAGGTCAGCGGGGTTTCCGGGAACCTCTCCTCGGTGGGCTCGGATACTCTGGCGAACATGATGACCCTGTGGGCCGAGGCATTTCGTTACTACTACCCCAACATCAACCCCCAGATCCAGGCGGCGGGCTCCTCCACCGCCCCTCCGGCCCTGACCGAAGGCACCGCCCAGGTGGGCCCGATGAGCCGCCAGATGAAGCCCTCCGAGGTGGAGGCGTTTGTGGATCACTACGGCTATCCCCCCACGGCGATCCGTGTTGCCATCGATGCCTTGGCGGTGTTCGTCCACAAGGACAACCCGATCCCCGGACTGACCCTGACGCAGGTAGATTCTATCTTCTCGGTGACCCAGCGTTGCGGTGGCGAGCCGGTCGAGCGATGGGGGGAGCTGGGGCTCTCCGGCAGCTGGGTACGCCGGGATATCCAGCTCTATGGCCGAAACTCCGTTTCCGGCACCTACGGTTACTTCAAGGACAAGGCACTGTGCAAGGGGGACTTCAAACCCAGCGTTAACGAGCAGCCCGGTTCCGCTTCCGTGGTACAGTCGGTTTCCACCTCCCTCAACGCCATCGGTTACTCCGGCATCGGCTACCTGACCGCCGGTGTGCGCACCGTCCCCGTGGCCGATAAGCGGGGGGCGTTTATCGAGGCTACGGCCGAGAACGCCGCAGCGGGGCGTTACCCCCTCTCCCGCTACCTGTACGTTTATATTAATAAACACCCCAACCGTCCGCTGGAGCCGATGGTGGCGGAGTTTGTTCGCTTTATCCTCTCCCGGGAGGGACAGGCTATTGTGGCCAAGGATGGTTATGTTCCCCTGCCTGTGGCGGTGGTGGAGCGAACCCTGGCGCAGCTGGCGTTGTAGTCACGCACGGCACCGGCACCGATACCAAATGCCCCGAATAATCGGGGCATTTTTCATTCTGTCGTGTCCAGTGAGAAAAGGGGCTTTAGGAGCCAGTGCCTAAAGGGCGATCTAAATAACTGTTCCGAAATGTCGATCGCTGAGTTTTCTGGAATGAAGGGAATTCGGCTGCCGTTATGCGTTCTGATCAATCGCTCAAAAGAAACAGCTCCACAAAGAAGTCGAGCCCCATGATGCTAACAGATGTGGACTTTACTCAAGCAGGTGAAGCACTTCATGAACAATGCTTCACCCTTTCCCGGTGGAGGGCATGGCTTATCGCGAGTGGAGCACAATTAGGATCAGTTATTTAGTGGGTTGGATGCTGATGAGGCACTTCAACTTTGTTGTTAACAACCTTTACGCAATGATTAGCCATTGCCATGAAGTAGGATCAAGTGCGAAAGAACTATGAATAATGAATAATTAATCGACTTTTTAGTTAATTAGTTTAGTGAACGCGCTTTAAACATGTCTCTGCGTGCCCAGATACCCTTATCCATCTTTTTCGGTTCTAGCATTTGGTGTTCTTGACAAAACAACATTAACTGTGAATTTTCTGAATGCTCCTCTATTAAAGTGGCGATATTCTCATCCGTAAAACGCAAAGACTCCTGAGCAACAAATTGATCGAATGCTGATGTGTTTGTTTGTAGTTTAGGCGATTCTTGTGCAGACAGGGTCGCAGATATACAAAGTGAGAATAAAAATAAAACGGTAAAAAAGTGAATCATGGGAGTTACCTGTCTTCGATAAAAAATCAATGTATAAGGCAACCAGTGCGACGACACTGGTTGCCTTTTGTTTTATTTCACTGACTGTCAAAGTGAAATAGCATCGATGCTGATTGGTCTGATCACGTGCTAATCTGTCCAACCCTCTACAGAAATTGGCTCAAATCGACCTTCAGCTTCGACAGGGAATCGAATGGGTTTACCTGGTTTAGCATCAAGATTAAATTCACCCTGACTAACGACCTCAACACCACTTACAATCACATAAGGAATGCCCGATGTTGGTAGACCTTGCTCGCCCTTAGTGTAGGTTGCATTATCTTTGACAGTCTCTGGATTAAAAATGGTGATATCCGCAACTTTACCTTCTTGAAGGCGACCGCGAGCTTGCATTGCTTTCAGTCCTGTATCACCTAGGTGCTTCGCAGGCCAGTAAGACATTTGTGCAATCGTGAACATTAATGGCACGCCATTTTCACGCGCTGCTGACAGCACTTTGCCGCGAGTTCCCGCGGTTCTTGGGTGACCAACATATTCCGTCGGGTCTAGATCCCAAGAATCAATGCCTTTGCCTGACCACATCGCGTCAGAGGCAACGATCATGTGTGGCATACGTAGCCAGTACGGTAGCCAGTCGTCACGCTTTCTGTTGAAGGCGAAAATTGAGCGTTCTGGATGTTCGGCGGAGGTTTTTTCCCACTCGGCTTGAGTTAAGAACTTGTCTTGTACGGGGTCAAAAATCACTTCTTCATACGGCAACCCGCCACTCAGTACCTTAAATTTTTCTGGGTGGAAAATTTCCGCTGAAATCGCCGTTGATGCCGCAGAGTATGGATAGTATTCAGACCATACGTTATAACCTTGCTTGCGTGCAGCTTGCAGCTTTTCTTCGTTTTCCCACCAGCCATATTCATTGTTGTGGCTGAGGCTCAGCGGAGCGTTAAGTGCAATCGCATTGGCAAAGATTTCACTGAAACCCAGCGGACCTTCAGGGTTACTTGGGTTTCCGTGGAAACGAACATGGGCACCAGTAAGTCGACCATAACGCGCTGCTGCTTCTTGAGATTTAAACATCTCGTAGGTGGTGACACCTTGTGTCATATAACCTACGGTTGACGATAAACCGATCGCACCTTGACGAAACTCTTCATCGAGATATTGTAAGATTTGGTTCATCTGATCTTTATTACTGCGAGAAACTGACCAACCTGGCGTTCCATCTTGCATCGATTTTCCAAGAAGCTCAAAAATGCTCGTCACGTCATGCGGGCCACTGGTATCGATTTCAGTATCGTGAACACGCATACGCGTCATTTGTTGGCTGACGCCCGTACCATAGTTGAGTGGCCAGCCTTTATCTTTTTCTGCGTACCACTCGCCCACATGAATAGCACCCGCCTCGAGGTCCATACCTGTTGTCACACCATCGAGAGCAGCTAACTTCAGCGACAAGCCGTCTAATGCATGAAAGTGAGTATCAATAAACCCAGGCGCCACAACCAAGTTTTTCGCATCAATAGTTTTATCCCCTTCTATAGCACTTGAGGTTATTTTGGAGATCATGCCATCTTTAATTCCCACGTTTAGCACGGCGTCGAGCATGGTTTCAGGGTCCATCACCCGGCCGTTGAGTATCACCAGATCGTAATCCTGCGCGGTGGTGGCAGAGGCGAGCCCAAGCCACAGCATAGGGGCGAGAAGTTTCGGGGCGAACCGGTTCCTTTTCATTTTTCTCATCCTGTAATTAAATCCATTTGTAACGGTTATTGAGTACCTAACAGCTGGCGCCTGGGAGCTGAGAGGGGGAGAACAAAAAAGGCAGCCCGAAGACTGCCTCTGTGTCCTCGCCCTGGGGGAGGCTCCGCGAGGATTAGTAGGAACCGAAGTTCCATCGGGCGGTGATCCCCACCATCCGCGGCGCGTTGTAGACCGTCCGATCGGCACCCAGGAAGGTGCGGGTGTTGTAGGTCTGGAAGGTGTCGTCAGTCAGGTTCTTGCCCCAGGCGTAGACGTTCCAGGCGCCACTGGCGGACTTCCAGCCGATCTGGCCGCTGAGCTCGTGGAAGGCCTCGTTCTCAAACTCCGGCTCGTTGTTGGCGTTGGAGAACATCTTGTCGCGCCAGAAGTAGTTGGCGTTGACGTAGAAGTCACCGCTGTCGGTCGGGTAGTAGAACTCGGCACCCACGTTGAAGTTGTGCTTAGGCGCTTCCGGCGCGACGTTGCCGCTGCAGTCGCCGTTGGGGTTATCGGACTGGGCGCAGCCCAGGTACTCGTCAAACTTGGAGTCTGTGTAGCCATAGGAGGTCCAGAGCTGGAGGCTGTCCAGGGCTTGCCACTGCAGATCCATCTCGAAACCGCGGCTGGTCAGGCGACCGGCGTTGGTGATAGTGATGATGGAGCCGTCCCTGTCCGCCAGCGGTGTCTGAGCCAGTACCTGCAGATCCTGGTATTCCGCATCGTAGATGGCCCAGTTGAAGCGCAGGGTGTTGTCGAAGAAGGTGTTCTTCATCCCCAGCTCGTAGGCGTCTACCTTCTCGTCGTCAAACTCCAGGGCGCTGAGATCGGCGATGAAGTCGGTGTTGTAGCCACCACTCTTGAAGGCGCGGGAGTAGCCGACGTAGAGCATGTTATCTTCGTTGACGAACCAGTTCAGGCTCACCTTGGGGGACCAGTCATCGACAGAACGATCTTCCTGGGTGGACCCGTTAGCGAAGAAGACGCCGAGGGGATCGAAGATGCTGTAGTTGACGGCCTTGTTCTCGTGGGTATAGCGCACCCCACCGGTCAACTGCAGGCTGTCGGTGAAGAACCAGTTGGCGTGGCCGAAGGCGGCGTAGGCCTCGGTATCCACCTTAGCGCGGTACGACATATCGTAGCTTTCAATGGGCACGGCGCCGCCGGTAAGCCAGGATAGGTTGACGAAGGCATCACCGCCCCCCTTGGTTTCCTGGTCGAGGTAGTAGAGGCCCAGCACGTAGTTGAAGTTGTCGTACAGGGGCGAGGCAATCCGCAGCTCCTGGCTGAAGTGGTTGCCGTCTGAGGTAATCCCTGAGGTGCCGACCTTGAGGGGGGTCATGTCCTCGTCGTTATCAACGTAACCGTACTTCTCGTAACGGTAGGCGGAGATGGAGGTCAGCTCGAACTCGTTGTCGAAGCTGTGGGTGATGTGGACAGACCCACCGCCGACGCCGTCGATGTCGTAGCGGGTGGCTTCGTTTACGTTGATCTTGTAGGGCTCCGGCGCCACGGGATCGTTGATGGCTTCGCCACCGCCGCTGAAGTAGAAGCTGTTTTCGAAGTGGTCATAGGTGAACAGCACTTCGGTGCGCTCGCCGGCCTGCCACAGCAGTTGGCCGCGGCCCGCACGTTCGGCTTTGTCGTTGTACTCTTTGACCGGAGCGTCGGCATAAACGTTATCGACGTAGCCATCGCGGTCGAAGGTGGAAAGGGAGAGCTTACCGGAGAGGCCATCGGTCAGGCCGCCGTTCACCGAGGCTTTGAAGCGAGTGTGACCGTAGTTGCCCAGCTCCGCCTGCAGGTAGCCGGAGAAATCCTCGGACGGGCGGATGGTGGTGATGTTCACCGCGCCGGCGACGGTATTTTTCCCGAACAGGGTGCCCTGGGGGCCGCGAAGGATCTCGATGGTCTGCACATCCAGGGCAGATTGGTTGGCGGCGGCGGCTTTCCCTACCCAGACGCCGTCCACATAGACGCCGACCCGCAGATCATAACCCGGGTTACGACCCCGGTCGGCAACGCCTCGGATCCCGAAGGATTGGATCCCCGGATCGCTGCCGGTGACGGTGAAGTTGGGGGTCGCGAACTGGATATCCTTGACCTCGGTGGCGCCGAGACGCTCAATGTCCGCCTCGCTGACCGCGGTCATGGCGATCGGCACCTCCTGCTGGTTCTGAACCCGCTTCTGGGAGCGCACTTGAATCACTTCCAGTTGACGTCCCTTAGAGGTGGCTGAGGGGGCCTCTTCGGCGCCCGCAGGCAGGGTAAAGGAGGCGCCGAGCACTGCGGCGATTTGCAATGCCAGGTAAGTTTTCTTGTTCACAATGACTCCTTGACAATCCTCACCTTCTCCTTGCGACACGCAACGGGCGAGGTAATGGGTCTGATCGATACGGGCCTTGAAGAGGTACCCATTTAACCAACTGATTTATAACCACGAATAACTTTGACAGCCCAATCATTAAACTGTCCGTCAAAAATGTTGCATTCGATAACAAGGTGTTAACATGGGCCGGAAAAGTCCCTGCTGCGAATGGGGAAACCTACTGCGCCGACCAGTGCTGGTCGGCGCAGTAGGTTGGTTTCTGAGGTCGTCCTCTTTGGCCGGAGCATCCCGGACAAGGGTGAGGAGGGCGGGACTAAAGAAACAGCTGCATCGGTTGCGGCGCAGAGGCCAGTTCTCGCTGCTCGCGAAGCAGGTCCGCCTGCAGCAGCGGGTCGTCTGCCAGTGCCGGTGGCAGGATCAGTTGGTAGCCCTGCGGCAGCCACTGAAGTTCGGGCAGGGGCAGATCGTGGCGTCGCCCCAGGTGCCACACCACCGCCAGCCGCAGGGCCATCAGCAGCTGCCGCTGCTGCCCGGCGTTGGCAAGTTGTGAGTCCAGGGGCTCGAAACTCTCAAGCTTTTTGCGGTGGAAGCGGCCCAGGTGGGCCAGTAACTGCTGCTGCTCCAGGGTGAAGCCGGGAAGGTTGCTGTTGGCAAGGATATAGCCGGTGTGTCGATGCCGGTGGCGGAAGTTGAGGGAGAGGCCTGTCTCGTGCAGGCGTCCCGCCCAGTGCAGCAGCTGCATCAGGTCCGGCACCGCCTCCGGGCAGTGCAGGTAGAGGCTGGCGGCGGATTGGGCCACCCTCTGGCCATGCCGGGTATCGATGTGGTGAAGCCGCTCCATGGCGGCTACCGTCTGGGCACAGACGGAGGGATGGGGCGCTTCGCCGCCCATCTCCGCCAGCACGCCCTCCCGCAGGGCACTGTCGCAGAAGGTCATGGCTTCGATCTGCAGGCTGCGCATACAGGCCAGCAGGATCGAAAGTCCCGCGGGCAGCACCCGGCGCCGACTGTCGGATAGCCCGGCGAAGCGCGGGTGGGCCATGCCGTGGTGGCCAATAAAGGCGACCAGTTGCTCCAGGCTCTGGCGCTCTAATGGCGCCGGTTCATCACCGGGTTGGCAGAGTCCGGTCAGCGTCTTTATGGTACCGGAGCAGCCGATGGCTAGGGTCCAATCCTCGGACCGGTAGCGGGAAAGGAGGGGCTCCAGTTGCTGACGAGCGGCGATGATGGCGCGCTGGAATTGGGCCGGGGTCGGCTGCTCAGTGGGGAAATGGCGGGATTGGTAACTGACACAGCCCATATTTAGGCTGGTGAGCTGTTGCGGCTCAATGCCCTGTCCGAGGATCAGCTCGGTACTGCCGCCGCCGATGTCGATCACCAGGCTGCCTGACTTGAGTTCCTGGGACTGGACGACGCCACGGAAGATCAGGCGGGCCTCTTCGGTTCCGGGAATCACCGCCACCGGGATCCCCAGGCGGTCATGGGCGGGATCGAGAAACTGGCGCCGGTTTGGAGCGCGGCGCAGGGCATAGGTGGCGACGGCGCGCACCTGACTGATCTGGCTGTTGTTCAACTGCTGGGCAAACTGCTCCAGGCAGTTCAGCCCGCGGGCCATGGCGGTCTCGCTGAGGTTGCCCTTTTCGTCCATCCCCTCGGCCAGTTGCACCCGCTGCTTGACCCGGTGCAGCAGTTGGATCCGGTTCTCCAGTACCCGGGCGATCGCCAGGTGGAAGCTGTTGGAGCCCAGGTCGATGGCGGCGATGGTGTCACCGACTTGCACAGGTTGCCGGTTCATGCGGTATCACTCCTGTTCCCCCGGTGCGGTTGAGGCTCTGGGTTCAGTATGGGTTATGACTCGCCCTGCGCCTGCTCCATCCCCTTGAGGTGTTCGTAGATGGCACTCTGGCTGCGCAGTTTCTTGCGGTTGCCCCGCTTGACGTAGGGGTTGTCCTGGGCACGGTTGATCAGGCGCGCCTTCTGGTTATCCCGCCACTGGATATCCAGGTGGTCCAGCAGCATCTGTTTCAGCCTGGGGTGGTAGATGGGACAGCCCACCTCGAGCCGGCTGTCCAGGTTGCGGGTCATCCAGTCACCGCTGGTAATCAACACCTGGGGATCCCCGCCGTTGCCAAACACCATCACCCTGGGGTGTTCGAGGTAGCGGTCGATCACCGAGATGGCGCGTATGTTGTCAGAGACCCCGGGCACTTCGGTCACCAGAGAGCACATGCCACGGATAATGAGACGGATGCTCACCCCTTCCCGGGAGGCCCTGTAGAGCTTCGCGATGAGATCGGGGTCCACCAGGTTGTTGAGCTTCAACGTGATGAGCGCTGGTAGTCCCTGCTTTTGATTCTCGATCTCCCGATCGATAAAGCGGTAGAGCTTGCTCCGGGTGTCGGTGGGGGCGAGCAGCAGGTGCTGGAAACGGAACCGCCGATAGGGGTGGAGAATGAAATCAAAGACGGCATCCACCTCACGGGTCAGCTCCGGGTGGCGGGTAAACAGGGCGTAATCGGTGTAGATCCGGGCGGTCTTCTCGTGAAAGTTACCGGTACCGATATGGCCATAGTGAACGATTTGTCCCTCCTCCTGGCGGCTCACCAGGCAGAGCTTGGCGTGGATCTTCAGTGAGGGGATCCCGAAATGCACCCGCACGCCGGCGTCGGTCAGGCGTTTGGCCCATTCGATGTTGGCCCCCTCATCGAAGCGGGCCTGCAACTCCACCACCACAGTGACATCCTTGCCGTTCTTGACCGCCTCGATCAGCGTATTGAGCACCTGGCTGTTCTTCGCTACCCGGTAAACATTGATCTTGATGCTGCGAACCTGGGGATCATAGGCGGACTGGCGCAGCCACTCGGTGAGGTGGGAAAACTTGTGGTAGGGATAGTGCAGCAGGATATCCCCGGCGCTGATCGCCTCGAACGCGGTCCGGTAGCTGGTGAATTGCCGGCTGGCCAGGGCGGGCATCTTTTCATGTTCCAGGTACTTTCGTCCCGGGTTGGGAAAGGCCATGAAATCGCGAAAGTTATGGTAACGACCACCGGGGATCAGGGACCCGTAATGGTTGTGACCGAGCTGCTCCACCAGCATGTCCAGCATCTGCTGGGGCATCTCCCGGTCATAGACCAGCCGCACCGGCTCGGCGGTGACCCGCTGTTTGAGCGCCTCTGACATCTGCTCCAGCAGGCTCTCGTCGATCTCCCGGGAGAGATCAAACTGCGCTCCCCGGGTCAGTTTCATGGAGTAGCAGGTTATGCTGTCGTAATCGATGATCCCTTCGAACAGCTCATCCAGGCAGTGGCGGATGATATTGTCGAGCAAAATAAGGGTTTTTCGGGACTTCTCCCCCTCCGACGGCAGCTGGGTGAAGCGGGCGGTGCGGGTGGAGGGGACCGGGATGTAGGCGTACTGGACCTGGTCGGCCTTGTGCATCTGGGCGACCAGGTAGGTGAGCCCATCCTCCATATTGGCCAGGGCGGGGCGATCCTTATGGTGCAGGATAGGGATGATATGGCGACGGATCTTGTTCTTGAAGTGCTGCTTGAGCCAGCGGCCATGGAACGCTGACAACTGGGTTTCGCTGACCAGGAAGACGTTGCGTCGGGCCAGGTCCAGCAGCAGTTGCCGGTAGATCTCATCAAACTGGCTTTGCAGCACCAAGGCACGCTGGTTGATCTGGCCGAGCAGGGCGCGTGAAGCATCGCCACCCCCCTGGGCCTCCTCGATCAGGATCCGCCGCTTCACCTCGCCGACCCGGACGCGGAAAAACTCGTCGAGATTGTTGGAGAAGATCCCCAAAAAGCGCACCCGCTCGATCACCGGGTTATCGGTCTCTGCCGCTTCCTGCAACACCCGCTCGTTAAAACTGAGCCAGCTTAGCTCCTTCTCGATGTAGGGAAAGGCCTGTTGCACCGGTATCACTCCTTAATTCCATGGCCCAGGGGCCCGTATGCGGGGGCGCTGCATCACCAGGGTGCCACCATCTTCTATTGGCAGTGAAGGTATAATCTACTGATTTGATGATATTTTATACCAAGGTGGCCACCCTCGGGTTGGCCGGTCCCTGTCATCTGACTGTCATACAAACGACATATACTCCTTTTGCGGCGCCAAGCCGCACTGATGCCGCCTATTCGGGAACACCATGGACGCCGCAAAACTGGAGCGCTACCGCAGTAGCCAACGTCGATTGCTGAAAAACCGCCTCACCCGTATCGGGATTGTGCTGGGTGGCTCCATGGTGCTGGTCTCCCTGCTGCTGATCTTCTTCTACCTGCTGTACGTGGTAACCCCGCTGTTTCGCAGCCCAAGCCTGACCGAGAGCTACCAGGCCCCTTTTCTTTCTCCTGCCAAGACCCTGAAGCTGGGGCTTGATGATAGCCGGCAGTACGGCTACCGCTTTACGGATCTCGGCGTGGTGGAGTTCTACCAGGCCAATGGCGAACACACCGCCCGCCGACTGGACCTGCCCGAGGGCGCGCAGATCACCGCCTCCGCGAAGGCGCACCCCGCCAGTGAGATCCTGGCCATGGGGCTGAGTAACGGTGATTTGCTCCTGGCCCGCACCGATTTCATCACCACCTATCCGAATAACCTTCGAACCATCACGCCTGCGCTTGGCTATCCCCTGGGCAGCCCCACATACCCGCTGGGAGAGGAGGCGATCCGCTCACTGAGTGTGGCCGCGGACCAGGAACAGGTCACCCTGGTGTGGCGGGGTGACCAGGGCCCCTATCAACTGACCCGACTCTACGGGGAGCGAGATTTTCTTTCCGATGAGGTGGTTTGGACCCCGGTGTCGGTGGAGCTGCCGGAGCTCAACAACGTCCAAAGCCTGCAGCTGTCACCGGATCAGCGTCAGCTCTTTGTGTTGACTGATAATCGCATCCAAGTGTGGCAGATCGGCGCCCTGGACGCCGTCCGGCTGGACCAGGTGCTGGATGCGGCAGAGCCCGAAGCCCGGATCACTGAGCTGGCGCTGCTGGCGGGGGAGAGTTCCCTGCTGGTGGTCAATGACAATGGCGTGGTCTCCCAGTGGTTCCAGGCCCGTATCGATGGCCAGCGCCGCTACCAGCGGGTGCGGGCCTTCGTCCATGATGGTCCGGTGACCGCCATTGCCAGTGAGCACTACCGTAAAGGTTTTGCCCTGGGGGACGCAGAGGGCGGGTTGGATCTCTACCACACTACTGCCGAGCGCCACCTGCTGCACCAGGATGGCGGAAACGGGGCGGTACGCCACCTGGCTTTCGCTCCGGCGGGTAACGGCCTTATCCTAGAGAGCGGGGAGGGGGTCACCCTGTTCACCCTGGATAACCCCCACCCGGAGATCTCCTTCAGTGCCCTGTGGCAAAAGGTGTGGTACGAAGGGTACAGCGAGCCGGATTATGTCTGGCAATCCACCTCCGGTTCCAATGACTTCGAAGCCAAGATGAGCCTGATGCCCCTAGCGTTTGGCACCCTCAAAGCGGCGCTCTATGCAATGGTGTTCGCGGTGCCCCTGGCGGTGGCCGGCGCCATCTACACCGCTTACTTCATGACCCCCGGGGTACGCCGACTGGTCAAGCCGACGGTGGAGATCATGGAAGCGCTGCCGACGGTGATCCTCGGTTTCCTGGCCGGGTTGTGGCTGGCGCCCATCGTGGAGCGGAACCTGGCGGGGATCCTGCTGCTGGTGCTGCTCCTGCCCCTGGTGATCCTGCTCTGTGCCTGGGGATGGCAGCGACTGCCCGAGCGGTGGCACAGCAGTACCTGGGGACATTACCGGGAGTTGCTGCTGTTGCCGGTGCTTATCCTCACCGGGGTCGTGGCCCTCTGGCTGAGCCCCTACCTGGAGTTACTCCTAATGGGGGGAGATGCCCGCGCCTTCATTACCCACGAGCTGGGGATCCCCTTTGACCAGCGTAATGCCCTGGTGGTAGGGCTGGCGATGGGCTTTGCGGTGATCCCCACCATCTTCTCCATTGCCGAGGACGCGATCTTTTCCGTGCCCAAGCACCTGGTGAATGGCTCCCTGGCCCTTGGTGCCACCCAGTGGCAGACCCTCAACCGGGTGGTGCTGCTGACCGCCAGCCCCGGGATCTTCTCCGCCATCATGATGGGTTTCGGCCGTGCCCTTGGGGAGACGATGATCGTGCTGATGGCCACAGGGAACACGCCACTGATGGAGTGGAACATCTTCGAAGGGATGCGCACCCTGGCCGCAAATATCGCGGTGGAGATGCCGGAATCTGCCATCGGCAGCAGCCACTACCGGGTGCTGTTCCTGGCTGCCTTCGTGCTCTTCGTCGCCTCCTTCTTCTTTAACACGCTGGCGGAGCTGGTTCGCCAGCGGCTGCGCCGCAAGTATTCGACGCTTTAAGGGGAGGCCGATGAGGAAATGGTTTACGTCCGGCGCACCCTGGATCTGGATGACCAGCGGCGCGGTGAGCCTGGCTCTGATCGCCGTCCTTGGCCTGCTGCTGCTGATTGCCAGCCGTGGTCTGGTCTATTTCTGGCCCTCAACGCTCTACGAGTGGCAGCTGCAGGAGAGCCAGGGTGAGACCAGCGTGGTGATCGGTGAGCGCTACGAGCGGGAGCGAGTTCCAAGGGAGCGACTGGAGCAGGCCGGGATGACGGTCCCCGGGGAGGCCCCCTTCGTGGAACGCTTCCTGGTCAAGACCGGCAACCGGGAGCGGGTCAGCCTGGATTTTCGCTGGATCTGGCAGGATCAGGTGATCGCCGAGCGGACCCCGGAAGCACTGGCGGTGGTTGAGCGGGTCCGTAACGGCAACTTTTATGGCTACCCCGAAGCCCTGGTGGTGGATGGCGAGCGGCTCCAGGGGGGGCAGATGGCGACGCGTTTGCCGTCGGTGATTGAGGAGGCCAACCGCCTTCGTGACGAGGCACGGGAGCTGCAGTCCGGGGCGATCGGGCGAATCAACTATCAGTTGGAGCAGCTGCGGCTGCAAAAGCGCAAGCTCGCCCTCAAGGGGCAGGATAGCCCCGATAACCTGGCGCCGCTGGAGGCCCAGGCGAGTGCGCTACGGGCCGAGTATCAGGTGCTGGAGCAGTCGCTGTTCGCGCTGCGTCAGCAGGCGGCCAGTGACTGGCTCGAGGTGCGGGAGATGACAGGGGAGACTGTGCGCCTGCCGATGGACCAGGTCCTGGCGGTGGCCTTCCCCAACCGGATGAACCTGCTGGAGAAGCTATGGCACTGGATGGGCAAGGTGGCCATTTTTGTTACCGCCGAACCCCGCGAGGCCAATACCGAGGGGGGCGTTTTTCCCGCCATCTTCGGGACCGTCTTCATGGTGATGCTGATGGCGGTGATCGTGACCCCCTTCGGGGTGCTCGCGGCGGTCTACCTCCATGAATATGCGGCTAACAATGCGCTTACCCGTTTTATCCGCATCGCCGTGATCAACCTCGCTGGCGTGCCGTCCATCGTCTACGGGGTGTTCGGCCTCGGCTTTTTCGTCTACGTGCTGGGGGGCTCGCTGGACAGCCTGTTTTATCCCGAGGCCCTGCCATCCCCCACCTTTGGCACCCCCGGCGTGCTCTGGGCCTCCCTGACCCTGGCGATCCTGACCCTGCCGGTGGTGATCGTCTCCACGGAGGAGGGGCTGGCGCGGATCCCCTCCACGGTGCGCCATGGCAGCCTGGCCCTGGGGGCAACGCAGGCGGAAACGCTCTGGCGCATCGTGCTGCCGATGGCCAGCCCGGCGATCATGACGGGTCTCATCCTGGCGGTGGCCCGGGCAGCGGGTGAGGTGGCTCCCCTTATGCTGGTGGGGGTGGTCAAGCTGGCCCCCCAGCTGCCGGTGGATGGTAACTTTCCCTACGTGCACCTGGAGCGCAAGTTTATGCACCTGGGGTTTCATATTTACGACGTGGGCTTCCAGAGTCCCAACGTGGAGGCGGCGCGCCCACTGGTGTATGCCACCTCCTTTTTGCTGGTCACGGTGATTGTCAGCCTCAACCTGACGGCGATCGCCGTACGTAACCATCTGCGGGAGAAGTTCCGCAGCATCGATCATGGATAACAGGGGCCAACGCATGCTTTCTATCGACACGGGCGAGCGCGCCACCAAAGCGATCGATCCCAACCGCCTGACCAAGGCGCAGACCGCCTTCGAGATCGAGAACCTGGGTCTTCACTACGGGGATAAGATGGCGCTGAGCGAGATCAGCATGAAGATCCCAAAGCACCAGATCACCGCCTTCATCGGCCCCTCCGGTTGCGGTAAATCGACACTGCTGCGCTGCCTGAACCGGATGAACGACCTGATCGATGATTGCCACATTACTGGGACCATACGTCTCGATGGCGACGATATTCATGATCGCCGCATCGACGTGGCGGCACTGAGACGCAACGTGGGGATGGTGTTCCAACGTCCCAATCCCTTTCCCAAGTCGATCTATGAAAACGTGGTATACGGTTTGCGCCTTCATGGGATCCGGGATCGCCGGCGACTGGATGAGGCCGCCGAGCAGGCCCTGAAGGCGGCGGCGCTGTGGGACGAGGTGAAAGATCGTCTCGGCGATAACGCCTTTGGCCTCTCAGGTGGGCAGCAGCAGCGTCTGGTGATCGCCCGGGCCATCGCCATCGAGCCTCAGGTGCTGCTGCTGGATGAGCCCACCTCGGCGCTGGATCCCATCTCCACGCTCACCATCGAGGAGTTGATCACCGAGCTGAAAAGTCGCTACACCGTGGTGATCGTCACCCACAATATGCAGCAGGCGGCCCGGGTGTCGGATCACACCGCCTTCATGTACCTGGGTAAACTTATCGAGTACCGGGACACCAATACCCTGTTTACCACGCCCCGGCAGAAACAGACCGAGGATTACATTACCGGCCGGTACGGCTAAGCCACGACGCCGAGGAGCGCAGTATGGATAATTTTAATATCAGCAAGCACATCTCCGGTGCCTTCAATGCCGAACTGGAGGATCTCCGTAACCGCGTGATGGCCATGGGGGGGCTGGTGGAGCAGCAGCTGGCGGATGCCCTCGAGGTGATGCAGCATGGCGATGAGACCCTGGCGGAGAAGGTGGTCAACCGGGATCGCAAGGTGAATACCCTGGAGGTCGGTATCGATGAGGAGTGTACCCGGATCATCGCCAAGCGGCAGCCGGCGGCGTCGGATCTTCGCCTTGTGCTGGCGATCTCCAAGGCGGTGACCGATCTGGAGCGGATCGGCGATGCGGCGGAGCGCATCGCCCGCACCGCAGCGATGCAGGGGGACAAGCGCCACCGCGCCATGGTGATGACGGTGGATGCCATGGGACGGCTGACCCAGCGGATGCTGCATGATGTGCTGGATGCCTTTGCCCGCATGGATGTGGAGGCAGCGATGCAGATCCACCAGCAGGATGTGCGCATCGACGATGCCTACGAGGGGGTGGTGCGCCAGTTGATGACCTTCATGATGGAGGACCCGCGCTCCATCCCCCATGTGCTGGATGTGCTCTGGGCCGCCCGTTCCCTGGAGCGGATCGGCGACCGTTGCCAAAACATCTGTGAGTATGTGATCTACTACGTCAAGGGTACGGATGTTCGCCATCTGGACTTCAGCAAGGTGGAGGATCTGCTTAAGTAGGGAATCCTCCTAGCTTACTGCGTCCGAGTTGGCGACAGTGGTTTGGCACGGCTCGCTCGCTTAGGTCAGCAGCCAGAGGGCGTGGGTGAGCACGGCAATGGCGGTCAGGGTGATGCGCATCGCCAGGTAGCCACTGGGCGCTGTGGCGCCCAGCACCGCAAGATCCCACCCCAGTACTGCCAGGTAGGCGATCCCCAGTAACCATAAGGCGGGCTCAGCATTGAGCAGCCAGAGCGCGGCTAGCGCCACCAGGCAGGGGATCAGGGCCAGCGCTGCGGTTAGGGGACTTGGCTGGGCGATGGTGCCCCGGTACCAGTGGACCCCGCCGAGAAAGGTAAGGATCAGCGCGCTGTATTGGAGAAAGGCCACAAGAGCCGCATCGAAGGGGAGGATCTCCAGCCGGGGAGCCATCGACAACCCCACGAAGGGCAGTAAGCCGAGGCTGGCCAGCAACAGGGTGGTTGCCGGGAGGGGATGGGACATCAAGGGCACTCCTTTTGGGAAACCGGGTCTGCCCGACCATGGGGCAGTGTAACCTTTTCAATAAAGACAACAATGGGGGAGGGCGCCAGCTGGCTTTGATCCCGTCGGCACGGCGGACTGTCGGCGTTGCGTCAGTCCGCTATCCCCGCACCTCCCGCTGAAGCGTTCCGCGACCCAAGGGCTTGATACCGGGTCGTGATGCCTTACACCAGTCCCATCGCTTGGATCCGATCCGCAATCAGAGCACGACAGGCCGCTTGCAACTCCCCTCTCAGCCACTTCTGGGCAGGTGAAAACTCGCATCGTGGGTGCCAGATCAGGGAATACTGGAACGGTTTGAAGTCAAACGGCAGCGGCCGGATCAGCAGGCCCTGCTCCTTGGCCACCAGATACGCCAGATCCGCCGGTACTGTCAAGATCAGCGGTAGCGTGTCGAGCACCGACAGGGCGGTTTGCAGGTGGTAGGCTCGCAGCACCAGCTTGCGCGGGGGCTGCCCCGCCAGGGCGTCGTCCAGCAGCGCCTTGACCCCATCGCTGATGGCGATCAGTGCATGGGGATAGTGCAGGTAGTCCTCCAGGGTGAGAGGCGCCCGGGCCAGCGGGTGGTTTGGCGACAGTAAGCAGAACACCCCTACCGGCCCCAGATCCACCGAGAGCAATGGCTCAATGGAGCGATTCTTGCGGCAGATCGCCATGTCGACGCCCCCGGTCGTGAGCTGCTTCAGCAGTTGATCGTGCAGTACGGGGGTGAGGTCCAGCTCAAGGTTGGGCGCCGTCCGGTAGAGCCGCGGCAGAGCGAAGGGGAGGATGGTCTGCACCGCGTAGTCGGTGGCGGCGATGGTAAAGTGCCGTTGGCACCGGGTCGGCTCGAACTCCTCCGGGGTCAGCAATTGTCCTAGGGTAGAGAGTGGCTGCCCCAGGGCCTGGCCCAGTTGCAGAGCCCGTTCGGTAGGGACAAGGCGGTGTCCCTGACGGATAAACAGCGGGTCGCCGGTGAGCTGTCGCAGTCGGCCGAGGATCCGGCTGGTGGCGGACTGGCTCAGGTTAAGGCGCTCGGCAGCGGCACTGACGCTGCCCGCCTCTAACAGGATTTTCAGCGCCACCAGCAGGTTCAGATCCTTGCGAAAGATCTCATCCAGGTCCATAGCCGCTCCACGCCCGGCCCGATGGGCCCCTGTTCAGAACTTAGCACGGAGTGGCACTGCGAGCACATGCCACCGTCAGGGCGGTTGCAGGCGGGCACCTGCTGGGCGTTGCCCCGGAAACTTGGGCCAGGCAAGTCTGGCGGGTCACAAGTCGTGTCTCAAATTTGGGATTGGCGTACGCCCTTTAGGATGACTCCATTCACGTATGCACTTGGTGCATGTTTTCGATGAAGAGATATCACTGGGTTGATCGGGATCCGCTGACTAGACTGCGTTCAGTGGTTCCCAAACATTTTCCAGCTATGGAGCTCTTGCCATGTTTAAAGCACTGATCCTTAACCAAGAAGATAAAAAGACTCTGGCCAGCATCGGGTCCATTGATGAGAGTCAACTGCCCGAGGGCGAGGTGCTGGTCGACGTCGACTACTCCTCCCTAAACTACAAGGATGGCCTTGCGGTGACCGGCCGGGGCAAGATTGTCCGCGAGTTTCCCATGGTGCCGGGCATCGACCTGGTGGGTAAGGTGGCTGAGTCCAGTGATGACCGTTACAAGCCCGGTGATGCCGTGGTGCTGACCGGTTGGGGCGTCGGCGAGAACCGATGGGGCGGTATGGCACAGCGTGCCCGGCTCAAGGCCGATCACCTGGTTCCCCTGACCGAGGGGCTTAGCGGTAAACAGGCGATGATGATCGGCACTGCCGGTCTGACCGCCATGCTCTGTGTTCAGGCGTTGGAAGATGCCGGCGTGACGCCGGACAAAGGCACTGTGCTGGTGACCGGTGCCAGCGGCGGTGTGGGCTCGGTGGCGGTGACGCTGCTGGCCCAGCTGGGGTATACCGTGGCGGCGGTTACCGGGCGTGCCGCGGAAAACGGCGAGATGCTCAAGGCCCTGGGGGCGAGCGAAATTGTCGAGCGTAGCACCCTGTCTGAGCCCGGTCGCCCGCTGGATAAGCAGCGCTGGGCCGGGGCGGTGGACACCGTGGGCAGTACTCTGCTGGCTAATGTGCTGGCCCAGGTCAACTACGGAGGGGCCGTCGCAGCCTGTGGTCTCGCGGGGGGCTTCGATCTGCCGACCACGGTGATGCCCTTCATCCTGCGCAACGTGGCTCTGTTGGGTGTCGATTCGGTGATGTGCCCCTTTGACAAGCGTCAGGCGGCCTGGAAGCGATTGGCGAAGCTGCTGCCTGAGTCCTTCTATCAACAGGCGTGTGAAGAGATCACCCTAGAGCAGGTGCCAGAGTACGCGGATGCCATTACCCGCGGTCAGGTGTCCGGGCGGGTGGTGATCAAACTCTAAAGATGCACTGAACTAAGCGGTGACCGAGCACACCGGAAGCATCAAATGGCGGGCCTCATTGAGGCTCGTTTTTTTTTGATGCAAAGAAAAAGTAATTGAACTCTAATGGTCTTTTAATCTGCTACCCGATACTGACCATGATGGAGGCCCCGTGATCCTGACGACAATAGAGACCATTCCCGGCAAAGAGATAGGCGAAGTGCTTGGGGTGGTGACCGGCAACGTGGTGCAATCCAAGCACTTTGGCCGCGACATTATGGCGGGACTCAAAAACCTGGTGGGGGGCGAGCTGCGCGGCTACACCGAGATGCTGACCGAGGCGAGAGAGATCGCGCTGTCACGCCTACAGGAGGAAGCCCAAAGGCTGGGCGCGGATGCCGTGGTGGGCCTGCGTTTCACCACCAGCGCCATTATGGATGGCTCATCGGAGCTGCTGGTGTTTGGCACCGCGGTGCGGCTGCGGCGTTAAAAAAGCCGTTGAGCGGGTGCTCAACGGTGTCCTCTCCCGGTTTTGACCGGTTTCCAAAGGATGCTCCGGTAAACGGGATCAACGTCGTATCTGCAGGAACTGCTCCTCCAGCAGTCGCTTGGTATAGCTGTGCTGGGGGTGTTCAAACACCGCCTGGGTGTCTCCCTGCTCCACCACCTTGCCCCGTTTCATCACGATCACCCTGTCGCTCATGTGGCGAACCAGTCCGAGATCGTGAGACATCAAAATGTAGGCGAGCCCCAACTCCTTCTGCAGACTGAGCATCAGGTTGACGCACTGGGCCCGCAGCGAAGTATCCAGGCCGGAGAACGCCTCGTCAGCCACCAGGATCTTCGGTTCGAGCATTAGTGCCCGGGCGATGGCCACCCGCTGACGCTGGCCGTGGGCGAGCATATGGGGATAGAAGTCGGCGTGCTCCGGAAGCAGACCCACCCGGGTGAGGCTCTGGATCACCCGCTCCTGACGCTGCTCCGGGCCGGCATCGGTGTTGAACAGCAGCGGCTCCTCCAGCTGGTTGCCGATCCGGCGGCGGGGATTGAGGGAGGTGCTGGGATCCTGGAAGATCATCCGGATCAATTGGCTGCGCTGTTTACGATTCTGGCTTTGTAGGTCTTGACCCTCCAGCAGGATCTGGCCGCCGCTGCGCGCCTTGGCGCCGGAGAGGATCTGCGCCAGGGTACTGCGACCGGAGCCCGCTTCGCCGACGAAGGCCAGGGTTTCTCCCTGATGCAGATCGAAGGAGATCGGCATCAGCGCCTTCTTGTACTCCCGGTTGAGCCAGCCACCACTTTTCTTGTAGTGCTTATACAGGTCCCTGACCTCAAGCAGAGGGCTCATCCGTTGTTCTCCTTATCCTCGCCCAGCGGGAAGTGGCAGCGATAGGCGTGGCCGCTTTGGCTTCGGATGACGGGGGGCTTGACGCACTCCCGTCGGGCATAGGGACAGCGTGGCCCCAACCGGCAGCCCACAGGCAGATGCTGCAAGGGGGGGATACCACCGCGAAGGGCGGGCAGTTCCGATTTTCGCGCTCGGCTGGAGCCTGGGGTCAGCGCACTTTGCAGCAGCGCCTCGGTGTAGGGGTGGCGGGTATGCTCCAGCAGCTTCTTGCTTCGCCCGGACTCCATCAGCTGGCCACAGTACAAGACACTGATCCGGTCAGCCCACCTCGCGACCGCCTTGAGATCGTGGCTGATAAACAGGATCGCCACGCCGTTGAGTTTATTCATCTTATCCAGAAGCCGGAATATCTTGGCCTGGTCCGAGCTCTCCAGCCCGGTAGTGGGCTCATCGGCGATGATCAGTTGCGGCTTGTGCGCCAGCGCCATCGCCAGCATCACCTTGTGGGCCTCCCCATCGGTGAGATCCCAGGGAAATTCGCGCATGATGCTGCGGTGTTCCTTGAGGCCCACTTTGTGCAGCAGCTTGATCGCCAGGGCGCGACGCTGGCTGCGACGCCGCCACC
This sequence comes from Ferrimonas gelatinilytica, assembly GCF_039544205.1. Classification (NCBI taxonomy): domain Bacteria; kingdom Pseudomonadati; phylum Pseudomonadota; class Gammaproteobacteria; order Alteromonadales; family Ferrimonadaceae; genus Ferrimonas; species Ferrimonas gelatinilytica. The sequence continues at coordinate 18,916 of NZ_BAABLF010000001.1, read as the reverse complement.
ATGGCAGCTCCTTCATCTTTGGCATCGCCTCCAGCAGTTGGGTACCGATACGGGCGCCGGGGTCCAGACAGGAAGCCGGCTCCTGAAAGATCATCGCGATCTCCTGACCCATCAGCGTCCGGCGTTCCTTGGCACTCATTGCCAGCATGTTTTGGCCCCGCCAGTTGAGGCGGTCGGCGCGGACGTGGGTGCGCCGATCAGTGATGCCAAGCACCGCCTTGGCCAGCAGGCTTTTGCCGGATCCGGATTCCCCCACGAGGGCGTGGATCTCCCCCTCCGCCAGCTTGATGCTGAAGCGTTCCAGTGCCGGGAAGCGCCCCTGGGGGGTATCCAGCTCAATGGTGAGGTTACGAATATCCAGTAGCTGCATCAGCCGCGCTCCTCGGCGATGGCGTGACGTAGGCCATCGCCCACCAGGTTGGTTGCCAGCACCCCGAACAGAATTGCCAGGCCGGGCATGGTCACCGTCCAGGGAGCGCTGAGCACGTTGTTGACCCCTTCACGCACCATGGCGCCCCACTCCGGTGAGGGGGCATGGGCGCCCAGGGAGAGGAACCCCAGAGCGGCGATGTCCAGGATGGCGGTGGAGAAGGATAGGGTGGTGTGCAGCACCACCACGTCCGTAATGTTGGGCCAGATGGCGAATCGGAGCAGCTGCCACGGGCTGGCACCATCCAGCCGTGCCGCCATGACGTACTGCTTCTGCATCTCCTCGTGGATGGCGTTGTGCACCACCCGCACAAACCCCGGCAGCAGGGCCAGGCCGACCGCCCAGAAGACATTCTGCAGTCCTGGCCCCAGGACCGCCGCAAACAGCAGGGCCAAAACCAGGGAGGGGAGGGAGAGCAGGGCATCGAGAAGGTGCCCCAGGACCGAGGATCGCAGCCCCTGGCTGGTCCCGGACAGGGTACCGATCACCAGGCCAACCCCGAGCGCCAGCACCACGATCAAGCCAGCGAAGCCGAACGTAATGTGGGCGCCGTGTAGGAGACGGGAGAGCAGATCCCGCCCCAGGGCGTCGGTGCCGAGGAAAAAGAGCACGGAGCCATCCGAATGCCAGGAGGGGGGAGCAAGCAGCTGGTCACTGAACTGCTGTTGGGCGCTGTAGGGCGCCAGGTAGGCACCAAACAGGGACAAGGCCACCATCAGACCCAATCCCCACAGGCCGATGACGGCGCTGGGACGGGCCTTGAAGTGGCGCCAGATCTGGTGCCAGGGAGAGGGGATGCTCTCCTCGTGATAGAGCTGGGGTTTAGCCATGGATCTCCTTCCGGATCACGGGGTTCAGCAGCGCCTGGGCGATCTCCAGCAGTATCGTCAGCACGATAATCGAGAGGGCCACCACAAGGACGCCGCCGGTCAGGGCGGTGTGATCCCCCTGGTACTGTGCCGCCAGTAGCCAGCTGCCGATCCCCGGCCAGGTGAAGATCATCTCGACGATGATCACACCGGAGGCGATCTGTCCCAACTGCAGGCTCAACAGGCGCAGCATCGGGGCCAGGGAGTTGGGCAGTGCATGGGAGAGGACCAGGCGGTATCGGGGCACGCCCCGGGCCATCAGTGCCCTGATGTAATTTTTATCCATCTCCGCCAGCATGGCGGCACGGATGGTGCGAATAACGATGAAGCAGGGCAGGGCGGCCAGAACCAGAGTCGGCAGCACCAGGTGATTGATCGCATCCCAAAGGGCGGCCCAGCGCCAGGGGGCATCGGAGAGCAGGATATCCACCAGCATAAAGCCGGTTACGAAGGGCACATCGTAAAGCAGGTTGATGCGTCCGGAGGCGGGCAGGGCGTCCAGGCTGAGGCCGAAGGTCAGCATCAGCAGCAACCCCAGCCAGAAGGTGGGCACACTGAACCCCAGCAGGGTCCCGCCCCAGAGCAGGTTGGGGAGAGGGCCGCGACGGCCGGCGGCCAGCACGCCCAGTGGGATCCCCACCAGCAGGGCGAGCAGCAGGGCCAGTATGGTCAGCTCCAGTGTGGCGGGGATCACCTGCAGCAGCTCGTTGAGCACCGGGCGCCCCGAGGCCTGAGAGAGGCCGAAATCACCGGTGAGTCGTTGGCGCACGAACGCCAGGTAGCCCTGCAGACCGTTGCCGTCGAGGTGGTAGCGCTCTGTGAGTCGGGCCACCTGCTCCTGCGACGGGTGGGTCACCCCGCTGAGGTTGGTCAGGGTATCACCAGGCATCTTCAGGCTGGCGATGTAGAGCAGTCCCAACAGCACCAGGGCGGTCAGGACCAGCAGATTCAGGCGTCTAAGCAGGTAGATCAGCATCTAAGGTTCCTTGCGGATCCGGGTAAAGTCGACCCCGCCGGTGGTGTGAAGGATCGGCCCCTGCCAGTGTCGCTGGCGGCCCAGGGTTCGGCTGGCGTGTGCCAGGGGCAGCAGCGGCACCTGGCTTTGCAGCCGGCGCTCCAGTTTACGATAGATCGCCTTGCGCGCTTCCCTGTCCTCCGTGGCCCGGGCCTGGGCCATCAGCGCATCAAATTCCGGGTCACACCAGCGTGCCCGGTTGGAGCCGCTGATCAGGGCATCACAGGAGAGCAGCGGGGTAAAGAAGTTGTCCGGGTCCAGGTTGTCCGCAGCCCAGCCGATCAGCACCGAGTCGTACTCCGCGTGCTCCAGTTTGCTGATAAAGCCGCCCCAGTCGTAGCTGACGATGTTCAGCTTGACGCCGATGTTGGCCATGTCCTGTTGCAGGATCTCGGCGGTCTTGATCGCATTGGGGTTGTAGATCCGTCCTATGGGCATCGCCCACACATCCAGTTCCAGCTCGCTGATCCCTGCACTCTCCAGCAGTTGGCGTGCCCGGTAGGGGTCGTGGGGAAAGGGGGGCAGGCTGGGGTCGTAGGCCCAGGAGATGGGGGGCAGCAGACCCTTACCGATCACCGCGGTATTCTGATAGACGGTGGTGAGCAGTCGACGTTTGTCCACTGCCAGGCTGAGGGCGCGTCGGACACGGGGATCATCCAGAGGCGGCTTCTGGGTATTGAAGGCCCAGAAGGCAACGTTGAGCCCCGGGCGGGTATCGACGGCGAGATCGTCATAGCGCTGGATCACCGCCAACTCGCTGATCTGCGGCAGGGCAGCGACGTCGCAATCCCCCCCAATCAGCTTCACCACCCGGGTGGTGCTGGAGGGGGTGATATCAAAGACCAGCTGGTCCAGTGGTGCCGGCTCCCCCCAGTAATCCGGGTGGGGGCGGTAGCGCACGTAACGATTACGCAGGTAGCGACTGAGGCGATAGGGGCCGGTGCCAACCGGCTGGTTGTCCAGCTGCGTTGGCTTCCCCTGCTGCCACAACTGCTCGCCGTACTCGGCGGAGAGCAGGATGGCAAAATCCGTGGCCAGATCGGCCAGGAAGCTGGCGTTGGGTTTCTGCAGGTGGAACACCACCTCGTGATCCGAGCGCCGCTCCATCCTGGCGATCTGCGCGGCTAGGCCGATGCTTTGGAAGTAGGGGTAGCGGCCACCGGACACCGAATGGTAAGGGTGCTGGGGATCGATGACCCGCCCGAAGCTGAACAGAACATCGTCCGCATTGAAGGGACGGGTCGGGGTAAAGGTGTCGGTACTGTGGAAGGCGACGCCTTGGCGCAGGGTGAAGTGGTACGCCAGTCCATCCGGGCTGACAGACCACGCCGTTGCCAGTTCCGGGACGAGTTCACCGCTGGTGGGGTCGATCGACAGCAGGCGGTTGTAAAGTTGCTTGGCCGTTGCGTCGATGGCGGTGCCCGAGGTGGTCAGTTGGGGGTTGAAGGTCTCCGGGTTGCCTTCGGAGCAGTACACCAGCCCCGAGCCGCCCTGGGGCTGATCGCCACCGCAGCCGACCAGCCAAAACAGGGTCAGTGAGGCGAGCAGGTACCGGGTTATCGCCATATCGGGGCCATCGTTAATCCACAACTTGTTGATCGGCTTAGTCTAGCAAGGGGCCGGAAGCGGCTCAATTGTCCTGCCCCAGCAAGTCGTATTTCTTCAGGATCCCGCGTAACTGATGGTAGGTGAGGCCAAGCAGTTCGGCGCTCTTCTTTTGGTTGAACTGGCTTTGCGCCAGGGCCTGTTTGAGGATGGCGACCTCCCTCTCCTGACAGTATTGCTTGAAATCCAGCGGCAGCGTGATCTCGGAGCCGGGTGGGGGAGTTGGAGACGCTTCCTCTCTCTCTGTCTCCTCACTCGGACGTGGACGGCGGTCCTCGGTTGCGATGGTCTGGTTGGGTCGCCAGGGAGACTCGAAGGGATCCAGGATGATCTCGTGGACTGGTAACTGGGCGTTATCGTGGCGGTAGACACTGCGCTCCACCACGTTTTTCAGTTCCCGGATGTTGCCGGGCCAGTGGTAGGTCATCAGGATTTTACGGGCCCGCTCGGTGAAGCCGGCGAAAAGCTCCATCTCAAGTTGCCGTGCCATCTGGATGGCAAAGTGCTCCGCCAGCAGCAGGATATCGTCGGGACGGGCACGCAGCGGCGGCAGGGTGATCACATCGAAGGCAAGTCTGTCCAGCAGGTCCGCCCGGAAGCGCCCCTCGGCGGCCAGTCTGGGCAGGTCCTCGTTGGTGGCGCAGATCAGCCGGGCCTCGGTGCGCAGGGTGCGGTTGCCGCCGACCCGCTCAAACTCGCCATACTCGATCACCCGCAGCAGCTTCTCCTGGATGAGTCCAGAGGTGTTGGCCAGCTCATCGAGAAACAGTGTGCCACCATTGGCCCGCTCGAAGCGCCCTTCGTGGCGCTTCCCGGCGCCGGTAAAGGAACCGGACTCATGGCCAAAGAGTTCACTTTCCAGTAGGTTTTCGTTTAGTGCGGCGCAGTTGAGTTTGACGTAGGGCTGCTCCCAGCGCTGGGATAGGAAGTGCAGTCGCTCGGCGATCAACTCCTTGCCGGTGCCCCGCTCACCGATAATCAGGACGGGTTTGCTCAGGGGCGCGACCTTGGAGACCTGCTCCAGGACGTCATGAAAGGCGCTGGACTGACCGAGCAGGTTGTCACTTTGGCGAGGAGAGGACATCCGGTTCCTTAGCGATGGTGAGTTTGGCCAACTGTTGGCATTTCCCATGATAGGAAGGGCCAAATCAAAAAGAAACCCTACTGATTAAGATAAGTCAAAACAGCGGTTTAACTGCAGAATTCGAAGTTGGCACGGTTCCTGTATCTGTTAGTGCCGAGGGTTATCGAAAACACGAGGAATTGATTATGGGTATCTTTACGCGTTTCGCAGATATTGTGAATTCCAATCTTAGTGCCTTACTGGATAAGGCGGAAGATCCGGAAAAAATGGTTCGCCTGATCATTCAGGAGATGGAGGACACTTTGGTCGAGGTTCGTTCCACCTCCGCCAAGGTGCTGGCAGAGAAGAAAGAGGGGATGCGCCGTATCGAGCGCGCCGAGTTGCAGGTCAGCGAGTGGCAGAACAAGGCAGAGCTGGCGCTCTCCAAGGAGCGGGAAGATCTCGCCCGAGCCGCCCTGGTGGAGAAACAGAAGGCCAGTGACGTGGTGGATGCACTCAAAGATGAGCTGATCATCATCGAGGAGCAGATCAACCGCCTCAAGGAGGAGATCAGCCAGCTGCAGGAGAAGCTCAATGATGCCCGTGCGCGTCAGAAGAGCATCATCATGCGCAAGCAGACTGCCAGCTCCCGCCTGGATGTGAAGCGTCAGCTTGACCCGGGCAAGATCGACAAGGCGATGTCCCGTTTCGAGCAGTATGAACGTCGTGTCGAGGGGCTGGAGTCGGAGGTTGAGGCTTACGAAATGAGCCAGCCGCACTCCCTGGAGGACGAGTTCGCCGCCCTGGAGGCGGAGGACAAGGTCAACCAGGAACTGGAAGCGATGAAGAAAAAGCTGGCCAAGAAAAAATCGTAAACTGATTAATGAGGAGTAAGGGATGGAAGAGATGATTGGCTTGTTGCTCGCCCCCTTGATCATCTTTTTGCTGCTGGTGGCGCCGATCTGGCTGATCCTGCACTACCGCAGCAAGAAGCAGATCAGCCAGGGGCTGACCGATGAGGAGTACCAGCAACTGAGCGAGCTCCTGCATCGCGCCGACAAGATGGCGGAGCGGATCGACAGCCTGGAGCGGATCCTCGATGCGGAGTCACCACAATGGCGGAGGAAAGATGGCCACCAGTAATCAGGAAAACAAGCTTTACCGCATTCCGGAGCAGGGCAAAGTTGCCGGTGTCTGTGCCGGGCTGGCGGAGCACTTCGGCTGGGAGGTCTGGCTGGTGCGGATCATCGCCCTGTCCGCTTTCCTCCTGACCGGTTGGTTCTTTGGCGTGGTGTTTCTGCTCTATGTCATCGGCTGGGTGTTGCTGGACAAGAAACCCCGTGAGCTGCCCCTGAGTCGACCGGAGCTGAAAACCAAGGTATGGCAAGCAGGGGAGTCCCCAAGAGAGGCCTTTCGTGATGTCAGCAGCCGCTTCCGCTCCCTGGATCTGCGCCTGCAGCAGATGGAACGCTACGTGACGTCAGATGCTTACGCCCTCAGGCGCGAAATCGATAACCTAAAATAACTCTCTTTAGAACGCGGGTGCTTCGGGCACCCGCCTTTTGTTGTGATGGATGGCATGAAATCTCAGCTAAGCCGCTTGGGGCGACAATTGGAACAGCTCGCCTACCGCAGCCTGGATCAGCACCTTAGGGTCGGTATCACCGGTCTGTCCGGTGCCGGCAAAACCGCGTTCGTCACCTCCTTGGTGCACCAGCTGCTGCACGCGGATGCCGGTCAGTTGCCGATGTGGGAGGTGGTGCAGCAGGGACGGCTGCTGGGGGCGGCCCGGCAACCGCAGCCGGATTTGGCATTGCTGCCGTTCGATTACGATGCTGCCATCGGTGGCCTCTGCCAGAGTGAGCCCCAATGGCCCCCATCCACCCGCGGGATCTCCGAGATCCGTCTGGCGCTGCGCTATGTCCCGGCCAAGGGGCTAAAGCGGCAGCTGGCGGATCACCTTACCCTCTACCTGGACCTGGTGGATTACCCGGGCGAATGGCTGCTGGATCTGCCGCTGCTGGGGATGGACTTCGCCAGCTGGAGTCAACAGCAGTGGCAGATCCTCGCCGAGGCGCCCTGGGCCGAACGGGCCCAGCCCTGGCTTGACCAGATAGTGGCCCACACCTCTGAAGCCCGGGCGCTGGATGATTCATCGCTGGGCGTCTTGGCCACCGAGTATGGTGAGCTGTTAAAGACGTTACGGCGGGAGCTGTCGGCGACTTACCTGCAGCCTGGGCGGGCGCTGCTGCCCGGTGAGCTGGCGGGGACACCCATTTTGGCGTTTTTTCCCCTTCCTCCGGAGGCGCTGGCGTCGCCGCTGGCCCAGAGGCTGGCCAGCCGCTACCAGGCGTACGTACAGCAGGTGGTCAAACCCTTCTATCGGCAGCACTTTGCTCGCTTTGACCGCCAGATTGTTCTGCTGGATGCGCTTGGGGCCCTGGACCAGGGGCATGCCCAGTGTCTGCAGATGGCGCAATCGGTGCAGGCGATCATGCAAAGCTTCCAATACGGTCCCGGTTCGCTGCTACGCCGTCTGATCAACCCCCGCATCGACAAGCTACTCTTCGTGGCCAGCAAGGCGGATCACATCACTGTGGATCAGCACACCAACCTACTGGCCCTGACCGACAGCCTGACCGGCGAAATCGGCCGCCGGGCCCGCTTCATGGGGGGGCGGGTAGAAACCATGGTGCTCAGTGCCATCCGGGCCAGCCAGCAGGGCCAGGTGGACCCGGGTAGCGGTGTGGTACCGGTGATCCGGGGGCGGGACAGTGCGGGCACCCCCGTGACCCGCTTCCCCGGTGAAGTCCCTAGAACCCTGCCTCAGCCAGAGTTCTGGCAACGCCAGGGGTTTGCCTTTGGTGCCTTAGCACCACCGGCCCTGCCGGATCCTCATGCGCCTCTGCCCCATATGCGGATGGATCATCTGCTTGAGTGGTTACTGGGAGACAAGATGCGATGAGTACCTTGAAACCGCCCCAGCAGTTCGACGAATCCCAGCTCGACCCCGGCCCCCCAGACACTGAGGAGACGAGGCTCCAACCCGCCTCGGAGTGGGATGACCCCCTCTGGCAGGAGGCGCCCCCGCAGCGTGCCGCAACGAAGCGGCCCAAGCGTCGCCACCGCCTGCTGGGTCTGTTTCTCCTGCTGTTGCTGATCCTGGTGGTGATGGAGTCCGGCTGGAGCCTGTATGAAGCCTGGTTACGTGGTCCGCTTTGGTTCGGCCTCTACGCCGGGGTGATAGGGGGCGCGTCTCTCCTGTTGGGGCGCTGGGGATGGCGCGAGTGGCACCGCCTGGGCCAGTTGAAGCGGGCCGAGCGGCAGCGCGAACAGGCAAAACGGATGGAGCAGGGCAGCCAGCGGGGTGAGGCCGAGGCGTGGCTGGATACATTGGCCCAGTCGTTGCCAGAGGCGTACCACCCGGCTCGGGAGCGGTGGCTGGCGTGCCGACAGGGCTACCACGATGATGGCGAGAGTCTATTGCTTTACGAGCGAACGGTGCTGGCGGAGCAGGACAGGGCGGCGGAGGCCTGTATTTATCGTTATGCCGGCCAGGCGAGCCTGTTGCTGGCCGCCAGTCCTGTCGCGATACTGGATATGGCCCTGATGCTGTGGCGCAACCAGGCGATGCTGGATGAGGTCGCGCGGATTTACGGCATTGAGCCGGGATACTGGGGACGGGTGCGCCTGCTGCGTGGGATCCTGGTCAATCTGCTCTACGCCGGGGGCAGCGAGCTGGCGGTGGATCTGGGTACCCAGATGCTGTCTGCGGAGTTGACGGGCAAGCTCTCGGCTCGGGTTGCCCAGGGGCTGGGGGCTGGCCTGCTGACGGCACGGCTCGGTTATGCCGCCTGTGCCCTGTGCCGGCCGTTACCCTACCGGGCCCGTCACCGACCAGCGCTGTTGACGGTTCAGGGCAAGCTGCTGGCCCAGTTGACTCGCGTGTCGGCGGATGCGATACGCCATGCCCGGGATCTCAAACGTCGTAACGAAGAGTTTACAAAGAAGGGGGAAGGAGATTGAGCCGGCAGTCTTTTTTTTGCCCACTGACGGGGTAGGTTGGGAAGATTAAGCGGTCGTATTCTCAGCGGCAAAGTCAGGACGATCAGCCTTGGCGGCGGCAAGCAGGAGTAGTGGTAGACGCTGGCGAAACTTGAGTCAGAGGGGAAAGAGAGCATGAAGGGCACCAAGTATCAGGCACGACTGCCGGATCAGAAGGGCTACATCCATTATCCCGAGGAGGAGCACCAGATTTGGGCTGAGTTGATCGCCCGACAGAGTGCATGCATCCAGGGGAAAGCGTGTGATGAATATATGGCGGGACTGGCGGCGCTGGATCTGCCCATGAACAGGATCCCCCAGCTGTCGGAGGTGGATAGTGTCCTTCTCGATGCCACCGGATGGCAAACTGCCCAGGTACCAGCCCTGATCTCCTTCGAACGTTTCTTCGAACTGCTGGCCAGCAAGCGTTTCCCCGTGGCGACCTTCATTCGTTCCCGTGAGGAGATGGATTACCTGCAGGAGCCGGACATCTTTCATGAGATTTTTGGCCACTGCCCGCTGCTGACTAATGCTGCCTTTGCCCACTTCACCCAGACCTACGGTGAGCTCGGCCTCGCCGCCAGCCCCGAGGAGCGGGTATTCCTGGCCCGACTCTACTGGTTTACCGTTGAGTTTGGCCTGGTAAACAGCCCGGATGGGCTCAAGATCTACGGCGGTGGGATCCTCTCCAGCCCCGGTGAGACCCAGTACGCGATGTCTGAACAGCCCGAGCGCAAGCCGCTGGACGTGGTGACGGCGATGCGAACCCCCTACCGCATCGATATCATGCAACCCATCTACTTTGTGTTGGAGCAGATTGACCAGCTTTACGATCTTGCTCAGCAGGATCTGATGGCGCATGTTCGTCGTGCCCAGCAGTTGGGTCTTTTTGCGCCCAGTTTTGAGATGAAAAAAAACGTTAGCTAAGAAAGGAAGCCAAGCATGACCGAATTGACCGAACTCAAATGTGAAGCCTGCCAGGCTGGAGCCCCGAAGATCAGTGAGGAGGAACTGGCCAAACTGATGAAGCAGATACCGGATTGGTCCCTCCCGGTCCGTGATGGTGTGATGCAGTTGGAGCGGGCTTACGATTTTAAGAACTTCAAGTTGGCCTGGGCCTTTGCAAACCGGGTGGCTGAGCTGGCGGAATCGGAGTTTCATCACCCCTCGATCCTGCTGGAGTGGGGAAAGGTGACGGTGACCTGGTGGACCCATGCCATCAATGGATTACACCGCAATGACCTCATCATGGCGGCGAAGACCGACGCACTGCTTGACTCGTGATCGGGTCTCGCCCAGTCTCCAAGCCCACCCATCGCGGTGGGTTTTTTCATTTTTTTGACTGTATTGTACAGCGAATTTTACAGTATCATCTCCGCACTGAGCCCCGCGCCGGTCAGGATGACCCGATATCCCGCAACCCCTATCGGTAGTCGCCGGGCCCCGCATGATAATAACAGGGAGAGAGGATGCGCTTACGAGTCAGTTGTCAGGACAGGATCGGGCTTGCCCGCGAAATCCTCGATGTATTAGAAAAATTTGAAATCAATATCAATGCCATCGACGCGGCCAGCGAAGGCTTTGTGTATCTTCAGATCCCGGCCCCCAGCTTTGACCAACTGCAGGCGCTGATGCCGCAACTGCGTAAAATTCGTGATGTCACGGATGTCCGCACGGTTCCTTACATGCCCTCTGAGAGGGAGCACTCGATACTCTCGGCGCTACTGAAAACGCTGCCGGATCCGGTATTTTCTATTGACTTAAAAGCCAATTTTGCGCTGGCCAATGACTCGACCCTGGCGATCCTTGGTGTTTCCTGGGAGGAGTTGGTAGACCAGCCTATTGCCAATTACCTACACGGTTTCTCCTTTGTCCGCTGGCTGGGCTCGGAGCAGGTGCAACCTCAGGCGACCAAGGTGACCATTGCCGGTAACCAGTACCTTGCCGAGATGTCGCCCATCGTCTTGCCGGACGAGGAGGGGAAGAAGATTTTGGCGGGCGCCATGGTACAGCTCAAGTCGCCGGCTCGGGTTGGCAAGCAGTTTAATGCCCTGCGGGAGCAGCGTTCCGGTTTCGATACCCTGATTGCCGACAGCGAGCGGATGAAGCTGTTGCTGGAGGAGGCGCGTCGCATGGCTCAGCTGGAGGCGCCGCTGCTGATCCTGGGGGAAACCGGCACCGGTAAGGAGCAGATGGCACGGGCGTGCCACGAAGCCAGTTTACGCCGGGACAAGGGGTTCGTGGTGATCAACTGCGCCTCATTGCCGGATAATGTGGCGGAGAGCGAACTCTTTGGCCTGGCCAGCAGCCCCGGTGAGGTGGTGAAGCGTGGGGTGATCGAGCAGGCCAGCGGAGGCACTGTGTTCCTGGATGATGTGGCGGATATGTCCCCTCAACTGCAGGTCAAGCTGCTCCGTCTGATCCAGGATGGCTGCTTCCGTCGGGTGGGGGATGATACCGAGATCAAGGTGGATCTGCGCATCATCTGTGCCAGCCAGAAAGACCTCTCGGAGCTATGCCAGAAAGGGGAGTTTCGTGAGGATCTTTACTACCGCATCAACGTCCTGAACTTGATCCTCCCCCCGCTGCGGGAGCGCAAAGCAGACATCATCCCTCTGGCCGAGCTGTTTTTGGAACACTACAGCGAGCAGTTGGGCACGCCGGTGCGGCAGCTCTCGGCGCAAACCCGGGAGTTCATCCGCAACTACGCCTGGCCCGGCAACGTTCGGCAGCTTAAAAATGCCATTTTCCGCGCGGTCTCCATGGCGGAGCAGCGGGGTGAACTGACGCCGGAGCAGCTTCGCCTGCCCGATTGGAACGAGAGTTTCGGCTATTTCGACCGGGAGTTTGAGGGCACGCTCGATGAAGCGGTTAAGCAGTTTGAGGCCAGCCTGTTGCGGCGCCTCTACCCTGCCTACCCCTCGACCCGCCAGCTGGCCCGCAAGCTTGGGGTATCGCACACCGCCATTGCGAATAAGCTCCGTGAGTACCGCATCGGTAAGCAGCGTACGCCATCATAGGGCATTAAGGTATTAATAAATATGGGAAAATGTCAGGGTGTAACGTCACCCTGACATTTTTTTTTGCGTCGTGTTTGTGCTGGTGCTGCGCGGTGGTTTATCCCTGCCCTCCGATTAGGTAAACAGGTTGTTGTTGCAATGTGAACATATGAGAATTTAAGAGGGAAAGCACAGTGACTCACACGACCCATAACAATGACCCCCAATCCGAACAGCGTCGTAACCCCCTGGGGACTGACGGGTTCGAGTTTGTCGAATACACCGCACCGGACCCGAAGGGGATCCAGGCGCTTAAGGACCTGTTCGTCCACCTGGGCTTTGCCGAGATCGCTCGTCATCGCAGCAAGGAGGCCTGGCTCTACCGTCAGGGGGACATCAACTTCATCATCAATGCCGAGCCCCACTCCCAGGCGGCCGACTTTGCCCGGGCCCACGGCCCAAGTGTCTGCGGCATGGCGTGGCGTTGCCGGGATGCAGCAGCGGCGCTTTCCCATGCGTTAGCCAACGGCGCTGAGCGGCTGGAAACCGCCGTTGGGCCGATGGAGCTGAATATTCCTGCGGTACAAGGCATCGGCGGTTCGGCGCTTTACTTCGTCGATCGCTACGGTGACCGAAGCATCTATGACGTGGATTTCCGTTTCTACCCCGATGCACAGGCCCGATTGAAGGCCTGTGACGCAGGGCTTTTCGAGATTGATCACCTGACCCATAACGTCTTCCGGGGCAATATGGATACTTGGGCCGGTTTCTACGAGAGGATCGGCAACTTCCGTGAGATCCGCTATTTCGATATCGAAGGTAAACTGACCGGGCTGGTGAGCCGGGCGATGACCGGCCCCTGCGGGAAGATCCGGATCCCGATCAACGAGTCGTCTGATGACAAGAGCCAGATCGAGGAGTACCTGCGTGCTTACCAAGGGGAGGGGATCCAGCACATCGCGCTGAGTACCAACGACATCTACCAGACCGTTAAGACCCTTCGTGATGGTGGCATGGCCTTTATGCCGACCCCGGATACCTACTACGACAAGGTCAATGACCGTGTCGTGGGGCACCAGGAAGATCTCGACGCGATGCGGGAGCTGCAGATCCTGATTGACGGGGCCCCGAGCAAGGATGGGATCCTGTTGCAGATCTTCACCCAGACGGTTATCGGTCCGGTGTTCTTCGAGATCATCCAGCGTAAGGGCAACGAAGGGTTTGGTGAGGGCAACTTCAAGGCGTTGTTCGAGTCGATCGAAGAGGACCAGATCCGTCGCGGCGTGATCTGAGCCTTGTGGCGCCGTCGGCCAGGTGGCGGACGGATGCCATGAATGCATCCCCCAATCGAATGAATTAATGCCCTTTTCTCTCTCGGCGGGTATCGCCCCGTCTATAGTGATGACAGGGATTAAGGCATCGCCAGGGGGATGCTGCATGGTCAAACTGTACGGTTATTGGCGCTCGGTCGCCGCCCACCGGGTTCGCATTGCCTGCCACTACAAGGGCCTGCCCTTTGAGTACGTCGCGGTGGATCTCGAGCGGGACGGCGGGGCACACCGACTGCCCGGCTACGGCTTGCTGAATCCGGCCCGGGCAGTGCCCACCCTGGTGGATGGCGACTTCGTTCTCTCCCAGTCCCTGGCGATCATCGAGTACCTGGAGGAAGCCTACCCACTCCCCCCCCTGCTGCCGAGCAAGCCGGTGGAGCGTGCCCAGGTTCGCTCTCTGGCCCAGATGATGGTTTCGGATTGCCAGCCCCTGTTGACCAGCCGGGTAGAACGCCGCCTCGCGATATACCACGAGTCATCGTCAGCGACGCCGGAGGCATGGCGACAGCATTGGCTAAGACAGAGCTTTGATGCCCTGGAGGTGCAACTGGAGCGCACTGCGGGTGAGTACTGTTTTGGGGATGGCTTAACCCTGGCGGATCTTTGCCTACTCCCCCAGTGGGAACAGGCGCAACGGGAGCAGCTGATGCTGGAACCCTACCGCCGCATCAACCAGATTGTCGCGCGATGCCGCACGCTTCCCTGCTTCAGGCAGGCCGCCCCCGAGCTGCAGCCGGATGCCTTTTAAACCGGTTACTTCCCCACGGGTTTCTGGGCCCAAGCCCCCAAGGCGGGCAAAATGAGGCCTATACTTCCTTCTCTCGTTCCTACGGCCAAGTCATTAAAGCACGCGATTAAGAGCGCGTGGATGGCAGTGACGTTACGGCGATCCTGACCGGCGTTGCTGGCTTCTGAGCGACCCAACAGCCTGTTCGGGATCTCCTTGACCCCGACCGGGACAGCAGGTGCTGAAGCACGCGATTCGAGGTGTTGAGGATGGAGTTATCTTTGCGAGAGACTGTGCTGGCCGCCATCCTGGTGTTGTTGATGGGGCGCCTGCTTAACAGTCAGATCGCTGTGCTAAGAACCTACAACATTCCCCAACCTGTCAGTGGGGGGATCGCAGCCTCCCTTCTTACCCTCGTGGCTCACGAGTTTTTCGGTTTCGATCTTCAGTTTGATACCTCATTGCGCGACGTCCTGCTATTGGCGTTTTTTACCTCCGTAGGGCTGACGGCCCGCCTCGAGATGTTGACCCGTGGTGGGCGCCCCATGATGGTGCTGTTGGTGATCTGCGTATTGGGGGTACTGCTGCAAAATGTCACCGGATTACTGATGGCCAAGGCCAGCGGGCTTCCGCCTATTAATGGTTTGCTCCTCGGCTCGGTCTCCCTGTTCGGTGGCCATGGAACCGCGGTGGCCTGGTCCTCGGTATTTGAGCAAAGCGCCGGGGTGGAGAACGCCCTGGAGATCGGGATCGCCAGTGCCACCATCGGCCTGGTACTGGGGGGGCTGGTGGGCGGGCCCTTGGCCCAGCGTCTTATCGAACGTCACCGTTTGCGTGCCGGTGAGCCGGTACTGAGGACTCAAAGCGGAGAGCGTAAGGGGCGCCAGATAGACAGCCAGGGGATGTTCGTGGTGTTGATGTATGTCAGCGCTGGCATCATTCTGGGCACCAATATCGCCGCTCTGGCCGGGCAACATGGTGTGAATATTCCCGAATTCCTGGCCTGCATGCTAACCGGTCTGGTGTTGACGAACGTGCTACCCCGACTGTTACCTAGGCTTGAAGCTCCGACGGAGGGGCAATCGCTGCCGCTGCTGTCAGAGATAACCCTGGGCCTGTTTCTGTCGATGTCACTGATGGGGATGCAGCTTTGGACGCTGGTGGATCTGGCGCTGCCGATGCTGCTGACGGTGCTGGCCCAGGTCGCCATGATGGTGTTGCTGGTGCTTTTCGTGATGTTTCCACTGCTGGGCAGGAGCTATGACAGCGCGGTGATCTGTGCCGGTTATCTCGGCATGGGACTGGGGGCACTCCCCAATGCGATGGCCAACATGAACGCGGTAACGGCCCGTTACGGAGCCGCACCGCTGGCATTTATGGTGATTCCCCTGGCTAACGCTTTCTTTGTGGATGTGTCCAACGCGGTGATCCTGCAACTGCTGATGAACAGCTTGCTGTCATAGTCCGCCCTTGTCGGTGTCAGGCGTTTTGTTCCAGCAAAAAGTCCAGGAAGGTACGATCCGCCTGGGTTAGGGCACGGCCACTTTTCCAGCCAACATGCAGATCCATGTACATCGGTTCCTTAAACCGCAGCGCCTTGATTTCCGGATCCCCCTTGACCACCATATCCAGCACCGTCGTGATGGCAAAACCCTGCCGGACAATGCTGCGGATCAGCTCGATCAGGTTGGTCTCGAAGGCGATATCCGGTTGGAAGCCCCGGGCCTGGGCCAACTCATTAACCAATTCACGGTGATAATAGCCGTCCTTAAACATCACCAGTTCATGCTGGAAGAACTCATCCCAGTCGATGCTGTCCTGCTTGGCCAGGGGATGTTCGAGGCCGACCGCCGCGATCATCTCAGGTCGGGTTAAAGGCAGGGTCTCGAGGCCGGCATGTTCGCCGGGATCGATGATGATGCCGATGTCCACTTCGTCCCGCTCCAGCATTCCGAGGATCTCTTTGGTGCCCGCTTCGCACAGTGACAGTTTGAGCTCCGGATAGCGATGGTGAAACGCCATCAACAGGGCCGGAAAGTAGTAGGAGCCGACCATGCCCGGCAGGGCGATCCGCACTTCGCCGCGATCCAGATCCCGCAGCCTTGCCATCGCCTGGGTGGCCTGTTCAACCCGTTGCAAAATCGCCTGGGCATGGGGCAGCAATTCCTTGCCTTCGGCGGTCAACTGGACCCGTTTGTCCTGGCGATGCAGCAGTACCAGTCCCAAGTCGGTCTCCAGCTTCTTGATGGCGGTACTGACCGCAGGTTGGGCAACTCCCAAGACTTTCGCCGCTCGGGTGAAACTGGCATGTTCTGCCACCATGACGAAATTACGTAACTGACGTAGATCCATAGACGCTTGAGTTGCCTCGATAAAACTGCGGGTAGTCTGTTTACTATGCCAGTTTACCGGAAGGACTCAATAGGGGAGAGAGGGGAAATTCACAGGGCTCGCGCGGCGCGGTCAGCCGACCGCGCCGTTTATTTTTCATTCAATCGTCCCAGCACGTCATCGGAGGGGATCAGGTCCAGATGGCCCTGCTCGTCAAAGTACCAGCCGCTGATGTAACCCTGGCGCTGCATGCGCTCGAAGTCGGCAACCACCTGGCGTGCTTCTCGTTCGGCCTGAACCGGATCACAGCCCTCCACCCGTTGCAGGTAACGGGCGATGCTCTCCAAGGGGGCGGATTGAGAGATGGACTTCGGCATATTGCTATCCTCCGATGCGAAGTTCTGTGAGTTAGCGTAGAACAATATTTCCCCTTCAGCGGGCCTGCAGCGATAGCTTTTGGCGCTGTGCGGGGAGGCTGCTAAACTAGCCTGCCTACATGGCCCCGGGCCACTTCCTCAAGTTACTGTATATCGAGAAGGATATGACCGTTAAGACCCGTTTTGCCCCCAGCCCGACCGGCTTTTTGCACGTCGGTGGCGCTCGCACTGCTTTGTACTCCTGGTTATACGCCCGAAATCAAGGCGGGGATTTCGTCCTGCGCATCGAAGATACCGATCTGGAGCGTTCTACCCAGGAGGCGATCGACGCCATTCTCGAAGGGATGAACTGGCTTGGCCTGAACTGGGAGGAGGGACCCTACTTCCAGACCCAGCGTTTCGATCGGTACAACCAGTTGATTGACCAGCTGTTGCAAGAGGGCAAAGCCTACAAGTGTTACTGCTCCAAGGAGCGGGTCGATGCCCTGCGTGAACAGCAGATGGCCAATGGTGAGAAGGCCCGTTACGACGGCCACTGCCGTGACCTCGGGGAAGCGCCGGAGGCCGATGCCCCCTTTGTGGTGCGTTTCCGCAACCCGGTCGAGGGCAAAGTCGCCTGGGATGACCATGTTCGCGGCCGCATTGAGATCGACAATCGCGAACTCGATGATCTGATCATCCGTCGAACCGATGGTGCACCGACCTACAACTTCTGTGTGGTTATCGATGACTGGGACATGGGGATCACCCAGGTGGTTCGTGGGGAGGACCACATCAACAACACGCCGCGTCAGATCAACATCTACGAGGCGCTGGGCGCCCCGGTGCCGGAGTTCGCCCATGTCTCCATGATCCTGGGTGATGACGGCGCCAAGCTGTCCAAGCGCCACGGTGCGGTCAGCGTGATGCAGTACCGCGACGACGGCTTCCTGCCCCAGGCTCTGCTCAACTACCTGGTGCGTCTCGGCTGGTCCCACGGTGACCAGGAGATCTTCTCCATGGAGGAGATGATCAAGCTGTTCTCCTTGAAGGCGATCAACAAGTCCGCCTCCGCCTTTAATACCGACAAGCTGCTGTGGCTGAACCAGCACTACATGAAGAGCCTGCCGGTGGAGGAGGTGGCGGAGCATCTGGCCTGGCACTTTGCGGATCAGAAGATCGATACCGCCAACGGTCCGGCGCTGACGGACCTCATCCCGGTGATGGCCGAGCGCTGTCAGACCCTCAAGGAGCTGGCGCAGTCCAGCCGCTACTACTACGAGGAGTTCACCGAGTTCGATGCGGCGGCTGCCAAAAAGCACCTGCGCCCCGTGGCCCAGGCTCCCCTGGAGCGGATCGCCGAGAAGCTCTCCGCCTTGAGCGAGTGGAGCGCCGAGGCGATCCATCAGAGCATCAAGGATACTGCCGAAGAGCTGGAGCTTGGGATGGGGAAAGTGGGCATGCCCCTGCGGGTTGCGGTGACCGGTGCGGGCCAGTCTCCAAGCCTGGATCTCACTCTGTTGCTGATAGGGCAGACGCGTTCCGTAGAAAGGATCAACAAGGCGGTTGAATTTGTAGCAAACAGAGCGAATTCGTAAAAAACGCTATTGACTCACTTGGGGGGGCTCCCTAAAATGCGCCACGCACTAACGGGGACGCCCTCGTGAGTGCGCTCTGGGGCTATAGCTCAGCTGGGAGAGCGCTTGCATGGCATGCAAGAGGTCCGCGGTTCGATCCCGCGTAGCTCCACCAAGGTTTCAGTAAAAGGCCGCCATGCGGCCTTTTATGTCCGGGGTCCCCTTCGTCTAGAGGCCTAGGACACCGCCCTTTCACGGCGGTAACAGGGGTTCGAATCCCCTAGGGGACGCCACTTATATCGGTTTCTCGTCTGGCCGGCGGGAAGCGGCAAAGATTTGGGCGGTTAGCTCAGTTGNGTCCGGGGTCCCCTTCGTCTAGAGGCCTAGGACACCGCCCTTTCACGGCGGTAACAGGGGTTCGAATCCCCTAGGGGACGCCACTTATATCGGTTTCTCGCCTGGTTGGCGGGAAGCGGCAAAGATTTGGGCGGTTAGCTCAGTTGGGAGAGCACCTGCCTTACAAGCAGGGGGTCACTGGTTCGAACCCAGTACCGCCCACCAAGTCTTCA